>NZ_JASPJU010000003.1:0-101705 GCF_030232435.1 Corynebacterium sp. MSK012
AGCTATTCTTTGGTGATTTGTGGTGTGTGGTCTGGGGTTATGGTGGCATGCGGACACACTTTTCTTTACTTAACCCTGGGTTCAGTGGGGTTTGGGTTCAGTAGGGGCTAGTGACTGCGATTATGGCTGGCGGCGGTGGGTCGATCCGAGTTACTGACTGCGTTTATGTCAAAAATGGCCTGAAAAATGGCATGAAAGTGTCATAAACTCACACAGTTTCACATCTGCAGCCCATAATTCTTGGAGTTGTCAGTTCTTGCGGCTAAGTAGCAAAAAATGTGCCCGCCAGCGATACGCCAGGCGGACACACTTTTGCTGCCTTCCCCACCCTGCCCCCCTTGCTCAGGAACTTCCTGATCTTACGGTTTGTCTACTCCTTGCGCTTCTTGTTCTGGTAGACGATCGCGCCGGCAATGCCGATAAACACGGCGACCACTGCTACAACGGTGCCAATGACCAACGGGCTCATGCCCTCATCTTCCATGTCCGACGAGGATGCGGATGCCTGAGAATCCGTATCCGAGGAGTCAGATTCATTCGACGCATCTTCTGACGAGTCCTTTGACGATTCCTGTTCCGGCTCTCCCTTGGCCAGAATCGGCTTATCGGATGGAGTCGGGCCGTTCTTGTCAGTCGGTCGCCAGTCAGGCCCCTTAGTTGGCTTGTTGTCCAGGAGGAATGCGAGCTGGAACGGCTGATCGATGCCACTGACCTCTTCATCCGGGCGATAGTTAGCCATTCGGACAGTCGCGTAGTAGTAGCCGGCGTTGGCTACAGGTCGTCCTCCAACATTAGATTCTCGGTTGTTGTATTCGACCGGACGATCTGTTGACAAGTTCAGGTCCTCGGAATCCTGATAAAAGTGCATTGTTCCATCCGCCACGGAAACCTCGAATGGATTCAACAGCGCAACTCCCATGGAATCGGCATTATCGCGCTCCGAATTTCCAGTGCGGGCAGCAATCACTGGTCGCTGACCCCACTCGACAGGGATCTTGTAGAACTTCTGTTCACCGGGCACGATTGTGTCAGAGATGTTATCCCCAGATTTAACTTCCGGCGCTTGGGCTGCGTTATTGCCACCGTTTACGGGCTTGGCCTCTCCAAAAGTGGCCTTTTTGTAGGCTTTGTCGCCGGTCGAAGAAGACCGCCCCTCATTTAGTTTGTCAGCATCCTGCTTCTTCAGGACTGGCTCAAACTGGACGCTAACCTCGACCTTCACCGGTTCATCACGATAGTCCGCTACTGAATCACCGTCATAGACCCACACGTTATTTGCGACGAGCCACTTGGTTTGATCGCAACTGGATTCGATGCGGTCACTATCCCATGCAAGAACGCTTGCATCGGCCGAAGTTGGAGTCCACGAATCGGCACTAGCTTCGGCGCCAGTCAGCGACCCCATACGACCGTCGTCCTGGCATTTTCCGCCAGTTTCATTGATGATTTCGTCAACTTCAGTTCGGACATCCTGCTGGCCCTTACCCTCAGCATCGATATTCGCTAACACCTTTGAGGTAACAATCGCGTTGTGTCCCTTCGGCACCGCGATTCGGTAGTAGAGCGGGGTGCGATCGTGCTGGGCAACCTCTGGCACTAGCGTCGTCTGGTACTTGCCCTCGCCGAGCCATTTCGCGCCCTCCTTAGTCTCGGAGAACTCGAAAGGAGTACCCGTGGTTTCGTAGCCCTGCACTGACCGCTGAGTTAAGAACTTCATGTGGTCTGCGAGCTGGGTGGCATCGTCCGCAGTCATGCTTTGACCGCCAGTTGCCTGCGCAACACACTCAAGCTCAGCGCGAGCCTCTTCATCGACCTTGAATCCCACGGTGTGAATCGTCAGGCCAACACCCTGCCCCGCCAATTCTTTCGCAACCTCACACACCGGTGGCGGCGCGCAGGTGTCGATACCGTCAGAGACCAAAATAATTGACCGCTCACCGTCTGAGCCAAGCTCATCAGCCGCCTTACGCAGTGCATTGCCGATCGGCGTATAGCCCTGAGCTTCCAACCCGGCAATCCTGCTCTTCAGGCCTTCTTTGTCGACCTTTTGGACAGGCGACAGCACCTCGATGTCCTGGCAACCACGTTCGCGGTTGGATTCATCACTGGATTCGCGCTGGCCATAAACCAGCATGCCAAGCAGCGCATCATCCGGGAGGGAGTCAATCAGCTCCGTGGATGCGCGCTTTGCCGCATCGAGGCGGGTGCCTCCGGCGTCGTCGGCAAGCATCGAACCAGACAGATCCATGATTAGCTCTGCTTTTGCTTCGCCCGTACCCCCTTCGCCCGTAGGAGCGGGCTGTTCCACCCCGGACGGCGAAGGCGAATCTTGGGCTGCCGCCACCGGAGCCGGAATCGCACTAAACCCAATCGTCCACGCAGCCAACAACAGAGTGACAACGATGGTTACCCTTAGGCGCTTTGAACTACTTGACGAAAAACTATCTTTAAAAAAGTCTTGAACTACCACCATCACAGCGCCTCAAACTGTTTTCCCAACTACAAAAATCAATCGTGTTGGTAGTTTTTCACAGTGACCCCGGTCACGCTAGAGGTGTTTTTAACGGCTAAACAAATGCCGCCTGAACAATTCATGAACCATGAGAAAATCGCACAGCCGTTGGGGAGCCAGCAAAGCAAAAACGCAGCCCCTGAACAGCGAATACTGAACAGGGGCTGCGAAAGTACTAATTCTCGTAACCACTATTAAATTATTCTTTGCCAACCTACGCCGAAACTAAGCCTCAACGAGCTTGTAAATCCAACCGTGGGTGTCCTCAACCTCGCCGTGCTGGATACCGGTCAGGCGCTCGCGCAGCTTCATGGTCCACTCGCCGGTCTCGCCACCGTTGATCTCGAACTCGCCCTCAGCGGACTTCACAAAACCGACCGGGGTGATGACTGCAGCGGTACCGCAGGCGAACGCCTCGCTCATGACACCGGAAGTGGCATCATCCTTCCACTCCTCGGTGGAAATGCGACGCTCCTCGACATTCATGCCCAGATCCTGAGCAGCCTGCAGCAGCGATGCCCGAGTAATGCCCGGCAGCAGCGAACCAGACAGCTCTGGAGTCACCAGCCGAACACCAGCGTCAGCATTCTCATCCGGGTAGATGAACGCCAGGTTCATGCCGCCCATCTCCTCGATGTACTTGCGCTCGACAGCGTCCAGCCACACAACCTGGTCGCAGCCCTTTTCCTCTGCCTGCTGCTGAGCCGCCAGCGAAGCTGCGTAGTTACCTGCGAACTTCGCAGCACCGGTGCCGCCCGGCGCGGCACGCACGTACTCGTGGGAGATCCACACGGTCACCGGGTTAATGCCACCGGAGAAGTACGCGCCGGCAGGTGAAGCGATGAGCAGGAAGGTGTAAGAGTTCGACGGGTGCACGCCCAGGGTGCTCTCGGTGGAGAACATGATTGGACGCAGGTACAGGGATTCTTCGCCACCAGCTGGCGGCACCCATGCTGCATCGGCTTCAACCAGCAGGCGGATTGCCTCGAGGAAGGTCTCCTCCGGCAGCTGCGGCATTGCAATGCGGTCAGCGGAGCGCTGGAAGCGACGGGCGTTCTGCTCCGGGCGGAAAGTAACAATGGAACCATCCGGCATGCGATACGCCTTCAGGCCCTCAAAAATCGACTGCCCGTAATGCAGGACCGAAGAAGACGGCTGCATTTCAATCGAACCGTATGCCTGCAGCTTGGCGTCATGCCAGCCCTTGTCTGCAGTCCAGTCAATTCGGACCATGTGGTCGGTGAAGTGCTTACCAAAACCAGGGTTGCCCAGAATCTCCTCACGCTCGGCATCAGAGAGTGGATTCGGGTTACGTTCGATTGCAAATTCCAAAGCAGACATGTCTTTCATCCTAAACCGTCGAGGATCGAGTCGTATCAATACTCGCCCCCGAAAGACCGTGTTAGTCAGGGCAATGTCAGCGTCGCGGGCACTAGGCGCGGGTACATTCCAATAGTCGTGGCGCTGGCTCGTCAGTCCGCTGTCCAGGGGTGAAGGACACGAACCGGCAAATAGGGATACGGTGGTGTACCACATAGTACGACTACAAGGAGATGCAACTACATGTCAGTCCCCGCTAACAATGATTCGGCACAGCTCGGCGCTTCTCGTAACGCCGCAGTTTTGTCCAACTACCTGCCGGCTATCGGCACTCGCGTGGTCATCGCTGCCGACAAGTCTCTGCCCGCGGACGCCGACGCGGTTCTCGTCGCGCTTATCGACGGCGAGGATGGTCTCGAGCTGGTCGCACCCGAGGCCATCGGTTCGGTTGCAGAGCAGCTGCTCGCCTCCTTTGAGGCAGTCTCCGCCAGCGCTAAGGCCGAGTCCGTGACCACCATCCCGGCTCCTGCTGGCCTGGATGTCGACAGTGTCACGGGCGTTGGCGTGGGTTCTGAGGACCTGGATGCGGAAGACATCCGCCGTGCCTGCGGCGCCGCTGCCCGCCGTATGACCAAGGCCAAGGTGGTCTTTAACACTCTCGGCGCCATCGATCCGCAGGCTGCAGCCGAGGGCTTTGCGCTGGGCGCTTACGCTTACTCCGGTCAGAAGAGCACCGAAGAAAGCAACGAGGCCACCCAGAAGGTGGTTGTGTTGGGCGCTGATGACGACGTCGTAAAGCGCGCTTCGGCAATTGTAGATGCCGTTGCCACCGCGCGTGACTTCGTCAATACAGCATCGTCGCACCTCTACCCCGAGACGTTTGCTGACGCTGCTGCAGCGCTGGGCCGTGACGCGGGGCTCGAGGTCGAGGTGCTTGACGACGACGCTCTGCGCGCCGGCGGTTTCGGAGGCCTCAATGCCGTGGGTGGTGGATCCTCGCGCGGGCCGCGCCTGGTGCGCCTGATCTGGAAGGGCGATGAGTCGGCAGAGAATTCGCTGGGCCTGGTCGGTAAGGGCATCACCTTTGATACTGGCGGTATTTCGCTGAAGCCGGGCGCCAGCATGGAGAACATGATCTCCGATATGGGCGGCGCTGCGGCTGTTATTGCCACAGTCGTCCTGGCTGCTCGCCTAGGTGTATCCACCCCGGTGACCGCAACTGTTCCAATGGCGGAGAACATGCCGGGTGGTAAGGCGTACCGTCCGGGCGACGTCATTACGCAGTACGGCGGTAAGACCATTGAGATTCTGAATACCGACGCTGAGGGCCGCCTCGTACTCGCAGACGCCATTGTCCGCGCCTGCGAAGACAAGCCGACTCACCTGATTGACACCGCTACCCTGACCGGTGCGCAGCTGGTCGCTCTTGGCGAGCGCACCCCGGGCGTCCTGGGTAACGACGAGTTCCGTGACCGTGTTGCAGAGCTGTCTCAGAGCATTGGTGAAAATGGTTGGGCAATGCCGATTCCAGTTGAGCTAGCAGAGGCCCTGAAGTCGCCGGTGGCTGACCTGCGGAATGTCACGAACTCTCGCTTTGGCGGTATGAGTGTTGCAGCTGCATACCTGCGCGAATTCGTTGGCGAGGATGTTGAATGGGTTCACATCGACGTTGCCGGTCCGGCCTTCAACACCACCGGGGAGTATGGTTATACCCCGAAGCGGGGCACTGGTGTTCCGGTTCGGACGATGTTCTCTGTGATTGAGGATTTGGCAACGAAGTAGCCGGTCATCCGACTGCGCCCCGCCCGGCTGGAATCCTGGCTGGAATGAGCTATTCCACGCACCAGTCGAAAGCGGGCGCAGCCCACGGGGCAAGCAGAGTTTTCAACCTGTAAGCTAATTTGTAATAACCGTCTTAAAACGAGATTTCTTAACTTTTCGAGGAGTGCACAAACATGGCGACCTCTATTGAGATGCCGGAGCTCGGTGAATCAGTTACCGAAGGCACCATTACCACCTGGCTGAAGAAGGTCGGCGACACCGTCGAGGTCGACGAACCGTTGCTCGAGGTTTCCACCGACAAGGTCGACACCGAAATTCCATCTCCGGTCGCCGGTGTTCTCACCGAGATTCTCTTTGAAGAAGACGACACCGTCGATGTTGGCGAGGTCATCGCAAAGGTCGGCGAGCCGGGCGAAGAGCCGGAAGGCGCTGACGATTCCGCTGAGGAGACCGAGGAAGAGGCTCCGAAGGAAGACGCTGAAGAGCCAAAGAAGGAAGCACCGAAGGCTGCCTCCGGTTCCGCTACTGACGTTGAGATGCCGGAGCTCGGCGAATCCGTCACCGAAGGCACGATTACCACTTGGCTGAAGAAGGTCGGCGACACCGTCGAGGTCGACGAACCGTTGCTCGAGGTTTCCACCGACAAGGTCGACACCGAAATTCCTTCCCCGGTCGCAGGTACCCTGCTCGAGGTTCTCTACGATGAAGACGACACCGTTGACGTCGGCGAGGTCATCGCTCGCGTTGGCGATGCAGACACTGCTCCGGCCGCCAAGGAAGAGGCCGAGGAGGCATCTGCCGCAGTCGAGAAGGACGAGGAGCCAGTAAAGGCCAACGAGGAGACTGAGGAAGACTCCACTGACGTTGACGCTGGCGACGCTACTGACGTTGAGATGCCGGAGCTCGGCGAATCCGTCACCGAAGGCACCATCACCACCTGGCTGAAGAAGGTCGGCGACACCGTCGAGGTCGACGAGCCACTGCTCGAGGTTTCCACCGACAAGGTCGACACCGAAATTCCTTCCCCAGTCGCAGGCACCCTGCTCGAGGTCCTCTACGACGAAGACGACACCGTTGACGTCGGCGAGGTCATCGCTCGCGTTGGCAGTGGCCAGCCAAAGAAGGCTGCACCGAAGAAGGAAGCTCCAAAGGCTGAATCCAAGCCGGAGCCAAAGAAGGAAGCTCCAAAGGCAGAGTCCAAGCCGGAGCCAAAGAAGGAGACTCCGAAGGCTGAGGCTCCGAAGGCTGAATCCAAGCCTTCCGCTAACAAGGACGTTCCTTACGTCACCCCGCTGGTCCGCAAGCTGGCTGACAAGCACGGCGTTGACCTGACTAAGGTCGAGGGCTCTGGAATCGGCGGCCGCATTCGTAAGCAGGATGTTCTGCGCGCTGCCGAGGGCGGCCAGGAGACTACTGCTGAGTCCGGCTCCAACTGGTCCACCAAGGGCGTTCGCCCTGAGCTCGCTGAGCTGCGCGGCACCACCCAGCGTGTCAACCGCATCCGCGAGATCACCGCTGCCAAGACCCTCGAGTCTCTGCAGACTTCCGCACAGCTGACCCAGGTCCACGAGGCCGATATGACTGCCATCTGGGATTTGCGCGCTACTAAGAAGGCTGAGTTCGAGAAGAAGCACGGCGCAAAGCTGACCTTCCTGCCATTCTTTGCAAAGGCAATCGTTGAGGCTCTGGTCAGCCACCCGAACGTCAACGCTTCCTGGAACGAAGAGACCAAGGAGATTACCTACCACGAGCAGGTCAACCTGGGTATCGCTGTCGATACCGAGCGTGGTTTGCTCTCCCCGGTCATCCACAACGCTCAGGATATGTCCCTGCCGGAGCTGGCTGCTGCTATTGCGGACATCGCAGACCGCGCTCGCAACAACAAGCTGACCCCGAACGACCTGTCCGGCGGCACCTTCACCATTACCAACATCGGCTCCGAGGGCGCTCTGACCGACACTCCGATTCTGGTTCCGCCGCAGGCCGCAATGGTCGGCACCGGCGCGATTAAGAAGCGCGCAGTAGTCGTCACCGAGAATGAGGCAGATGCCATTGGTATTCGCGCCATGGTCTTCCTGCCAATTACCTACGATCACCGCCTGATCGACGGCGCTGATGCAGGTCGCTTCATGACGACCGTTGTTGACCGCCTCGAGGTTGCTAACTTCGAATCGGATCTGCAGCTCTAAGCAGCTTGCTCCCCTCCTGGGGTAGTAGCGCCGCGGGAATCTAGCTGGCTTGCTAGCAGGAGGTTCTGCCTCTTCCCTGCCCGCGTTAGTCGCACTTTGCGGCTGACGCGGGTATTTCTTTTGCCGCATTCGTCCCGCAGGTGAACCTAATCAGCGATTCCTTCAAATGCGCAGGCCCCCTATTCTTGGCTAGTGCTCAGATTTCACGTAGCCACACATAGCTAGCAAAGGCTCCATCGGCACAAAGAATTAACGTGCTGTTATTGCGCCGTTAAGCCATTAGCAGACAGCGGGAGGGTCGAACCGAAAGCAAAGCTGCAAGTAGCAAATGCGCATACTTTTTGTCCTGCCGAAATGCGAGAACACCACACACCCCCGCACACAGTTCCGGCTATCGCTTTCAGCTACACCGACGAGAGCTGAAGATAGCGATAATTAAATTCATTATTTGTTAACCTCGCCGTCACCTAGTTAGCAATTAGCCTTTACCAATCTAAGAAATCATTAGACAGCAGGCTTCTTTGGCGTGCCTATTTTTGCTCTCTGTACGTAACTTAGAAAGGTGGAGCATGTCCTCGGCTCCAGCGAATACTAGTTCGTCGACCGGGACCACATCATCTGAGCAATCGAGCTCCTCAGATAAGTGGTGGCACCTCTTCTTCGGCGGGCTTCTCGCAATCAACATCGTAATTTTTGTCTTCTGGGCTTATGACTTTGTGGGCCCGCAGGCAAATACGGCAATCCTTCTGATTACCATCGCGTTCGCCGTCTTCATGGCGTTCAACATCGGCGGTAACGACGTTGCTAACTCCTTCGGTACTTCAGTCGGTGCCGGCACCCTGAGCATGAAGCAGGCGCTTGTTGTCGCTTCAGTCTTTGAGGTTTCGGGCGCCGTCCTCGCTGGTGGCGAGGTTACTGACACCGTCCGTTCCGGCATTGTGGACCTGAACGCAATCCACGGTTTGGACCCGATGGAGTTCGCCTTCATCATGATGTCCGCGCTTCTCGGCGCGGCAGTGTGGCTCCTCGTTGCCACCCGCATGGGTTGGCCAGTCTCCACTACCCACTCCATCGTCGGCGGTATCGTCGGTGCCGCACTGACGGTCGGTTTCATCACCGGCAAGGGTGGCTGGAGCATGGTCCAGTGGGATCAGATTGGTCAGATCGCCGTTTCCTGGGTCCTCTCTCCGCTCCTCGGCGGTTTGGTCGCGTTCCTCCTGTTCGGCGGCATTAAGAACTCGATTCTCGTCTACAACGACAAGGCTTCCAAGCAGCTGCAGGCCATCCACCAGGAAAAGGCGGACCTCAAGGCGCAGCACCGCGACGACTTCGAAAAGCTCCCTGAGCACGATCAGATCTCGTACACCAACGCGATGCTTCGCGACGCTACGACGATGCGTGACAACGACTGGACTCCGGATGACCTGGAGTCTGAGTACTTCCGCAAGCTCGTCCACATCGAATCCAAGGTTGATGATGTCCGCGCTCACCGTGCGCTGGAAGCTTGGGTTCCGGGTCTAGCAGCCCTGGGCTCTATTGTCATCTCCGCGATGATGCTGTTCAAGGGTCTGAAGAACCTTCACCTAGGGCTTTCCAGCCTGGACAACTTCCTGATTATGGGCATGATCGCCACCGCAGTGTGGCTTGCCGTTTACATCTTCGCGCGTACTTTGAAGCGTCAGGATTTGGATCGTTCCACCTTCCTGCTGTTCAGCTGGATGCAGGTCTTCACCGCTGCTGCGTTCGCTTTCTCCCACGGCTCGAACGACATCGCTAACGCGCTTGGCCCGTTCGTGGCAATTCTGGATGTTCTCCGTACCAACGAGATCTCTTCCGAGTCCGGCGTCCCGCTGGCAGTCATGACCACCATGGGTGTCGCTCTCATCTCCGGTCTGTGGTTTATCGGCCGCTTCGTTATCAAGACCGTCGGATCCGGCCTGACTGAGATCCACCCAGCATCGGGTTTTGCCGCAGAGCTTTCCGCTGCTGTGGTCGTTATGATTGCTTCCCTGCTGGGTCTGCCGGTTTCCTCCACCCACATTCTGATTGGTGCCGTTCTCGGTGTCGGTATCGTTAACCGTGCCGCTAACTGGAACCTGATGAAGCCGATTGGTTTGGCCTGGGTTATTACCCTTCCGGCCGCTGCAGGTATCTCGGCAATCACCGTTTCCATCCTCCGCGTCGTCTTCGGCTAAGCCCACAAAAGCACGCCACTTTTACCCCGGCGGTCACTTTCTAGTGACCACCGGGGTATTTTTACGTCTGGCGCTATCCAAGTAAGTTTGGCGCTATCCAAGTAACAAGTAATCTGAGGCCTACAGAGTTTCGGCGTATCCTATAGGCCACCATGACTGCCCCAAGAAAACCTTTTACTCGCGCAGATAAATCCATTCGGGAATCAAGCTCCGACATCGAGATTCAACATCTCGGCCTTGTCGACTACGAAGAGACCTGGCACCTACAGGCAGACCTTGCTGCCAAGCGTGCGAAAGACCTAATTCCAGATCAGGTTCTCGTGCTTGAGCACCCGAGTCTTTACACAGCAGGAAAGCGCACCCAGCCGGAGGACCGTCCTACCAATGGGTTGCCGGTCGTCGATGTCGACCGCGGTGGCCGCATCACCTGGCACGGCCCGGGCCAGCTTGTGATGTATCCCATCATCAAGCTCGCTCAGCCGGTCGATGTGGTGGACTACGTCCGCAGACTGGAAGAAGCCCTCATTCAAACCGTTCGCCGAGCCGGCATCGCGGCTGCTGGCCGCATCGATGGCCGCTCGGGGGTATGGGTTCCCGCATCAAACGGACTGAGCGACCGAAAGATTGCGGCACTGGGAATCCGCGTGACCCATGGTGTAACCATGCACGGACTCAGTCTGAACTGCGACAACTCTATGGAGTTCTACAACTACATCATCCCGTGTGGCATCTCCGATGCTGGAGTGACCACCCTATCCCGGGAGCTTGACCGAAATGTTAGCGTGTCAGAGATGACAGAGCCGCTTCTGGCAGATTTGCAAGATGCTTTGGAAGGCCGTTTGACCGTTGCCGACCATTCCTTCGGCTCCGCGCCCGACCCCACGAAGGACCTGCCACACCGGGTGAAGCACAACTCCACCACCGGCATATTCGAGTACTCATCAACAAAAGAGTAGGATGAAACTGTGACTGTTAAGCCAGAAGGACGTAAGTTACTGCGCGTCGAGGCACGAAATGCCGAGACCCCTATCGAGAACAAGCCCCGGTGGATTCGCAACCAGGTTCGTCCGGGCCCCAGCTACAAGGACATGAAAAACCGTGTCTCGGGTGCCTCTTTGCACACGGTCTGTCAGGAGGCTGGCTGCCCGAACATTCACGAATGTTGGGAAGACCGCGAGGCCACCTTCCTCATCGGCGGCGATAAGTGCACCCGCCGCTGCGACTTCTGCCAGATTAACTCAGCCAAGCCCGACCCATTGGATAAGGATGAGCCGCGTCGTGTTGCGGAATCCGTCCGCGAGATGGGTCTTCGTTACGCCACTATCACCGGTGTCGCCCGCGACGATCTGCCCGACGGTGCATCCTGGCTCTACGCTGAGACCTGCCGCCAGATCCACGAACTCAACCCGAATACCGGAGTCGAGCTCCTTGTCGATGACTTCCGTGGCGACGAATCTGCAGCACAGCAGGTATTCGACGCCAAGCCCGAGGTTTTCGCCCACAACTTGGAAACGGTGCCGCGTATCTTCAAGCGCATCCGCCCCGCATTCCGCTACGAGCGTTCCTTGGAACTCATCACTCGCGCTCGCGAAGCTGGGCTAGTTACCAAGTCCAACCTCATCCTGGGCATGGGCGAATCCTACGACGAGATCATCTCCGCTATGCAAGATTTGCACGATGCCGGCTGCGATATTCTGACAATCACTCAGTACCTCCGCCCCACTCCACTGCACCATCCAATTGAACGTTGGGTTAAGCCGGAGGAGTTCGTCAAGCTCTCCAAGACCGCTGAAGAGATGGGCTTTGCCGGCGTCATGTCCGGCCCGCTGGTCCGCTCTTCCTACCGCGCTGGACGGCTCTACGCCCGCGCACTGGCGCACCGCGGTCAGGAGCTGCCTGCGCATCTGTCCGCGCTTGCCGACGACAACGACAACAACCTCGCGCTTCAGGAAGCCTCGACTCTGCTCGACCGCTATGGCGCATCGGAGGATACGCCAGTCACTTCGACTATTCCGGCTTCCTAGAGGCCGACGGCCGCAGCGCCGTCGTAAAGCGAAACGGCGCTACGGCGCGGTCTATTGCCTAAAACTACATCGCATGCCCTAAAGTTGGTGATTATGGCGACCAATGATGCGAAAGAAATGAAGAAGGCGAACCGCGCCGCCAAGCGCGCTCAGCGTAAGCAGACTCGTAGCCAGATGTGGCAGGCGTTTAAGCTGCAGCGCTCGCGGGACAACAAGCTCGTGCCTTACATGGCGCTGGGCTTCTTCGGTCCAATTATCCTGCTGTTACTGCTTGGTCTGCTCATTGGTGGAGTCTGGCCCTGGATTCTGACGATTATTGGTATCTCGATCGGCTTTATGGTCGCGATGTACATCTTCTCTAAGCGTCTTGAGGCGTCCTTCTACACAGAGGCGGAAGGCCAGGCCGGCGCTGCAGCGTGGACGCTGGACAATATGCGTCAGGGCGTTGGCTATGTCTGGCACGTCAAGACCGGTGTTGTCGCTAATCAGCACATGGATGCTGTTCACCGTGTTATTGGTAACGCCGGTGTTGTGCTGGTCGGTGAAGGTGATCCGAACCGCGTCAAGCAGATGATTGCTCGTGAGAAGAAGTCGCTGGCACGCATTGCGGGCGAAGCGCCGATTTACGACATGATTGCTGGTAGCGACGAGGGCCAGGTCCCGCCGAAGAAGCTGCAGCGCGAACTCATGCGTTTGCCGCGCAACCTGAATAAGGATCAGGCCAACGCTCTGAATGAGCGCATCCAGTCGATGGACCGTATTCGCGATGCGCGCGCGAACATGCCCAAGGGTCCAATGCCGAAGGGCGCTAACCCACAGGCCGGCATGAACCGTCGTGCGCGCCGTGCCGCCAATCGCGGCAAGAAGCACTAGAGGTTTTAGCTAGGTTTCACCAGGGTCGGTTGCTCGGGCAACCCGCCGAGGGGCAATCTAGGTTGAAGCAGAAAAAAGGGGCTTTCGGGCCCCCTTTTTTTTGTGCTTTAAAGCTTTAAAACGATGCCTAAAGCCATGTCTTCACACACAGTTATTGATGTCTTGTTGAAGTGATTGCTCTCACTTATCACGCTGTCAGCAAAGGTCGTATCCTTGCTGGAAACAATGCTTAATGAAGATTACTGCTAGTTGTGCCACCATGGGATATGTGCAACTCTTGGCTGAAAATGAACTCTTAGCGCTTCTAGTGATTTTGTTTCTTGGCCTGGCAATTGGCCAGATCAAGATCTTCGGCTTCAAGCTTGGCGTGGCTGCCGTCCTCTTCGTCGGCCTTATCCTCGCGACTATTGAGCCGGAAATTCAAATCTCCCCGTTGATTTACATCGTGGGCCTGGCATTATTCGTCTACACCATCGGGTTGGAGGCGGGCCCCGAGTTCTTCAGCTCGTTACGCTCGCGCGGTATCAAGCACAACCTGTTCGGCATTGGTGTGCTCGCAGTTGTCACTATCGAGTCTTTCTTGCTGATCAAGTTTTTGCCTATCGACCCGGTGGAGGGCGCAGGCGCCTTCACAGGCGCCCTGACCAACACCCCGGCTATGGCCGCAATCGTCGATGCTCTTCCTAGCCTCATTTCGGATAAGGGCGAGCTGGCCGCTGCCCACGATATGCCGGTGATTGGTTACTCCCTGGCCTACCCAATCGGCGTGCTGGCAGTGATTGCCTCTATCGGTATTATGTCGAAGGTCTTCCGCGTCGATCACGACCAGGAAGCTATTGACGCAGGTGTCGCCGCGCTTCCGCTACATACTCGGGACATCAAGATTCTCAAGGACGACCTGCCTTCCATCACTGACCTTCCGTCGAAGTTCGGTTTGGACATCACGGTTTCGCGCATTGAGTACAAGGGCCACCTCTACATTCCGTCTCCGGGTGACACTGTCTCCGTCGGCGATATTATTTCCGTCGTCGGTACAGAGGAAGAAATTGCTCGTGCCGCCGAGTACATTGGCGAGCTTATGCCGGGTGATCCGACACACGACGGTCGCCTGGACTTCCGTCGCATCTTCGTCTCTGCATCTGACGTGGTCGGTGTACCCATTGCGGAACTTCAGACTCGCATGGACGGCATAATCATTACGCGTATTCGCCGCGGCGACCACGACATCGTCGCAGAGCCAAACATGCGCCTAGAGCTTGGTGATCGCGTCCGCGTGGTTGCACCGCCAGAGAAAATCAAGGACGCAACAAAGTTCTTCGGCGACTCCTACAAGAAGCTTTCCGACGTCAACCTCTTGCCCCTCACCCTTGGGCTTACGCTGGGTGTCTTGGTGGGTCTCATCAAGATTCCGCTTCCGGGCGGCAGCTCGCTCGCCCTGGGGTCCGCTGGTGGTCCACTGGTTGTGGCGCTGATTCTGGGTGCTGTCGGTCGCACTGGCCCGTTGGTCTGGCCTATCCCCTACTCGGCCAACCTGGCGTTCCGCACCATGGGTCTAGCACTGTTCCTGGCAGGTATCGGCACCACTGCCGGTAAGGGATTCCAGGCTGCGTTGTCTGACCCGGCATCACTGACAGTTCTGGGTCTTGCCGCCATCATCGCGTTTAGCTCCGCACTGTTGACCCTCATTGTCGGTCACCGTGTGCTGAAGATTCCATTCGGCCAAACTGCGGGTATCCTCTCGGGCTTGCAGACTCACCCGGCAGTGCTCTCATACGTCAACGACCAGGCCAAGAACGAGTTGCCGGCAATGGGATACACAACGGTGTATCCAATGGCCATGATCATGAAGATTATTCTCGCCCAGGTCCTGGTCGTGTTGGTGCTATAGCGCTAACCCAAAATGACGGCCGTGCCAGTGGCACGGTCGTGCATGCCGCGCATATCCGAGTCGGTGATTGCTGGCGGCAGCAAGAAAAGAGTAAGCAAGCTGCGGAAGAAGGCACGAACAAAGCCAACTCGCTCGCCGGGCTTGTCCACGCGAGCGACACCCATCTTCATCATCCACTGGCCCGGAGTGCGGGCGAACAGCCAAACCGACACCGTGCCAATAATGAGGAAGACAACTGGCGAATAGGTCGCAAGGAATGACTGCCAGGCGATAAACGAATCCCCGAACTGGTCAATCTGCGCCTCGCTCGGGCCGAAGAACATCGAAAAAGCGCCGGCAATCATCAAGGAAATAATCCAGTCAATGAGAATGCCGCCGACGCGACGCATCAACGTCGCTTGCGATCCTGGGCCATCGGGGGCAAGACCCAATGCCTGGCCGGGATAGTCCGAGAGCTTGTCCGGATTATCGAACTCTCCCGGAATCTGAGGGCCATCTAGCCAACTGTGCTTTTCTTCCATGGGTTCATAGTCTAATGCAGCAATCCGGCTATCAAATCACGGGCTGGGACAGCCATTCAGCGCGTGCGGGGGTAATCCGGGGGCGATGTTGCGTCGCCTTTTCCATTTTCTTATCAGCACGGGAGCTAAAGGCGCGTCGTAAAGCGTGTGTGACATGAATGCGCAGGGTATTGCCTTGTTTCCACAAATAGATAACCTGCTCCCTATTTGCGTAACCTGTTCCGTATTGGCGAATTTCTCACGCACCATGCCAGAAATTCGTGGTTCTAATTCCAGAATGAATGCGTGGTTCGTTAAGCTTGAAGGCGTCAACCGGCCAGTCCTTGACAGCGCGGCAGGTGCACGAAACATCGTGCAAGAATTCCCTACTGCGTACTAAACAAGGCCAACTAAGGAGACCGCACATGTCCTTCAAAACTCCCGAGGAAGTAGTCGCGTATATCAAGGAAGAGGGCGTCGAGTTCGTCGACGTCCGCTTCACGGATGTTCCCGGCATCGAGCAGCACTTCACCATCCCGGCATCCGCATTTGACGAGG
This sequence comes from Corynebacterium sp. MSK012, assembly GCF_030232435.1. NCBI lineage: Bacteria > Bacillati > Actinomycetota > Actinomycetes > Mycobacteriales > Corynebacteriaceae > Corynebacterium > Corynebacterium sp. MSK012. The sequence goes on from NZ_JASPJU010000003.1 coordinate 15,842, forward strand.
ACGCGATGGCCGAAGGCCTGGCATTCGACGGTTCCTCGATTCGTGGTTTCACTTCCATCGACGAGTCCGACATGGCACTGCTGCCCGACCTGAGCACCGCGCGCATTGACCCGTTCCGCAAGGCAAAGACCCTGAACGTCAAGTTCTTCGTCCACGATCCGTTTACCCTCGAGCCGTTCTCCCGCGACCCGCGTAACGTCGCGAAGAAGGCGGAGGAATACCTCATCTCTACCGGCATCGCCGACACCTGCTTCTTCGGCGCTGAGGCGGAGTTTTACATCTTCGACAACGTCAAGTTCGAGACCGACACCAACCGCGGCTTCTACGAAGTTGATTCCATCGAAGGCTGGTGGAACCGCGGCAAGGACCAGAACCCGGACGGCTCTGCAAACCTGGGTTACAAGACCCGTCTAAAGGGCGGCTACTTCCCTACCGCTCCGTACGACCACTACCAGGACCTGCGCGACAAGATGTGCCTGAAGCTCGCTGACGCCGGCTTCGACCTGGAGCGCGCCCACCACGAGGTCGGCACCGGTGGTCAGCAGGAGATCAACTACAAGTTCAACACGATGTTGCACGCTGCAGACGACCTGCAGACCTTCAAGTACATCATCAAGAACACCGCCTGGGAAGAGGGCAAGTCCGTCACCTTTATGCCGAAGCCGCTGGCTGGCGACAACGGCTCGGGCATGCACGCTCACCAGTCGCTGTGGAAGGACGGCAAGCCGCTGTTCCACGATGAGGCCGGTTACGCAGGTCTGTCGGACATCGCTCGCTGGTACATCGGCGGTATCCTTCACCACGCAGGTGCGGTACTGGCCTTCACCAACCCGACCCTGAACTCCTACCACCGCCTGGTCAAGGGCTTCGAGGCTCCGATCAACCTGGTCTACTCGCAGCGCAATCGCTCTGCCGCTGTTCGCATTCCGATCACCGGCTCCAACCCGAAGGCAAAGCGCATCGAGTTCCGCGCCCCGGACCCGTCGGGCAACCCGTACCTTGGCTTCGCTGCCATGATGATGGCCGGACTGGACGGCGTGAAGAACCGCATCGAGCCGCACGCTCCGGTCGACAAGGATCTCTACGAGCTCCCGCCGGAGGAAGCCGCCGACATCCCGCAGGCTCCGACCTCTCTCGAGGCCGCACTCGAGGCCCTGCGCAACGACCACGAGTTCCTGCTCGAGGGCGATGTCTTCACCGAGGACCTCATCCAGACCTACATCGACTACAAGTACGAAAACGAGATCGAACCGGTTCGCCTGCGCCCGACTCCGCAGGAATACGAAATGTACTACGACTGCTAAAGTTTTCGCTTCACGACGGCCACAGCAAGCACCCCCCATTGCTCCTCATGGCCGCCCAACGAGCTTGTTAGATGCCGCCTGACCACAGTTAATGTGGTCAGGCGGTTTTTCATTGCGGTCATGCTGGCTGCGGGCGCCTGGGCCCGCATACGCGCGCGTATGTGAGCACGAATTTGTGCGCGGTTCCGGGCCACTCCCCTGAACAGGGTCATACACCACCACAAAAGGGCCGCGACTCCTGCACGAGTAGAGTTGCACACTCTCCGCCCCAGTCTTATCGATGCAATATTCACTTGTCGATGCGCTATAGCGTGGCCATAAGTGAACAGCGCATCGACAAGTGACAGGGTGGGGAGGATACCGTGCGCATAAGTGCCGGACAGCCGTCGATAAGTGACGAAAAATCGTCGATAAGTGAAGGAAAATCATCGATAAGTGCCAGGAAATTGGCCATACGTGCGAGGGTGTCGCTAGGGACAACACGAGGGACGGATGCGAGGGACACCGCAAGGGGGGGGCGGACACCAAGAGCGGATGGGGCATGCTGCGAAGGTAGGACGCCAGGCAATCACGCCCGTTGAACCAGAAATGTGTCGCAACTTAATGACATGTGACAAAGTTCATAAACATTGATGCGTGGGAGGATAATTCACTCATCTGTAATCGTTCTCAAAAAGTATCAATTGTGCATGTCGAAGTAGTTATTACGGGCAACTTATTGACGGAAATTGGACTCTGTCGCTGTGACCGTCGTAAAGCGGGAATGTCGTGCTGAAAACTGCGTAAACGCCCCCCTACGCTGTGGTTTTTCCGTATGGTGGTACGACATACCCCTCGGAAATGGCGCCTCGAGAGCCCACGCCGAGGCGTTTTGATTGATTCTGGAGAGCATGCATCTGGAATAACTTAAGCCCAGCCGCCGCATAGGGTGGCCGATGAACATTAAGAAGGATTTGAGCATTCTTGACTAACGAAAACGCTGCCAACCCAGAAAACTCAACTCGCATTGATTTTCTCTACCTCAGCGAACCTGACATGGTTGAAGCTGGTGTCACGGATTTCGCCAAGTGTGTTGAGACCATGGAAGAAACCCTGATTCTGCTGGCCGACGGCGACTACCGGATGGCCGGCGCTTCCGCTAACTCCCACGGTGCCCAGATCAACTTCCCGGATAACCCAATCCATGAGGGTATGCCGGCAAATGGCCCTGACCGTCGTTTCATGGCAATGCCCGCTTACCTCGGTGGTCGCTTCAACGGCGCAGGTGTGAAGTGGTACGGCTCCAATGCCGATAACCGCCAGAACGACCTGCCACGTTCGATCCACCTGTTCATTCTCAACGATGCAATTACGGGTGCCCCGAAGGCTGTCATGTCGGCAAACCTCCTGTCGGCCTACCGCACTGGCGCTGTTCCGGGTGTCGGCGTCAAGCACCTGGCCGTCGAAGACGCCGAGGTCGTTGGCATCATTGGCCCGGGTGTTATGAGCCGCACCATTCTCGGCTCCGCTATGTCGCAGCGTCCGAGCATTAAGAAGGTTAAGGTCAAGGGCCGCTCCCAGGCTTCGACCCAGAAGGCTGTGGATTGGATTAAGAACGAGTTCCCGCAGCTGGAAGAGGTCCGTATCGTCGAGACCGAAGAAGAGGCCATCCGCGACTCCGACATCCTCATCGCCGGCACCTCGACTTCCTCCGATGGCCCGTCCGGTTTCCCGTACTTCAAGAAGGAGTATCTGAAGCCCGGCGCGCTGCTGCTCATGCCAGCCGCTGCACGCCTCGACGACGACTTCGTGCGTTCCGACGACTGCAACCTCGTCGTTGACTACACCGGCCTGTACGAAGAGTGGTTCAACGAGAACGGCCCAGACGTGACCTATGAGCGCTTGCTCGGTATTCCGGGTAACCGCTGGTGGGACATGAAGGAAGAGGGCACCCTTCCCGCCGAGAAGCTTGTCAACATTGGTGATATCGCTTCCGGTAAGGCCCCGGGTCGCCAGAACGACGAGGAAATCTTCTGCTACTCCATCGGAGGCATGCCAGTCGAGGACGTCGCCTGGGCCACCGATGTCTACGACAACGCCCTGGCAAAGGGCATCGGCACCAAGCTGAACCTGTGGGATGTTCCGCTGCTGAAGTAGTAGTGACCAGCAAGTTCGATAACACGATTAGTAAGCTCAACAAGCTAGACGCGAAGTAGGCGAGTTTTACCAATGGGTAAGTTCAAACCCAGCAGTGACCAGACAACTCCGGAAGGAATCCAACGATACATCCGGGACAATGACATTCGCTGGGTAGACGTCCAGTTCACCGACGTTCCCGGCATCGAACAGCACCTAACCGTTCCGGTATCCGAGTTTGATGAGGACTCAGCCTATGAGGGCCTCGCCTTCGACGGATCGTCCATTGCGGGTTACACCTCGGTGGATAACTCCGACATGATGCTGCTGCCCGACCTGGACACGGCTTTCATCGACCCGTTCCGTAAGTCGAAGACGCTGAACATGAAGTTCTTCGTCCATGACCCGCACACCCGCGAGCCGTTTAGTCGCGACCCGCGCAATATTGCCCGTAAGGCCGAGAACTACCTGAACGAACTGGGCTTCGCCGATACCTGTAATTTTGGCGCTGAGGCAGAGTTCTACATCTTCGACTCCGTCCGCTACGACTCCAGTTCAAACAAGTCATTCCACGAGGTGGACTCGGTTGAGGGCTGGTGGAACTCCGGTGTGAAGGTAAACCCGGACGGATCGCGCAACCTCGGCCACAAGGTGCGCACCAAAGGCGGCTACTTCCCTACTGCTCCGTATGACCACATGCAGGATCTTCGTGACGAAATCGGCGAGCACCTGCAGGATGTTGGCTTCCATGTTGAGCGCTCCCACCACGAGATGGGCTCCGGCGGTCAGCAGGAGATTAACTATCGTTTCAATACCCTGCTGCACGCCGCCGATGACATGCAGACTTTCAAGTACGTGGTGAAGAACACCGCCAAGTTCAACCAGAAGTCCGCTACCTTCATGCCGAAGCCGTTGGCCGGCGATGGCGGCTCTGGTATGCACATCCACCAGTCACTGTGGAAGGATGGCAAGCCACTATTCCACGATGAAAACGGTTACGGCGGCCTGTCCGACATGGCGCGCTACTACATTGGCGGCATCTTGAAGCACGCCGGTGCAGTCCTGGCTTTCACCAACCCGACAATGAACAGCTACCACCGCCTGGTTCCGGGATTCGAGGCTCCCGTCAACTTGGTCTACAGCCAGGAGAACCGCTCGGCCGCCATCCGAATCCCGATTACCGGCGCAAACCCGAAGGCCAAGCGCATCGAGTTCCGCGCTCCGGACCCGTCGGGCAACCCGTACTTGGCTTTCACCGCCGCAATGATGGCTGGTCTCGACGGCATCAAGAACCGCATCGAGCCTGGCAAGCCGATTGACAAGGATCTCTACGAGCTGCCACCAGAGGAACTCAAGGACGTCCCCACCGTCCCGCATTCGCTGGAGGGTGCGCTGAAGGCGCTGGAAGAGGACCACGAGTTCCTGCTTGCCGGCGATGTCTTCACACAGGATCTCATCGACGCGCATATCCGCTACAAGTTCGAGCAGGAGATTATGCCGGCACGTCTGCGCCCGACGACGCAGGAGTTCGAGCTCTACTACGACTGCTAGCATTCGCCCCGTAAAGCTCGCTTGACGACGCCCACACCGCTACCCCACCTAACCGTATTGGGGTAGCGGTGTTTTTAGCTGGGACACGCTGTTTTTAGTCGGCACATTTAGTAGAGCTAGCACCACTGCGAACTAAACGGATTGGGGCTACCCTTGATTGTTATGAACAACAAGTCACTGACCCGTTCCACCAATAACAAAATGGTTGCCGGTGTGCTCGGTGGGTTCGCTGAGTATTTCAACTGGGATGCGACTTTGCTGCGCGTTATATTTGTCGCGTCTTTCCTGATGCCTGGTCCGCAGTTTCTTCTCTATCTCGCAGCATGGATCATCATGCCGAAGGAAACTTACGTATAAGCGCGATCTACCGAAATATACTTAAATAGCCATACCTTGGAGTATTTATCTAATGAGCGACGCCGCTCCCGAAAAATCCACCAAGAAGATTTACCGCTCGCGTAATGACCGCCTCCTCGGTGGCGTCCTTGCAGGAATCGCGGAAAGCCAAGGCTGGGATATCACTTTCACACGAATGGTCTACATCATCCTTCCCTGCGTTGGATCGATGATTGGCTGGAAGATTGGCGCTGGATTCCTAGCTCTTTACCTCTTAGCCTGGTTCGTCCTGCCAGATGGCGAGTACACGCTTGACGACGATGCCCGCGGCTCCAACCACGCAGAGAAAGAAAATAAGCAATAAACGTCAAGCTTAATAAGATTGATACCTTTCCGTTACTCGCAACGCCCTCACCAGCACTATTCCAATTTCGCAATCACGCAAATTCGGTAACAAATAGAGCATAGAGTGCACAGACTCGCGCCATTTGACTTGCACAGGCCCCAGAATTACCTAGTGTTCTTTCTGTACGGCTTTGAAGCCACACCATCTTCGAATGTCCGATATTCAAAAGAATTGTCAATTTCTCTTTGAATTTAATTCGGACAAATAGTGGAAGATGCCAATAATTGAATAGGTAACTTAGTTAGCTCTCAAGAAAGTGGTTTTGAAATGCAGAACAAGAAGATGACCCGTATCGCTACCGCAATCGTTGGCTCCGCCGCCCTACTCGGCGGCCTGGCTGCATGTTCTTCCGATGATGCACAGGATGCTGCTAACAACGCCAAGGATCAGGCTGGCCAGGTAGCAACCGACGCCACTGATAAGGCTGGCGACGCTATGGACGGCGCTAAGGACAAGGCCGGCGGCGCAGCTGATGGCGCTAAGGACAAGGCTGGCGAGGCTGCTGATGGCGCTAAGGACAAGGCCGGCGAGGCTATGAACGGTCTGGGTCTGGGCGACGCTGCTGGCGAGGATGTGGCAGAGGCTGACCTGCCTGAGTCCATCACCGAGGCAGCTTCTTCCTTCACCTCCCCGTACGATGCTGAGGCTGGCGAGTTCAAGTCCGCTAAGAAGGTCGGCGACGCAGTTGCCGCTGAATACGAGAACGTCACCTTCGTTGAGTCCCCGGAGACCAACGGTGCACAGCCGCTGATCGGTAAGATTCGCGAGACCTGGGTTGCCAACGGTGCACTGGAAAACGAGATTGGTCTGCCGACCGCACCGGAGTCGGAGATTGAAAACGGCTGGGAGCAGCCGTTCACTAAGGACACCATGAAGTGGACCTCTGAGGACGGCCAGAACTACTCCGACTCCTACGAGAACAAGTAGTTCTACACGAACCGAAAGATTTTGAGCGTGCCGGGTGGCACGCTCTTTTTCTTTCCCCCTAGCTAGTTAAATCCCCCTTTCCCCTAGCCAAAAACGCCAGAGGCACCGCGCCGATGTGCGCCAACAATGTTGATATCGACAATCCCCACGGCAGCCATTGATGCAAAGACCGTGGTGGGGCCTACGAACTTAAAACCAGCTTTCTTCAATGCCTTGGCAAGCGCCTTGGACTCCTCGGAGAAGCTGGGCACCTCTTCGATTGAACGTGGCTCGGGAGACTTCTCCGGTTTAAACGACCACATCAACTCGGCTAAGCCGCCGTTTTCACGCAAGGCAATAGTCGCGGCGGCGTTATTGATTACCGCGGTAATCTTCCTGTGATTCCGAATGATTCGTTCATCATTCATCAATCTTTCGACATCTTCGTCATCGAAATCAGCAACCGCATCGGGGTCGAAGTTCGCGAAGGCTTCCTGAAACGCGGGCCGCTTCTTCAGCACTGTCTCCCACGACAACCCCGCCTGAAATACCTCCAGGCTGAGCCGTTCGAATAGTCCTTGCTCATCGCGCACCGGCATCCCCCACTCGGTGTCGTAGTACTCTCTCAGCAGCTCACTGTGAGCAGCCCATGCCGGTCGAGCCAATCCATCCTCACCGATGATGAGCCCATTGTTTTCCGTGTAGTCCGATCCAATTTTCATCAGTCTTTCCAATCCCCCAATTCCGGTTTGACTTAGCTGAGCACCGCAGCTCTTAATTCATATGCTTGTGTTGACGCCCAACCAGAGCGCCATACACCAGATCCAGCGTCGGCGTTTCCACTTTCGCCTTCTGCCCCCATCCGGCGGATCGCGCCAATCTGGGCATCGAGCTCATTGGTAAGTCCCGCGGTGTAGTCGCGCTGCATCGACGAGGTGTTGTCGTACCCTTGATCATCAGTAAAGGCCAAGGTCCGCGACACGATGTCCTCTGGCAGCGCAACGCCGCAGGCTCGACCGACTGCCTCGGTTTCTTCAAACATCCGCGTCAAGCTGTCGCGCATTTCCGAACGCAAGTAACCAATCGGACTATCAGCCAGGGCACCTAGGGCACCGAGGTTAGCCACGAACATCGCTTTTGCCCAGATATCGACCCAGATATCCGGGAGCTGTTCGCCACCGAGCCCAGCCATGTGCAATGCCTCGATAACTGCCCCGACCAGGTCATTAGTGGAGTCATCGAATGTGCCGATGTTCAGGCTCATCGGTCCTGGTCGGAAGGTGACTTCTGCCGGGCCAGTGTGGATAAAGAAACCGCGGATAACACCCGGGAACACCTTGTCTTCACCGAACCGCCCCGCTGCCAAATAAGGGATTTCCACCGAGTTATGGGTGGTCACCACTGCTGCACCAGCCGGAACTTGCGGGAAAGGATCGTTGCCCGGCAGCGCCTTGGTTGCCGCAATCACAACATCGACGTCGACGCCATCGGCAGTGAGTTCACCCCAATTGTCGGCTGCTTTGACGGGGATAATGCTGCGTTCCCCGTGCTCGTCGATAAGCGTGAGCCCCACCTCACGAAGACGTGTCAGGGTCTCGCCGCGGGCGAGAAAGACGACATCATAACCCGCTTGCACGAGGCGACCGCCAAACCAGCCGCCGACAGCTCCTACACCTAAAACTCCAATCCTCATAGCTGCCACCTTACGACTTCCGCACTGAGCGCGAAATAGGTTGCATGCGGTTGTCCACAGACAATCCAGGCTATCCCCAAATGTGAAATTTGAGCTTGAATTACTACCTTGTCAAAACTATGTAAAGCGGAGTAGGGTCGAAGTTAATAGATATCAACCCAGGGTTGTTACTCTTTTGAGGCAAGACCTGAGGCCCACAGTTTGTGGTGCCTCGGGTCTTTTTGCGTTTAACGGCCCTGCTTACTGTGAAGGAAGGTCACGATGGGGTCGTCAAAAGATTCCAGCGCGAGGGCAATAGTTGAAAACCTCGGTGGACCCGGAAACATCACAAGCATGACGCACTGTGCGACGCGTCTGCGTTTTGAACTCGGTGATGTCTCCAAGATTAACGAGGACAAGATTGACAAGGTGCCGGGCGTACTCGGTGTCGTTCACCAGGGCGATAACCGCTACCAGGTCATCTGTGGCGGTGGCGTCGAATCGATGTACACGGCAATTAAGCATCTACCGGAAATGAAGGGTGCCGGCGCAGTCGCCACTAAGTCCGACGCAGACGTTAAGGCAGAAGCTCGCTCGAAGGCACGCGGCAAGTACTCCTGGCTGGACAATTTCTTCGAGTACCTCTCGGATTCCTTCCGCCCAATCCTGGGCGTGCTGTTGGGTGCATCGCTGATTATCGCGATTGCGGCTGTACTCGACGGCCTGAACATCGTCGACTTCCGCGCTGAGGATAAGTCCGCCACCTGGATTTTCGTCGATGCCATGTGGCGCAGCGTCTTCTACTTCCTGCCAATCATGGTCGCCTACAACGCAGCGAAGAAGCTGCGGGTAGATCCATGGCTGGGCGCAGCCATCATGGCTGCCCTAATGACGCCGGAGTTTATGAGTCTGCAGGATACCGATCGCTTCTCGGACACCATCAAGACAGTCAACGAGGAACTCGGTACCGAAACTTTCACCGCCAACATCTTCGGCCTGCCAATGCAGCTCAATGACTACGGCGGACAGGTCTTTGTACCGCTGATCATGGTCGCCATCCTGGCAGTGGTCTACCACGGTTTGAAGAAGATCTTCCCGGAGAATGTGCAGATGGTCTTCGTGCCGTTTATCTCCATGCTGATCATGATTCCGCTAACGGCCTTCCTCATCGGCCCGCTGGGCATCTGGCTTGGTAACGGCATCGGCTCCGGCCTGGCATGGATGAACTCGAACGCACCGTTTGTGTTCGCAATTCTCATCCCGATGCTCTACCCGTTCCTCGTACCGCTTGGCCTGCACTGGCCACTGAATGCGCTGATGCTGGTCAATATCCAGACTCTCGGCTACGACTTCATCCAAGGCCCGATGGGTGCCTGGAACTTCGCCTGCTTCGGAGCAACTGCCGGTGTGCTGGTTCTTTCCATGCGCGACCACGACACTCAGATGCGCCAAACTGCAACGGGTGCACTCGCTGCCGGTCTCTTCGGTGGTATCTCCGAGCCGTCCCTCTACGGTATTCACCTGCGCTTCAAGCGGATTTACCCGCGCATGCTGCTCGGCTGTTTCGCCGGCGGTCTGACTATCGCCATCCTGTCGGCTCCGTTCGGTGGTGTGACAACCAACGCCTTCGTCTTCACCTCCCTCATCACCACTGTCGTGTTCAAACCGATGTGGGTCTACCTGATTTCCGTCGCCGTGGCATTCTTCGTCGCCATGTTCGCCATCATTCTCACCGACTACCGCACGCCGGAAGAGAAGGCTGAGGCCGAGGCCGCACGCGCCGCAGAGCTTGACGACGAACCCAGCGACGCCACCCCACACGCTGCCACCAGTGGCTCCGATTCGGCTCCAGCTGAGGCTTCCGGTGACGCTGGTACCAACGCCGAGGCTGCCGCACCGGCTGCTGCGGCAGCTGGCGCCGGTGGTGTCGCAACTGCCGTTGATACCAAGCCTGTACAGGTGCAGGCCCCGGTTGCCGGTGAGGTTGTCAGCCTTGCCGAGGCCGGCGACGCGGTCTTTGCCTCCGGTGCTCTCGGTGACGGTGTCGGTATCAAGCCAACCAGTTCTACCGTGGTCGCACCCGTATCGGGCACGTTGATGACTGTGGCAAAGACCGGTCACGCCTTCGGTATTAAGACCGATGACGGTGTAGAGGTACTCGTCCACGTCGGTATCGACACAGTCAAGATGGCCGGTGAAGGCTTCGATGTCCAGGTTTCCAAGAAGCAGCACGTCGAGGCCGGCGATGTACTTGCCGAGGTCGATTTCGACAAGGTCAAGGAAGCTGGTTACCCAACCACGACACTGATGACCATCACCAATACCAAGAAGCTAACCAAGGTTTCCCCGGTCACCGGCATCTCTGTCCAAGCCGGCGACATGGTCATCGAAGTTCAGCCATAATTGATTTCTAGAAGGCATACCGGCCTGAAATCCCTCAACTTATGGAGGAGTTCACGGTTACCGACATGGAAATCCTGAGAGTATTCAATAACAACGTGGTCCTGGCCAAGGACGCGACCGGTGAAAAAATCATCACCGGCCGCGGCATTGGGTTCAAGGCTCGCCCGGGACAGCCGGTTGATTCGAGCAAAGTAGTCCGAATCTTCGTCCCGGCAGAAGGCCGCGATCCGGACCATATTGCCACGATGCTCACAGAAATTCCGCTGGCTCACATGACTCTTGTGACCGATGCGGTAACCGCAGCCGGCCTGCCGGAATCGATGACGAAGAACGCTTCCCTCCTTGTGGCGTTGGCCGATCACATTGGTTTCGCCATCATGAGGGCAGCTAACGGGCAGCGAGCAGAGTACCCGCTGCTCGCGGAGGTCAGCCAACTTTATAGTGAAGAATACGCGCAGGCGCAGGCGATTTTGTCGCATATCAATCGCGCCCTCAATGACCGTCGTATAGCGCCATTGCCCCGCTCAGAAGCGGTGGCGATTACGTTACACCTGGTCAATGCTGGTTTTTCTACGGGTGATTTGAGCTTCACCTACACCATGACGGGCGTCCTGCAGCAGCTGCTCACAATCATTGAAAGTGATTTTGGCATCACGCTGGAGCCAGAGACTGTCAATGTGGGGCGCTTCATCACACACCTGCGCTACCTGTTCGTCCGGATTGCCAAGCATGAGCAGTTGAAAGATCACTCCTCCGCTATTGGCCAGGCCATCCGTGACTCCGCCCCAGAGGCGTTTCGCTGCGCACAGCGTATCTCCGCAGTCATTGAACTGCGTCTGGGGTCGGGGTTGACGGAAGACGAAGTTTCCTACCTCACCCTGCACATTGCACGCATTGTGCAGGCAGCGGCTGTATCTCCCACCGCCTCCAGGGTTTCCCGGAGCGTGCGCGACGTTGATGCTAAGCAAGCACCAGCGGGCGGCGCACCCGCGGTGGGATGTACAGGCACTGTGCCTGAGTCAGAAAATTTCACATATTCGACCCGAAAGGATTCAACCATGATTACTCGTACCGCTACCATCGGTTCCTCCGTAGGCCTGCACGCTCGCCCGGCTTCCCTGTTCACTCAGGCTGCTGCTGAGTACGACTACGACATTGTCATTTCCCTTGACGACGAAGAGGCCGATGCCGCCTCGATCCTGGAGGTCATGACCCTCGGCGCTAAGCACGGCGACGAAGTCACGCTGAGCTGCGAGGACGACTCCGCAGCTGCAGCTCTGGACGAGCTTGCAGCCATGCTCGAGCGCGACCTGGATGCCGAGTAAGCCCAGCTAAAACACTCCTGGATAACACCACGGCACACCACGACCGACGAGTATCCCCGCAGAGGTCCCGAAAAGGAGATCGGAAGCAATGAACGAGCAGCACACTGTCATCTATGGCATCGGTGTCTCGACCGGTACGGCCAGCGCTGAAGTAGTAAAGGTACTCCCCGCCCCGGGAGTTGATACTCAAGAGCCGTCGTCGACCGATCCCGTCGCCGATGGTGAGCGCGTCCGCGCGGCGATGGCCAACGTCGCAGAGTCGCTGAAGAAGCAGGCTGAGCACTCCAGCCCGCAGGCACGTCCGATTCTGGAGGCCACTGCGCAACTGGCTTCCGATAGGGCGCTCGCCAAGGCCGTGGTGAAGAAACTCAAGGCGGGTTCCGGCGTCACCCAGGCCGTTCACGATGCCGTTGAGGACTACGCGCAGCTCCTAACCAGTCTCGGTGGCTACATGGCTGAACGTGTCACCGACCTCTACGATGTTCGCGACCGCACAATTTGCGAGCTGCGTGGCCTGCCAAAACCGGGCGTCCCGGATGTCTCCACCCCAACTATTCTGCTTGCCGACGATCTCGCGCCCGCCGAAACCGTGGGTCTTGACCCCGAGTTGGTCGTAGGCATTGCCACCGCTGGTGGCGGGCCGACCAGTCACACGGCTATCCTCGCAGCACAGCTGGGCATTCCAGCCGTCGTTAAGGCGAAGGGCGTCATGGAACTCGAGGCCGGAACCTTCGTCGCCATTGACGGCGGCGCCGGTGAGGTGATTGCGAATCCGACCGCCGATGAGGTCGCCGCGTTGGAAGAGCGCGCTCGACGCCGGGAAGCAGCCCTAGCGCAGTCTGTGGGCGCAGGCAAGACCGCTGATGGTTACCCGGTGAATCTGCTGGCCAACATTGGTACCGCGGAAGATGGTGAGTCTGCGGCAGCGCAGGATAATGAGGGCACCGGCCTGTTCCGTACTGAGTTCCTTTTCCTCGACCGCGACAAGGCTCCGAGTTTGGAAGAACAAACGGAAACCTACACTCGTGTGCTGAAGGCATTCGGTGAGCGACGCGTGGTTGTGCGCACGCTGGATGCGGGTGCGGATAAGCCGCTGAGCTTTGCCGACCTAGGCGAGGAAGAAAACCCGGCGCTGGGTCGCCGCGGACTGCGCCTGTCGCAGGCTCGGGAAGATTTGCTGGATACGCAGCTGGATGCACTCGCCGCTGCGTTTGACGCCACCGGCCGTAAGGCTGACCTGCGGGTTATGGCTCCGATGATCGCAACGGTCGAAGAAACAAAGTGGTTTGCAGACAAGGCACGGGAGCGTGGCCTGCCGAAGGTCGGCATCATGATTGAGGTCCCCGCAGCAGCAATTCGCGCGAAGCAGCTGCTGTCCATTGTGGACTTTGCCTCCATTGGTACTAACGACTTGTCGCAGTACACTATGGCGGCCGACCGTATGCAGGGGGCTCTGGCGGATCTCCTATCGCCATGGCAGCCGGCTGTGCTGCAAATGATTAAGTCCGCATGCAAGGGCGGCAATGCTACCGGCAAGCCCATTAGTGTCTGCGGTGAAGCCGGCGGTGACCCGCTGCTGGCACTGGTCCTGGTGGGCCTCGGCGTGAGCTCGCTGTCCATGGCTTCCAAGAAGGTGCCGGCCGTCCGCGCCGCTCTCCGCCTCCACGACCGCGCTACCTGCCAGCAGATGGCAGCATACGCTGTCGATGCCGAAACTGCGGCCGATGCGAAGGCCGCAGTGACCGCGCTGGTGGATCCGAAGGTGAAGGATCTGCTGTAGAGCGACGGAATTAGCACTAAGCCTGGCGTACACACGCTGTCAGCGTAAACGTGTGCGCCAGGCTCTTTCTCTTATGTTCGCTGCCCCATCACAGGCAGCAAATTTTCTGGGAAATTTCTTGATTTTCTCTCTCTCGAACGCCCCATTAGGATAAATAGAGTGCCTTCGTCGGCACCACCAACGCCGTCGAAGCCCCTTAATAATTCCAATAAAGACGGCTCATACAAGCCGCAACTTAATTCACGCATCAGGCTCCACCCAGCCCGTGAAAATTCACAATTTCACATTAAGAGTGTCAGTTTTCGACATCGTGGCCTTTCATCTACATGGGCACACGAACTGCAATTGCGCTGTTGTAACGGGCGTTTGCGCCACCGCAGCACAGGCAACAACGGCGTCGCCACAGCAGCTTGCAGCATCGCCCTTGACCTTACGGGCGACACTAATTTAGAAAGAACACAATTCTCATGACCAAGTCGAGCGGAGTGGAGTCCCCGAAGTCTTTCGCTTCCATTATCGTTGTTACAGCTCTCATGCTGTTTTCGATGTTCTTCGGCGCGGGCAACCTCATCTTCCCGCCGAAGCTCGGAGTGGATTCCGGTACCAATTTTGGCCCCTCAATCACCGGCTTCCTGCTCACCGGTGTGGCGTTGCCAGTTCTGGCCATCATCGCTATCGCCATTTCAGGCAACAACCTGCGTGACCTAGCGTTCCGCGCGGGCCGCATCTTTTCCTTGGGCTTCCCGGTAATCGCATACCTTTCCATCGGTGCTTTCTACGCTCTGCCGCGTACCGGTGCCGTGTCGTACGAAACCGGTGTCCAGCCGATTTTCGGCAGTGATTCACTGGCCGTCGCTGCGGCCTTCTACTTTGTTTTCTTCGGTATCGCCTTAGCACTTGCGTGGAATCCGAATGAAATTGTGTCCAAACTGGGCAAGATTCTCACCCCGGCTTTGCTGATTCTCTTGGTTGTATTGGTTGGAATGTCGGCATTCAAATTCGATGCCGCTCCGGCTGCGCCAATTGAGAAGTACTCCTCTACCCCATTTGCCTCCGGCCTGGTCGAGGGCTACCTCACCATGGACTCCATCGCCGGCCTGGCATTCGGCATTATTGTGATTTCCGCCCTGCGCGTCAGCGGTGTCCCAGAAGGCAAGCGCATGGTTCGCGGAACCATGACCGCAGGACTGTTCGCCGGCATTTTGCTCGCCATCATCTACTTGGGTCTGGGCTATGTCGGCCAGGTGCTGCCGAATGCCGCCTCCTTCGATAACGGCTCGGGCATTCTCGCAGAGGCTTCCAAGCTGGCCATGGGCCAGGTCGGACAGATTGTCTTCGGCCTCATCGTTCTGCTCGCATGTATGACCACGGCTGTCGGCCTAATTGCCGCCACCAGTGAGTTCTTCAACCTGCTGCTTCCGGGCATCAGTTACAAGGCCTGGGCCATTATCTTCACGGTCATGTCCTTCGTAATGGCAACACAGGGGCTGTCTCAGGTACTGGCGATTGCCGCGCCGATCATCACCTTTATTTACCCGCCGGCTATCACTCTGATTGCACTGACTCTTCTCGACCCGGTCATTTCCTACTCCTTCAAGCTGCATTACACCTACCGCCTGGGCGTCTGGGTTGCCACCATCTGGTCGGGTATCTCAGTACTCTCCGGTTTGGGTGTCGGTGGTTCTGCTTTGGCGGACTTCCTCAGTCTCGTACCTGGTCAGAGCATCGAGTTCGGATGGTTCCTGCCGACTCTGGCAGCGACGGTGATCGGATACGCAATTGACGTCGTCACGCGAAAGCAGCGCGCAAATCGCCCGGCGAGTGTGCTTGCCGACGAGACCGTTGCAGAAGAGGTAGCCGAAAAGGCGTAAAACCACACCCGGTTATTTGCGTTGCATAACGTAAATACCGCACGCTAGAGAAGTAAATTCCATCCGAACAAGGATTGACTATGAGTACCCGAATGCGTTTTACGCAAACGCTCCTTTTCCGCGTTATTGTCGCGATTATTCTGGGCATTGTCTGCAGCTTTTTCTTCCCGGACTGGCTGGCTCGAATTTTTGTCACTTTCAATGGCCTCTTTGGTAACTTCCTGGGCTTCTTTATCCCGGTGCTGATTTTTGCCCTCATCACGCCGGCGATTGCCAGCCTGGGCCGCGGCGCCGGAAAGTGGCTGGGTATTACCACTGCTATCGCCTACGGCTCGACGGTGTTCTCGGGTCTATTGGCCTACGCCGCCACCCAGGGGCTCTACCCTTGGCTGCTCGGCGCTGACCAAGCCGGCGCATCGGTGGATATTGATGAGGGCGCGCTGGAGAGCTTCTTCAATGTGGAGATGCCACCGCCGTTTGACGTCATGACCGCCCTGTTGCTGGCTTTCACGGTCGGTGTGGCGATGACCACCGTGAAGTCGGACTCGCTCTACCGCGGTGCGACGCAGCTGCGCGACGTGATTATGAAGATCATCTCGGCGTTTATCATCCCGCTGCTGCCGATTTACATCTTCGGCATGTTCCTGTCTATGGGCATGAACGGCAACCTGACCACGACGCTGTCGATGTTCTTCAAGGTGCTGCTTCTGGCAGTCATCGGCACCGTGCTCCTGTTGGCAATCCAGTTCTCCATCGCTGGCGCCATCGCTGGCCGTAGCCCGTGGACGTCCCTGAAGAACATGCTGCCGGCTTACGTCACCGCACTCGGCACCTCCTCCTCGGCCGCTACCATTCCGGTGACGTACAAGGCCGCGCTGAAGAATGGTGTCTCGGAGAAGGTCGCTGGCTTTACCGTGCCACTGTGCGCAACCATCCACCTGGCCGGTTCGATGATGAAAATCACGCTGTTCGCATTTGCCGTGATGTTCATGGCGGACAAGCCGCTTTCGCCGGGCATGGCCATCGGCTTCATTCTCACTTTGGGTATCACCATGATCGCGGCTCCGGGCGTTCCAGGTGGCGCAATTATGGCCGCGGTCGGTGTGCTGCAGTCCATGCTGGGCTTCGATCAGGAGCAGGTCGCTTTGATGATTGCCGCCTACATCGCCATCGACTCCTTCGGTACCGCATGTAATGTCACTGGAGACGGTGCAATTGCCATGATTGTTAACCGCTTTGCCAAGGATGATGTCATCGACCGTTCCGAAGAGCTCAGCTTCGACGCTGAAGAGGCCAATTCCGCATCTTCCACAACCGAGGCCTAACTGGCTTCGGTGCATATGTAAAAATTAAAGAAAACATCCACCGGTCAACCCCGTCGCAATCTTTCAAAAGGCCTTCTTATGGGCCGATGCGGCGGGTGTTGGCATACATGTAAGGGGCCCGCCTTGGACTTCATTTCGACTCGCGACCCAGAGCGCACGCCGCACAAGTTCTCAGACATTCTCCTGGGAGGTCTCGCTAACGACGGTGGCCTCTACCTGCCGGTCGAGTACCCACAGGTTGACGATGCCACTTTGACGCGTTGGCGCTCCGTGCTTGTCGACGACGGTTACGCAGCCTTGGCTGCAGAGGTCGTCAGCCTTTTTGTGGACGACATTCCACTGGAGGATTTGCGCGGTATCTGTGCACGGGCGTACACCTACCCGAAGTTCTCCGATCCGGATATTGTGCCGGTGACGAAGCTGGAAGATCAGCTCTACATCGGTCACTTGTCCATGGGCCCCACAGCGGCATTCAAGGATATGGCGATGCAGCTGCTCGGTGAGTTCTTCGAGTATGAACTGGCTCGTCGTGGCGAGACCCTGAACATCCTCGGCGCCACCTCTGGTGACACGGGTTCCTCGGCCGAGTATGCAATGCGCGGCCGTGAGGGAATCAGCGTGTTCATGCTAACTCCGGCTGGTCGAATGACCGCGTTCCAGCAGGCTCAGATGTTTGGTCTGCAGGATGCCAACATTCACAACGTCGCCCTCGACGGTGTCTTCGACGATTGCCAGGACATCGTTAAGGCGGTCTCCGGTGACTTGGAGTACAAGGCCAGCCGCCACATTGGCGCAGTCAACTCCATCAACTGGGCTCGCCTGATGGCTCAGATCGTGTACTACGTCTCCTCGTGGATTCGTGTCACTGGCGGCAACGGTGCTGAGGCGAACAACGCGCAGAAGGTCAGCTTCAGTGTGCCGACCGGCAACTTCGGTGATATTTGCGCCGGCCATATTGCGCGCCAGATGGGTGTGCCAATTGACCGCCTGATTGTGGCTACCAATGAAAACGATGTCTTGGATGAGTTCTTCCGCACGGGTGCCTACCGCGTGCGCAGCGCTGCGGAGACTCAGGCTACCTCTTCCCCATCGATGGATATCTCCCGCGCGTCTAACTTCGAGCGTTTCATCTTCGATCTGCTGGGGCGCGATGCTGAGCGCACTGCAGACCTCTTTGGTGTCAAGGTCAAGGAGGGCGGCTTCTCTCTTACTGCTGATCCGATCTTCCCGGAGGCTTCTGCCCAGTACGGTTTCCTCTCCGGTCGCTCGACTCACGCTGACCGCGTCGAGACCATCAAGGACTGCTGGGAGCGCCTAGAGGTCATGGTCGATCCGCACACCGCTGACGGCATCCACGTCGCCCGCGGCCTGGTAGACCAGGTATCCACCCCAATTGTCTGCCTGGAGACCGCTCTGCCGGTAAAGTTCTCCGAGACCATCCTGGAGGCCACCGGACGCGAGCCGGACTGCCCGGAGCGTTTCGCGGACATCATGAATGCCCCGCGCCGCGTTACTGAGCTGCCGAATGATGTCGATGTGGTGAAGAAGTTCATCGACGACAACGTGGCTTAAAACCGGGCATAGCCCAACCTCCCCCCCCATCCGCGCAGCAGCGATGTGGAATAGTGCCCTCTTTTTTAAGGGCAAACGGCATTATCTTGGGCTATAGGGCTGTTATTACCCCCGTGATTACCTCACAATTGTTCACATGAGTTTCACTCGAGTTAATAGCCGTCCTATGCCCCACGCGCCCGCATCTTCCCCGCAGGAAGGTTCCCAAAAGACAACCACGGTCTCGCGGGCGCTGGCCGACACACTGGCCCAGCACTGCGACCACTGCTTCGGTCTCATCGGCAACGCGAACTCCCACTTCACGTCAGCCCTTACTGAATCGGGATTCGGCTACTCCTCCGTCCGACACGAATCGGCTGCTGTCGGGGCCGCCGATGCATTCCACCGTGCAGGTGGAGGGCTTGCCATCGCGACCGCCACTTGCGGCGCAGGATTTACCAATGCGCTAACCACTCTGGCCGAGGCTCGAGTAGCCCGTATTCCGCTAATTTTTGTCGTCGGCACGCACCCGGAACGCCCACGTCCCTTTGACCTTAATCAGGCGGCGCTCCTCGACGCCCTCGACGTCTGTCATCGCACCGTTACTCCCGAGTCCGCGCTTGACGACGCAAACTTTGCGGTCCAGCACGCACTGAGTTCTCGGCAGCCTGTCGTGCTGCTGCTCCCCTATGACATCCAAGAAGCACCGATTACGGCATCTGCGTCTGAAACACAGTCGACTAATCAGGAGCATCTGCACACCGGCCGACCAGAATGGTTGGAGTCAACTGTCGCGTCGCTGGCCGAGGAACTGCAAACTGCCCGTCGCCCACTCATTATTGCTGGTAGAGGTGTGTTGCTCTCTGGTACCGCAGATCTAGTCCGCCGCATCGGGGACGGTGCGGGGGCACTGTTTATGCACTCAGCGATGGCTCGTCATGTGCTTTCCAGTCCGTGGCAGATTGGCACCGTGGGCGGTTTTGCGCATGCGTGGCAGGTGGAACTAGCTCGACAGGCCGATGTGGTGCTGTTCCTGGGAGCAAGCTTCAACGCTTTCCAAAACCGTGGCGGCAACATGTTTGCACCGGACGCGAAGATTATCCAGGTTGTCGACGAGCCCCATCCCGCTGCTCAGCCGTCGGTGACACCGCTATTGGCTAAGTTGGAGGAACTTCTGCCCGTACTGGCAGAGCAGCTGGAGAAGTCCCGGGGGGCGTCGTCAAGCACATGGCGTGCGGAGTTGAAGACACTGCCGACGACAGCGGAGGTCGAGTCGCTGACGTGCGCGGATGGCCGGTTGGATCCGCGGGCGTGCCTGCAGTATCTGAATCGTATCCTGCCCAATCAGCGCGCTGTGTGTACTGACGGTGGCCATTTCCTGGGGTGGGTTCCGAAATATCTTGATGTGCCTGGTCCGCAGCAGCAAGTGATTGTGGGCACGGCGATTCAGTCAATTGGTTTGGGCATGGGGTCACTTGTCGGCCTCGCGGCGGCACGCCCCAAGGACTATTGCGTGCTAGTCGCCGGTGACGGTGGCGGCACGATGGGTATTGCGGATTTACCTGCGGCGATTGAGCAGCTGCGGCGTGGTCGTGGCGGTTGCGTGGTGTTCATTAACGATGCTGCCTATGGCGCGGAGCTGCACCAGTTTGGCGATGTCGGGTTGGACACCTCGTCCATGGAGATTGCCGACTACGACTTCGCCGCAGTCGGACGTGCCTATGGCGCTCACGGTTTCAGTGTCGGCGAACCTGAGGACTTTGCCCAACTCGACGCCTACTTCCATGACGTTTCCAACTCCGATGAGGCTTCCGTTGCCGTAATTGATTTCAAGGTCTCACGGCTGGTGGTCGCGGACTTCGTGAAGGAAGTTCTGGCTAAGGCACAAAGGTAGTTTGCCGCAGGCATGATCGGGGCCATCTAGACCCCGGTGCGACCCCTCTTCAGGCCGGTTGGTTGATGGGGTCTACAATGTGGCGAGTGGTAAAGCAGCGTAACGGTAAAGATCAGATTTCATCAACAGATCAGCCCGCCACCGCGGTGGCAAAGGACCCGCGCGAGCATGTCACTGGCCGCGCGATTGCCGTCTGGCTGGCGGCGCTGATTACCTACATCGTTGCCATCGTCGGCCGCACCTCCATGGGTGTCGCTGGCGTCGAGGCGCTCGATCGCTTCCATATCAACGCCTCCCAACTCGCGCTGTTCACCGCCGTGCAGGTTGGCGTCTACGCCCTGGCGCAGATTCCGACGGGCATCATCATTGACCGCGTCGGCGCCAAGAAAACGATGGTCGTGGGCGCACTGATCATGGCACTGGGCCAGGTCATCATTGCGTTCACGACATCGTATCCGCTGGCTGTCATTGCTCGTGTGTTCATCGGCGCCGGCGATGCCACCGCATTCCTCGGTGCTATGCGGCTGCTTCCCGCGTGGTTCCCACTGCGCGTCACTCCGCTGTTCACGCAGCTCACGGCTGGTCTTGGCCAGCTCGGCCAGTTCATCTCTGCGGTCCCGTTCCTCGCGATTCTGCACGCCGCGGGGTGGGTGCCCGCGTTCTTGTCGCTGAGCACCGCGGGTCTTCTCATCGCTATCGTAGGCATGATCGCGCTTGCCGACGTCCCGGAGAACTCCTCCACAGCCAAGATGTCACTTCGTAAACGCCGCGCCGCCGAGAAGGCCGCGAAAACGGCTGCCGATGGCGGAGCCTCTGCCGCAGCCGATGAGAAACTAACTATCGGCCAGACTCTGAAGATTGTGACCACTCACCCGGTGTGCTGGCAGGGTTTCTTCACTCACTGGACTGGTTTGATGCATCAGTGCATCTTCACATTGCTGTGGGGCATGCCTCTGATGATGCTAGGTATGGGTCTTAAGCCCTCCGAGGCCAGTGTGGTGCTGGTCGTTAACACGCTGTCAGTAATTATCGCCGGGCCGTTGATGGGCATGGTCTCGGCACGCACCGGCCGCGACCGTATCAAGGTTGTTGTCGCAATCGCGTTTATCAACATGGCCGTCTGGCTTGTGTTCCTGGCACCGAGCAACCCACCAGCGTACTGGGCAATTATCGTAGTCAACATCCTAATGGCCGGTCTTGGTGCAATGTCCAACTTCGGCTTTGACTCAGTGCGCGAAGAGGTCGATCGCAAGGTACTCGCCACCGGCACTGGGTTGGCGAATATGGGCGGTTTTGTGGCCACCATGCTCGCTGCACAAGGTGTCGGCTTCCTGCTGGATATTGCAGCTCCCGATGGAAATTACACCTGGGAGACCTTCCGCATTGGCTGGTTGGCTGTCGTCGGTGTGTGGGTGATTGGTTTCGTTGGCCTGCTGGTTGCAAAGCGTGCGGCGGCACGCTTTGTCGCCCAGCAGAGCCGTTTTGAGCTGGAACCTACGGAGTAGGAACTACAGGAAGTCGAGAGACGGAGCGGCTAGAACAGCGAAAGCTGCTCTGGTCCTTCCAGTCCCTCCGAGTCATCCGAGTCCTCCGATCGCCCAGAGGAGTCTGCGCGGCCGCTATCCGCCGTGCGTTCGCTGCCATCGGTCTGAGCACCATGGGAAGCGCGCTCACCGGTGTCAGTTTCGGAGGCTGCGTTCTCCGGGACGTCGTCAAGCGAAGGCGTTGATGCTACGGCCTCACGCTCATACATTTCCTGCAGCTTCTCGGTCTTGGTAATGCGGACTAGCTCGGCGTAGATGACCAGCTTCATAGAACTATTGACCAGTGGCCCCAGCTGGGAAAACAGGACATCGACGTCGCCGTCAACCGCGAGGCAAGCGCGACGCAGGCTCTCCTCGGAAATAATCCAGCGAGAAGTTTCCGCGCAGGTTTCGCGGTCGCCGATGAAGTCCAACGCGAGGGCAACCTGGTTGCTGGCGACGCCATCCAATGTGGCAGCCAGGCGCTCGTTAGGTGCGGCATCCTTGAACAGGCGGGCAATCTGGACTGCCTCCGCCGTCGGCACCTGGCCAGCGGCATACTCAGCGATGAGTTCGGCCATGCGCTGAGCACCGACGTGCTGATCAGTCAGCCAGATGTCGTGCAAGGCATACATGATGGCCATGGCTTGCCAGGAGGCGTGCCCATGATAGAGAATACCCAAGATGCCGGCCTGCTCCAGCAGCCAACCGACCATCGCTTCCCCATCGGCGCCATTGCGAGCGCAGAGGTTGTCGACATTCCAAGCCATATGCCCTTCGACGCAGCAGCCATAGAACTTCTGATCTTCCTCCAGCTGCGCGGCCAGTGACACTACTTCACGCGCGGCATACGGGTAGCCGTAGGCAAGGGTGGCATGCGACAGATCATCGACGCCCATGGTCACCCACGGAAACTCGCCGTGCCACGGACCGCGACCAACGAGGAAGCCCGCCGCGAGATACGCCCATCGGGTCGAGGCATCAGCGTTGTACCAGTACTGCAGTGCGCGCGGCGTCGGATGCCCGCTGTCAGCGTGAATCAATCCCGCGTTGACCAGCATCTCCACAATCCAGGGCGCCGCGAAAGCACTCGCCCCTATTGACGCTGCGAAGTCCTGAATCCACAGCAGGCTCGATTCCTCATACATGTGCAACGGGTCCTTCAGACGTCCGTCGCCGCTGCCCGCAGCATCCATAAACGCCGAAGCAAACGCCACCGCAGCCACCGAAGCTTCGGTCAATTCCTTTGACTCCAGCGTTGCCGGGAAAGACTCCGTCGGATGCGGCTTACGAATCGACCACATGTCGCCCTTGAGCGCCAACGCGACTGCGCCCACCAGGCGGGCAACCACTGTCGATTCGTTGCGTGCTTCCGATTCTTGCTCAAATGTCGGCATCGCCGGTTCTTCTAGCACAGTCAGCAGCAGACGCTCTTCGGCCCAGCGCACCGCGTCGGCACGTAGTTCAGACCACATATAGGAGGGCAAGTACTTCTCGTCGGTTGCCATCCAGCGCAGCTCATTGCGAATATCCACCGGAGCTGTCATCACCAGAGCCCGCACCTTCACCGGATCGCAGAGGAAGCCTGCAATGAGCTCCACCTGGCGAGCCTGCACATTCCGCACCGTTAAATCGCTGGCGTTCAGGGCTCGCGGTGTGCCCTCTCCCGGCGCGTTATCCGGCTCCAGCCCCATGCGCTCCATACGGCGACTCAGCACATCCGCTGGCATATTCGCCACTAAGTCGGCGACGCGGAAGCTAAGGCTCGGTTCCGCCGGGAACACCTCCGAAATATGTGGCGGCACATGCCACACGCCCGCCGGTTCCTCCCACACGAGCCCCTGGCGCTGGCCACGGCGTAGCACATGCTCAAGCTGCTGCTTGCCGACGCGACGACGCTTGCGGTCAACGCCCTTCGGCGTATCGTGCGCCATCACGTCCGCATCCGATGCCCAATAGGCCACTTCTGTGAGGGTATCCAGCGATGCGGAATCCTCCAGAATATGAACCAAGTGGGCCACATCGAGAACATCGGGATCACAAAAAGACAGCGCCGTATGCGCTGAATCCTGTGACATCAGCAATTCCACCGCCTCTTGCCCAGCAGCTGAGGTATCAGCGGCTGGGCACGTGCGGCTCAATAAAAAACGCAGGTCAGTGCCATCGAGGTTGAGAATGAAATCCTCATACCTAGGGCGTACCGAGTAATCGACGTTGCGTTCCATAGCCCACCATTATGCCCGGTCGCCGTGCTAAGACAAAGGCTGCACCCCGCTGCCACATATTGAGCCTCGCAGCGAGGTGCGGCAGACCTCTGCCCGGCCTACTCGTGGTCGGGGTTCTCCTCACCCCAAAACACACGATTGACGACACGGCTGGAGTGACGAGTCAGACGCAAATAGTGCTCAATAAAACCGTTGGAATCCGATGCCTCCCACCCCGCCGCACCGGCGACCTGAGTCAGCTGACGCCCCGGCTGGGGCAGCTGATCCGTGCGCTTACCACGGGTGAGCACCAGCGCATTGCGAGCATTCGTCGCCATCAGCCAGGCATCCCGAAGTGCGTCGGTATCCTCCGCATCTAGAATTCCGCGGTCTTTCAGCACTTCCAGACACTCCAGCGTCGACGTGTTGTGCAACTCCGGCACCTCGTGGGCATGCAGCATGATTAGCAGCTGCACAGTCCATTCGATATCGGTCAGTGCACCGGAACCGAGTTTGGTGTGGGTACGGCGATCGGCTCCGCGAGGCAGTCGCTCGGAATCAACACGCGCTTTCATACGACGGACATCGCGGACCATCTTGGCATCAGCTCCGCCCTGTGGGTACCTCAGCGGATCGATGGCCTTAAGGAAGCGGGTGCCCAGGTCTTTGTCGCCGGCAATCCAGGTAGCCCGTAGCAGTGCCTGAATCTCCCAGGTTTCACCCCAGCGCTCGTAGTAGGTCACATAGGAATCCAGGGTCCTGACAATCGGGCCCGAGCGTCCTTCTGGGCGCAGGTCCACGTCGACCTCCAATGGCGGGTCCTGGCTTGGCTTTGCCAGCCGACGACGCAACGAGTCACAAATCCTGGTTGCCCACTTGACCGCCTCGGAATCGTCGACAAGCGGCGCTCCATCGGCGTCCTTGCGGGGTTCACAGATGAACATCACGTCGGCATCGGAGCCGTAGCCCAGTTCAGCACCGCCGAGTCGCCCCATACCGATTACGGAGATAATGCCCGGGACCTCCGAGTCAGGATGCTCCAGCGACCACGCACGGATTTCGGCGGCGAGGGCAGCTTCGAGTACGTTGTCCCACACCATCGACAGAGAATGACAGACCTCTTGCACATCCATCAGTCCGAAGAGATCTGCGGAGGCAATGCGCGCGAGCTCTGCACGGCGCAACGCACGTGCCACACCAATGGCCTTAGCTGGACTGTTGTGACGAGCAGCCGCTGCGACCAGCGCACGCCCGACTGCATCGGAGTCGGTATTCAGTAGCTTCGGCCCGGACGCGCCGTCGCCGAACCGTTTAATTACGTCCGGCGCACTCATAATCAGATCAGACGCGTACGGCGAAGAACCGAGCACCCGCATCAACCGCTGGCCGACGACGCCCTCATCGCGCAGCGTACGCAGGAACCACGTTTCGTCGTGGAGCTTCTCAGAGAGCTTGCGATAATTGAGCAGACCCGCGTCGGGGTCTGGCGTCGACGATAGCCACTCCATCAGCGTCGGTAGCAGCATCGCCTGAATACGCGACTTGCGCGAGGTGCCCGCCGCCAGCGCAGAAAGATGCTCGTAGGCGCGATCCGGGTACTGATAGCCCAGCGCGGCCAGCTGGCGCTTTGCCGCATCGGCCGATAGCTGCAGGGTTCCAATGTCCTGCTCCACCACGGAGTTCAGCAGTGGACGGTAGAAAAGCTTGTTGTGCAGGGAGCGGATCTGTGAGCTGGCCAGTCGAACCTGCTTGGCCAGCGGTTTGCTGGCATCGGTGCCGCCCTCACCGACGATGCCAGAGGCGCGACCGAGCCACTGAAGAGCTTCGGTGTCGTCGTCGGCAGGCAACAAATGCGTCCGCCGCATCTTTTGCAGCTGCAGGCGGTGCTCCAGCAGACGGACGAACTCGTAGGCGTTAATCAGCGCGGCACCGTCTTCGCGACCGATATAGCCAGCCTCGACAAGTGCGTCGAGTGCCATCACAGTTGGCAGCACGCGGAGGCTATCGTCATAGCGACCATGGACCAGCTGCAGCAGCTGCACCGCGAACTCGACATCACGCAGACCACCGCGACCGAGCTTGAGCTCTCGGTAGCGAAGCTCTTCGGGGACGTTTTGGACCACACGGGCGCGCATGCGTTGAACATCATCGACGAAGGATTCCCGCTGAGAGGCGGTCCACACCATCGGAGCTAGAGCATCGATGTATTCGCGGCCCAGCTCGATATCGCCTGTCATCGGCCGCGCCTTCAGTAACGCCTGGAACTCCCAGGTTTCAGCCCACCGCTTGTAGTAGGCGACGTGGGAATCCACGGTGCGTACGAGTGCACCCGACTTACCCTCCGGTCGGAGATTCGCGTCGACCTCAAAGAAGCAGTGGCAAGAAATCCGGATAAATTCGCTGGCCAAACGGGTGGCTCGGGCATCCGCCGGCTCTGCGACGAAAATGACATCCACATCGGAGATGTAGTTCAGCTCTTCCGCACCGCACTTGCCCATGGCGATTACGGCCAGGCGTGTTGAGACCGGCGACGAAGGAAAGACCTGTTGCACCGCGACAGAGAGTGCAGCCGTCAACGCCGCATCAGCCAGATCACTGAGTGCCTCCGAGACCTGACGGAATGGGACTTGTGGCTGTCCCGGACGGCGAGGGCCCCGTGGGTACGTGCCAGCCAAGTCGTAGCACGCAATACGCATAATCAAGTCGCGGTAGGCGCACTGCATCGCAACTTCGGCCTCACGGCCGGTTAGCTTCGCACGGTACAAACCGGGGCCTTCAAGCGTGGCGGGCGCAACGACGGGGTTGCGATACTCGGGATCCTCCTGCTTTTCCAGACTGGCCTCATCAGTGAGTTCGATGACCTCGGGCACAGCCCCGACGCTGGAGAGCATCTCGCGGAACATGTCTGCCTCAGTTGGAAACTCAGCTTGGAGCAGAACCCACTTTTCTGGGTGTGCAACCAGGTGATCGCCCAGTGCACTCGAGCCGCCGAGCAGCGCAAACATACGCGTACGTAGCGGCACCTGCTCGCGCATGGCTTCATCGAGACCGGACCAGGTGGCCCAGTTCTCCAGCTTTCCCTGCTGCTCCAGCTCGTCGAGAGCGCCTTTCAGCCGCACTAGCGCCATAAGCGCCAGCTTGGGGTCGCTGGCTCCGGCAAGACCCCACAACAGATGTAGGGACTCCTCGTTGTACCACCCCAAATCTTCCAGGTCAGCCCGCGTCCGATCGTCATTACGCAAGCCCAGCGCTGCGGGCCGCGGCACTGATTGGCGAGATGTGCGAGGTCGATTCATCACCATTGAAACTGGTCACCCAAAAACAAATTAAAGACGAAAAAGGAAGGGGGCGGTACGGGGAAACTAGTAATCCAGAGTTGTGCGCAGCTCCCACTGCGTCACCTGACGCTGGAACTCGCGCCACTCGCGCCACTTATTGAGCAGGAAGAACTCGTAGACATGGTCACCGAGAGCATCGGCCACCAGATCGGAGCGTTCCATCTCCTGCAGCGCCACCTCCAGGGATGTCGGCAAATCGCGGTAGCCCATCGCACGTCGTTCCCGCTTGGTCAACTCGGAGATGTTGTCCTCTGCCTGCTCCGGAAGCTGGTAGCCCTCCTTAATTCCCTTCAAACCGGCGGCCAAAATCACCGAGTAAGCAAGATACGGGTTACAGGCCGAGTCCAAGGAACGAATTTCCACCCGGCGCGAATGTGCCTTACCCGGTGAGTACATGGGCACACGCACGAGAGCCGAGCGGTTGGCCATGCCCCATGTCGCGGACGTCGGAGCCTCATCGCCAAATGCCGTGCGCTTGTAGGAGTTGACCCACTGATTGGTCACAGCGGAAATTTCGCTGGCGTGAGTCAGAATGCCGGCAATGAAACCCTTTGCGGTGTCGGAGAGCTGGTTTTCATCATCCGGGTCGTGGAATGCATTAGTGTCCCCTTCAAAGAGGGAAATATGAGTGTGCATGCCATTGCCCGGCAAATCCTGGAAAGGTTTCGGCATGAATGTCGCCTGCACACCGTTTTTCATTGCGATCTGCTTAATGATGTAGCGGAAAGACATCACGTTATCCGCCATAGTCAGCGGATCGGCGTAGCGCAGATCGATTTCCTGCTGACCCGGCGCATTTTCGTGATGGGAGAACTCCACAGGGATTCCCATGTCTTCCAACACCGTGATCGCTTCTTGGCGAAAGCGGGGTGCGCGGTCGTAGACCGCCTGGTCAAAGTAACCGCCATTGTCCGTTGGCACCGGCGGCTTTCCATCAGTAGCCAGGCTCTCTACTAGGAAAAACTCAATCTCCGGGTGGATGAACGCGTGGAAGCCCTCGTCGGCAAGCGCCTTAATTTGGCGGCGCAGCACCTGGCGTGGATCTGCCCACGACGGCTGACCATCGGGCATGACGATGTCGCAGAACATGCGCGCGGACGTGATTGTGTCTTCTTTATGCAGACGCGGCATGACCTGGAACGTCGAAGGATCCGGTTGCGCGATAGTGTCAGCCTCGGAAACGCGGGAAAAGCCCTCCACCGCGGAGCCATCGAAACCAATGCCCTCTTCAAAGGAGCCCTCGAGCTCAGCCGGTGCGACGGCAACGGACTTCAGATACCCCAAAATATCGGTAAACCAGAGGCGGATATAACGGATATCTTGCTCTTCGATTGCGCGGAGGACGAATTCCTGCTGACTGTTCATACTTTCCAACGTTACCCAGGTGCCCGGATTCGCGGTACACATTTTGACCATCCGGCGTGGCTAGCCAACTGCCGCGCCCGTGTCATAACCGCTGCCCTCGTGGCCTCGAATTGCGGGTGACTATGGCATGCTCTATTGACATGAGCGGAAAAAAGATTCGTCTGAATAATCTGGCCGAATGGAAGGCTGAGTCTCGCCCCTGGGCAATGCTGACTTGCTACGACTACTCCACCGCGCGCGCTTTTTCCGCCGCCGGTGTCGAGCTGCTGTTGGTCGGCGACTCTGCAGCAAACGTTGTCTACGGCTACGACACCACCACCGAGATCTCGCTGGAAGAAATGATCCCGCTTGCTCGCGGTGTCGTCCGGGGCGCTGGCAACGCACTTGTGGTTGCCGATTTACCCTTCGGCACTTACGAGGCCTCCGATGAGCAGGCCGTGCTGTCCGCCGCGAAGATGATGCGCGAAACCGGCGCACACATGATCAAGATCGAAGGTGGCGTGCGTATCGCCCCGCGCATCCGTGCGCTGGTCAACGCCGGCATTCCGGTCATGGCGCACATCGGTTTCACCCCGCAGTCCGTCAACGCGCTGTCCGGTTTCAAGGTCCAGGGGCGCGGTGCGGGGGCGGACCAGCTGCGTGCCGACGCCCATGCGGTAGCCGATGCTGGTGCCGCGGCCGTGGTCCTTGAGATGGTGCCTGCGGATCTGGCCACCGAGATTACCCGCGAGCTATCCATCCCAACCTGTGGCATTGGCGCTGGTAACCAGTGCGATGGCCAGGTTCTCGTCTGGCAGGATGCCTTTGCAGTTCCGGCCGATGGCCGCAGGCCGTCGTTTAGTTCGGTGTTCGAAGAGGTCGGCGAGATGCTGACCAAGGGAGCGAAGCAGTATGTCGACCAGGTGCACTCCCGCGAGTTCCCTACTGAGGCGCAGAACTTCTCGGGTTAGCTCTTCGATTCGGGGGTAGGATTAGTGGTTATGGCATCTAAGTCTGGTTCTAAGTCCAAAACTCCAACTGCGGCGTTGGAGGTGGAATCTAAGTTCTCAGCTACCCCAGAAGTGGTAGCCCCATCGTTCGATTTCGTTCCACAGGTTGGCTCCACCACCACTGAGGTGCGAAATCTCTCCGCGATTTACCTGGACACGGCGGACCTGCGTCTGACCCGGTCCAAGCACACTCTGCGTCGCCGCACGGGCGGCCCCGATGAGGGGTGGCATCTGAAGGCGCCGGGTACCGGCGGTCGCCTCGAATATGGCGTTGGCCTGGAAGAGGGCTCTGTTAACGGTGAAGGCCGCGATGCTGACTACATCGTGCCTACCGAGTTGCTTGCCCCCGTGCGCGCAATTGTGCGCAATCACCCGCTGCAACCAATCGCGCAGGTAGACAATGAGCGCCACGTCACCACGGTGTTTGCCCTCGATGGCACGCCCATGGCGGAGTTTGCGGATGATCACGTCACGGCGACTTCCTTCCTCGATGGCGGCGAAACCACTACTTGGCGTGAGTGGGAGATTGAGCTGCTCGGGGATTGGGCAAATCACCCGGACGGTAAGGCCGTAATGGCAGCGATGTCCAAGGTCGCTGAGGTGGCTGGCGCCGTGCCGTCGGAAAGCCCTTCGAAGTTGGCGACGGCGTTGGGTGACTCCATCGACTCCGCTCCCCTGCCGCCGGTTCCAGCGAAGCTGCCGAAGGGTACTCCGGGGCGCACTGTGGTCGATGCGCTGGCCGCTAACGTGGCCAAGATGGTCGAGTACGACCCGAAGGTACGCCGCGATGAGTTTGACTCGGTGCATCAGATGCGCGTCGCCACTCGTGAGCTGCGCAGTCATATGCAGACCTTCCACGGCATTGTTGTGGGCGATAAGGTCGCTGAACTGGAGGGCAACCTCAAGCAGCTGGCGGGTGTTCTCGGCGTGGCTCGTGACGCTGAGGTCGTCGCTATGCGCTGGGAGGAGCTGCTGGCCAATCGCGAAAGCGCCGCTTTGGGCGAGGAGCTGCGTGCGAATCTCGTCGAGGATGTCCAGAAGGACTACGACCGCGCTCATCAGCGCGTCATTTTCGCACTCAATTCAAGCGAGTACCTGCAACTTCTCGACGATCTCGATGAGTTCCTCGCCAATCCGCCAATTGCCGCAAATGCGGACGAGGCCGAGGCTGGGGAAAAGAAGTCTAAGAAGAAGGACGAATCGCTTGTCGACGGCGCGGAGAACGCAGACTCCGAGGATACGTCGGCAGCTGGTTCCGAGGTCGCGGCTGAGGCTGATACTGCCGCCGATGCAGCAGCTTCCACGACCTCAGACAAGGCCGAGCCGGAGAAGGTAGCGGCACCGAAGGAACTCGACACCACTGCGGTGCTGCTTGATCACCTGCGCAGCGCGTTTTCGAAGTTCCGTCGTCGCCACAACCTGGTACTCGATGGCCGCGAGGATGCTGACCTGCCAGAGGCAGATTTGGACGAGCGTTACCACGATGTCCGCAAGGCTGCGAAGAAGCTCCGCTACAGCGCGGAAGCTGCTCAGAACGCGGACCTGCCGACCGAGAAGCTCTACGCTGCTTGCAAGAACCTGCAGTCGGTTCTCGGTGACTTCCAGGACACCTGTACTGCGCGCGACTTCGTGCTGGCTCGCGCTAAGCGTGCCTCCCGTGCGGGCAGGGACACCTTCGGCTACGGCGTGCTTTACCAGATGGAGTACTACGACGGCCTGAAGGCCCTGGCTGAGTACGACGATGCCGTGGCAAAGGTTTTCAAGGCCTTCCGCAAGATGGAGAAGAAGATTAAGAAGGGCAAGAAGGCCTAAAGGCGTAGAGCCTTATTTTTCAGCTACTCCCCAGTCGTCATCTTCTTCATCCCAGTCGTCGGCCGCCTTGTTGCGCTCGGCGACTTTTTCCATGGCAGCGCGGGCTTCCTCTTCGGAATCGTAGGGGCCCATTCGGTCGTCCCAACCGGTTTTCTTTCCCTGAAACACCGTGCCCGTCGACGGCTGGTAGTACCACTTACTGCTGTTGTCGCTCACGATTTTTCTCCTCTTCCACATCGAGAACTTGTCGAGTTATCAAGCGGTTCTGTCACCGCCAACTCCACACATAAGCAAACTTGCAGAGAGGCAACCATTTGCCTGCCATGTGCGCTGCGGCGACATAAAATCCCAGTATATAGGTTTGTCACTGTCCCCCGACCCGGGTATTATCGACGGAATTGTTCACCTTAGAACACAAGCGTTGAACGCGAACACTGCACACCAGCACTATGAGTCCGATCTCTGGAGAGGTTTCACCCATGCCCGCCGCACCCGCTGTCGTAAACGACGTCTTCGATGCCGTCGGTTCTAATGCTTCAGTTGCATACGCCCCGGGTTCCATCAACCTGTTGGGTGAGGACTGCGCGTCCTCCGGCGGCATGCTCCTAGCCACCGCCATTCCGGCCTATGCTGCGGTCGGCATCGAGGAAATTGACGAGCAGCAGCTCGTTGTCGTGTACAAGCGCGAAACTACCAAGATGGATTTCCCGGATAGCGTCCCCGCCGCTTTTTCTCAGGTGCCGACCGCTGTCGCGGCTGCCATTGTCGCATTGCAACACTCGCTGCATCTCGTTCCGCGCAACAGCAACGGCCTGAAGGTCACCATTGCCTCCACCATCGCGCCAGGTCGCGGTTTTGGAGAGATTCCGGCAATTCAGTGTGCTCTCGCGCTGGCTCTCAATGCGCGTTTTGGCGACCGCGATGATGTGCCCACCCGCACGCGTATTGCCACCGCTATCCACGAGACCATGGTGCAGATTAAGGGACAGTCGTGGCCGCTGTACCCCTACACCACGGCGCTGCGCAGCCGCCCGGACAGCCTACTGTGCATCAACCACTCCGATGAGGCAGTCACGCAGACGGCGTTCCCGCAGTCGTTGGCGCTGACTGTCGCTTACTCCCCCGATGTCACCGGCGGTTCGCCCGACGAGGAGCGCTACGAGTTCTTCCAGCAAGCCTGCGCCGCTTTTGGCGTGCCGACTCTCGCTAGCCTCCCCGACTCACAGGAGCGGGTCGCGGACTGGGTGCGTGCTCGTCACGAGGTGCACCCGGACGACGAAGACATCCCGACCATCGGCCGTGCCATTCAGTGGCTTGACGAAGCCGACGCATCCTCCGACCGTGCCCGCGCAGTCATCGGCCACATCCGTCACAGCGATATTCAAGCAGCCATCGCAGGGGTTTCGCGCGATGTCAGTGAGCGTGGCTCCGCGCCGTCGGCAAGCTCTGTGCTGGGGCAGATTGCCGAGCTGACCGACACCATTGACTGCGAGAAGATTGCCCGTTGTGCGCCATGCCCGGGTGCGTCGCTGGTGATGTGGTCCCACGTCGACGACGCCGATCGGATTGCCTCCGCGCTTAACGACGGCGGTTCCGAGACCATCCGTGTGGAGAACACTGCAGCCGGCGCGGTGGTCGAGTAATAGAGCTTGTGTGAACGAGTCGGCCTATGAGCCGGATTCTGTCCCTCGGCGCTCCTTTCGGAAAGCGCCGGGTGGCGATCATCCATCTCGGTCTGCCATTGCTGACAGCCTGAAGCAGCACACCCGCGAGTATCGGACGGGCAGCCCTCAAACACTCGCGCACGCGCACGACGAAGCATGCGCGATTTTGCCTTGCTCCTGGTGGGGTTTACCTAGCCGGTGCAATCACTTGCCCCGCTGGTGCGCTCTTACCGCACCTTTTCACCCTCACCGGATCTCCACAGCTTTACGTCAAAGACATCGGCTGTGCGCCCGGCGGTCTATTTTCTGTGGCACTATTCCCGCAGGTCACCCTGGGTTGCTGTTAGCAACCACCATGCCCAGTGGAGTCCGGACTTTCCTCGACAGCGGCCTGGACACACTCTGTAAAAGAGGCGTCCGGTTCCGTTAACTGCCGCGATCACCCGGCCGGCTCGCTCGAATGGTTAGTGTACCCGCCACAACCGCAATTCAAATAACCCGCCGTGCTCGGCTGCTAACCACGCAGGTAGCTGGTGTCGTTAATCAGCCGCACCGATGTCGGCCCATCTGCGTAAAACTCCGCGATGGAGAGGCTGGCCAGGTCCAAGTGCAGGCGAGTGAAGATTTCAAAGCCGCAGCCGAGCCCCTGGCGCAGCAGCGACTTGATTGGCGTGACATGGCTGACTACCAGCACATCCGAGGCACCGAATTGTTGAGCGATGCGCTCACGCGCGGCGCTCACTCGGCTATCGACGGTAGGGAAATCCTCCCCCTCCGGTGGCGCCACGGCCGGATCCGCAAGCCAGGAACTGTGCAGCTCAGGGGTGGCGTTGTGAGCCTCGGAGAAAGTCATGCCCTCCCACTGCCCAAAGTCGGTCTCGCGCAGATCCTCTTCAACGTGGATGTCCAGCCCGAGCGCTTTGGCTGCCGCCTCTGCTGTCTGCTGTGCACGACGCTGTGGAGAGGCCACAATCGCCGAGAAACTCATGTTGCCGCTATCGACCAGCGCCGCCAGGTGACGTGCTGCCGCTTTCGCTTGCTGTCTGCCCACCTCTGTCAGGTCGGGGTTCGAACGGCTTCCCGAGTACTCCCGGCGAATCGACATTGGCGACTGCCCATGGCGCAGCAGCACCAACCGCGTGGGATCCGTAGTCGCCCCCGTCCAGCCCGGCGCGCTATCGCGCTTGTCTGCAGCCTGGCTCATCTACTTGCCTTTCACCGCTCCCAGCGTTTCCGCACGCACAATCATCGCGCCGCATTCAGGACAGAACGTCACTTCTTCCGGCGCGAGCGTGGTGAATTCATGCACGGTTCCGACATCGAGCTCCATGAAGCAGGAACCGCAGGTGCGTCCGTTCAGGCGTGCAACGGGGATTCCATTAGCAAGCGCTAGACGACGGTAAAGCTTGGCTGCCGAACCATCAATAAGCTTGTCAGCCTCCTCGATTCGGGTCTCAGCGATGGAAATGCGCGCAATGAGGTCAACCTCGGCGTCGTTAAGCCTTTGCTTGGCAGCGACGATGTCATCGTGCGCCTCATCGGCGTCGTATTCGTGCTCAGCGTCGACCTGATAGGCCTCCTGCATGCGCTCATACTGCTGGAGTTCCTGTTCAGCGCGTTCGCGGCGCCGCTTGGTGGAGCGCAGGTCGTGTTCGAGGTCACGGCGCGTGGATGCGTCTTCTGCGGCACCGAGCGACAGACGGTCTGCCTTTTCGCGGGCCTTCAGCTTGTTGATGTCCGATTCCAGCTTGGCAATATCGCGGCCGATATCGGAGGCGCTGAGCTTGGAGCGCGCTGCCTCACTGGCCTGACGGCTGTGCTTTTTGCGCAGCTCCTGCAACTCGGCACGCTCGGGCAGAACGTTCTGGCGGGCGGTGAGCCCATCCAACAGAGTTTGGTTTTCCGCCTTTTCCAACATCGCCACTTGGATTTGTGGACTAAGCCTCATGGTCTTCACTTCCTTGCCTGTGTCGACGATTCTGCCACTGTCCAGGGATCGGTGCGCACCTCAAGGACCTCGGTCGCGACCCCGAGCCTCTCGGCCAGCATGTCTGCGGCCTGGTAGCACCAGGGGAACTCGCTGGCCCAGTGAGCCGTGTCCACCACGCAGAAGTCCGCGGTCCGCAGTGTCTCATCGACAGGATGATGCCGCAGGTCAGAGGTAACGAACGCATCGACGCCCATCTTTGCCACAGTGTCCAGGAAAGAGTCACCTGAACCAGATGCGACGGCAACCGTGCGAATCATCCGCTCCGGATCGCCTGCGCCACGCACGCCCCATGCCGTTGCGGGCAGGCGCTCAGCCACACGGGCGACGAAGTCCTTAAATGGCATCGGCGTATCCAGCGTGCCCACTCGTCCAATGCCCACAGCCTGCTGCGGATCCAAGCCGGTAGCCTGATTGTCCACGATGTCGAAGGCAGGCTCCTCATACGGATGCGCCGCAACGAGAGCCTTGACAATCGCCGCGCGCACGGACCGTGGCGCGACCATCTCCAGGCGTACTTCCTCGACATACTCAATCTGCCCCTCGGCACCGATGAAGGGATTCGCCCCGCTCAGCGGGCGGAACTGGCCGCGGCCGTTAATGCGAAACGCACAGCTGTCGTAGTCGCCGATAGTGCCCGCGCCCGCCTCAAACATGGCTTGCGCGACCTTATCGACGTGATCTGCCGGAACCTTCACTGTCCAGGTATCCAAGCCGGGAGCCGGCTGCGGAGCTAGCGGCGCACCCGGTTCAACTCCGAGCACCGTGGCCAACTGGTCGTTGACACCCGGTCGGGCGCTGTCAGCGTTGGTGTGCGCTGCAAAAAGAGCTACACCTGCCCGAATCAGCTTATGAATAATCCGACCCTTCGGTGTATCCGCCGCCACGGAATTCACACCACGCAGAAGCAGCGGATGGTGCACAACGAGCATCTGAGCACCGGAGGCCATCGCGCGATCTGCAACCTCGTCAGTGCAGTCCAGCGCCAACGCGATGCGACGCACCTCATCCTGCGGGTCACCGCAGATCAGGCCAACTTTATCCCAGCTCTCCGCCAGTGCCGGCGGGTAGGCCGCGTCCATCGCCGCACGCACGTCGGCAACGGTCACCACTGCGTTATTGCCCTCGGCACGGGTCTGCGCAGAGTCCGTCATACATCCATCCCTTCAACATGCATTTCTCTCCAGCTTCTCTTCCAGCGTAGTGAACTCTGCCCCGACCCATCAGTTCTGCGACAGCAAATCCGCTACTTCCGCAATGAGCCGCCGCACACTGGTCTCGTCTCGCACAGCCAGCCGCCACCACGAACCGTCCAAACCGGCGAAGGTGTCGCAACGCCGCACGGCTACTCCGCGCGCAGCGAGCCGCTGTCTCAGGCGCTCGTGCTTGACGACGTCAACCTCCGCAGCGTCCGGACCATCATGCGTGCTCAGGGCAACCCCCGGGCGCGCCAGCACAAAGGGAGCCTTGGAATCCAACACCTGCCAGCCGGCGGCTACTAACAGCTGTGTCATAGCCTCGCGCTGCTGACCAATCTCAGCGCGGATTTGTGGCAACAGCTCTGCCTCGCGACACGCGATTGCCGCCATAGCGGTAAGTTGCAGCGTGCCCAGTGGCCAGTGCGGACGCAGTCGCCCCAACTTCGCCAGGAGCTCAGGGGTTCCCAGTGCGTAACCACAGCGCAGGCCTGCGATTGCCCAGGTCTTAGTCATGCTGCGGAAAACGATGACATTATCGGGGATACTGTTCGCTTCCCCCGGCCTGCAATCAGCTAGTGAGCACCGCCGAATAATCTCACCATCGGCGACGTCCATAAATGCCTCATCCACGACCAAGATCCCACAACGGCTGGCGAGCCCCCGCAGGTCATCCGCTGAATGAGCAACACCGGTGGGGTTAGTCGGATTGCCGATGATGACCATCCGACCGTCAAGCTGCTGGGAATGCGGGGAGGAGGCGTTCTCGTGGACGTCGGCAAGCGTAGGCGTGAGCGTGTACGGCGACGGTAGTACCAGCGAATCCACCCCGACTCCCGCGGCGCGGAACGCGGCTTCAGGTTCGGTGAACTGCGGCTGGACGATGGTGGCGGGCAAGCCCAGGTGCGGCAAGAGCGAAAAGCCCTCGGCGACGCCGTGGAGAAGCAGTACCTCGTCGGCGCTGCGATTGTGGTTGGTGGCAATGGCAGCGCGGACGTCGGCATCGAGCTGCGCAGACGGATACGCGGCAAGTTCTCCGAGGGACGTGGCCAGCGAGTCCTGCAGCCACTGCGGTGTGGTGCCGTGAACATTGACGGCAAAGTCCAGGTCAGCGCCATGGGCGGCCTGATCGCCGTGATAGCGCAGCGGGTCGTCTAACATGCCATCCAGCCTAATGACCTTTTAGGATGAACAATATGTCCACTGGCCATCGCCCCACTGTCCTTATTGATGTCGACGGCACCATCGCCGATTCTCTCCCCGCAATCGCACATGGGTTCCGCCTTGCATTGAAGGCAATTGACCACCCACTTCCGCCCGAGAGCTTTATCAACACGATCCCCGGCCCGCCAATGGTGGAGACACTCGCATCCCTCGGACTTTCCGACGAACAAGTCGACCGAGCCTTCGCTGTGTACATGGAGCATCAACACGCCGGTGCTTGGCAGCGTGCCGAGATGTTCCCCGGCTGGCCGGAGCTCCTGCGCGATTGGCGGGCAGCTGGTGTCCAACTAGCCACTGCGACGTCCAAGGGCGACTACTTCGCCCGCAAGACCCTGGACAATTTCGGGCTTCTCGACGCCTTTGACTTCATCGGCGCCGCCAGCGACGACGGCTCACGACAGACTAAGACTGAGGTCATTGAGTACACGCTCAAGGAGTTGGGCATTGAAACCGATGAAGCAGTGCGTCCGCACGGTTCGGTCGTAATGGTTGGCGATCGCATCCATGATTTTGAGGGCGCCGCACAGTTCGGCATCCCCGCCATCGCTGTTAAATGGGGCTACGGCTCGGAATCTGAGTGGGCATCGGCAGCGGCGGTGGCGTCCTCGCCTGAGGACCTGAATCGTGTTGTGCGGGAAATGTTGTATCTTTAAGACTCGTCAACGATTAGTGACAATCCTATTTTTATTTTCCGAGAAGTTTGGTTTTGCCTATTATGCTTATGAACTCGTCGCATCGTACTGAGTCCGTGTACGTCGTGTTTGTCTGCTCCGGAAATATCTGCCGCTCCCCCATGGCTGAAATCATCGTCCGTGACGCGGTTGAAGCCAATGCGCTTGCCGACGATGTCCTGCTCGCCTCCTGCGGAATCGGCGGCTGGCATGTCGGCGAACCCGCCGACGAGCGAGCACAAGCCGAGCTGGAAAATGCTGGCTACGATCCGAACCACACCGCGGCACAGCTGGGCGATGAGCACATGGATGCAACGCTTTTCATCGCCATGGATGAATCGCACATCAATGGTCTACTCCACGCTGGCGTGCCAAAAGAGAAGATTCGCCTGATGCGCTCCTTCGACCCGGCATCCCCGAAGGGGGCCGTCGTGGCCGATCCTTACTACGGAGGTCCGGAGGGATTCGTCCGCACTCGAAACGAAATTGAGGCCGCGACGCCGGGAATCATCGCATGGTTGCGTGAGACTCTGGCGCTGGCCTCTGAGCGCTAAGGTTTCAAAACAACCTTTTCTTTTGTTTTGCTGGCATTGCCCCGGTTTCGAAACGCCCAAATCTTATTCAAGATGAAGTTAGCGGGCGTGCCCAAAATAACGCCGATAAGGTTTGCCCAGTAGAGGCGGTTTCTAAAGCCGGTGGAGTCGTCGAAAATATCCACCGGCAGTGCCAGCGGCGAGGTGGGGTTAGTCAGCAGCGTGATGACTACCAGGTTCACAATCAGCGCTGAGATACCTGCAAATAAAAATGGGAAGAACTGCCTAAACCAGTTCGGGCGATTGTCAGTTCGGAAAGTCCAGGACCGGTTGAGCTGGAAGTTCCAGATGTTAGCCACGACAAACGCCAGAGTTGCATAGACGTGGGAGTAACGGATATTCCACCGCGTTCCGAACAAGTTCATAAACACGTCGTGCTCATTGGTGCCCAGACTGAGACCCAACTTGCGGGCAATAATCACGACAATCAGGTTGACAACCACACCTGTGCCGCCGACCAGACCGAACTTGATGAACTGGCGCGAGACTGTGCTGAAGCGGCGTGAAGGCGAAGATTTCGCTGTTTGCGTGCCCACCACGACACCTCTCTTTCCATCTATCCCGGGTAGATTCCCCGTCAAATACGCTCAAACAACTTTACCCGAAGTTCACTCAATCTCCGCACCGCCAACCACCAGCCGCTCTAGTGCCAGCCACAGCACCGGGTAAGCTCAATGAATGTGTTTAAGAATGTGCGCCAGTTTCTGACCCCTGGATGGGTTCTCACTGCGATTGTCGCCATTGCGTTTTCCTATCTCGCATTTACTGTTCTGGCTCCGTGGCAGTTGGGTAAGAACACCGCGACGCAGCATCGCAATCAGCAGCTTGAGCACTCATTCGAGCTCGACCCCGTAGATGTCAATGAGCTAATGCCCAAGGGCAAAGGCTTCGTCGAGGGCAACGAATGGCGTCGCGTTACCGCCACCGGGTCCTTCCTGCCGGATACCCGCGTACTATTGCGTAACCGCCCAGTAAATGGCGCACCCGCTGTCCAGGTACTCGATGTCTTCGTCGCTGACAATGGCGAAAACTACCTGGTCAACCGTGGCTTTGTACGCCCTACAGACTCCAGCACCCCCAATGTTGAGCCAGCCCCGAAGGGCACCTTGACTATCTCGGCCTTTACCCGCCGAAACGAGATTCCCGCCGAGACCGCTCCAATCGCCGGCACCCCGCCGCAGGTCTACGGAATCAATACCAAGGAAGTGTCCGAGCTAGTCGACACCGAACTCAACCCCGATTGGCTTCAGCTCTCGGACAAATCCGATGCCGTCATCGAGGCCATTCCGCTGCCCACTCTGGAGTCCGGCCCCTACCTCTCCTACGGCATTCAATGGATTTTCTTCGGCGCTCTCGTGCCGCTTGCCGTCGTCTGGTTCATTCGCGCTGAAATCGTCGAGCGCAGACGAGACCGCGCGGAGCAGGAGGAGATGGCCAAGAACCTCCGCGACGCCGAAGCCGCGGAACCAGTAGATGACGCTGATGCCACCGAGGCCGCAACACCCGAATCGGACGACGACGCCACTCCGACGCCTCCGCCGGCTAAGTCCGACGAGGATCGCGCCGCCGAGCTGCACCGTCAGCGCATGGCGCAACGCTACGGCAACACTGGCCACCGCGCCGCAGGTTATCGCGATAACCGATACGACGAGCGTTTCTAACTCTCAGCTCGCGCTTTCACGCGTCGGATACATCCGGCAATTACTGCTGCTCCGGCGCAGCTGAGCGCAACAATGTTTTGCACTCGCTTGCTCAGCCCTGCGGCACGCCGCACATCGGCCACCGCAGGCCTCCGACCACTGCCAAGCACCGGGCGCATCTCCACTCCGCTGGGATACACCGTCGCGCCGCCCAGCTGCAGCCCCAGCGCGCCTGCAGCGCTTGCCTCCACGACGCCCGCGTTTGGACTTGGGTGGTTGCCGGCGTCTCGTCGCCACGCTACCAATGCTTGACGACGGTCCGGACCTGCAACCACAGTTGCGACAGCTGTAAGTCTCGCGGGGAAGAACCCGGCGACGTCGTCAAGCCGTGCACTGGCCCACCCGAACTGGCGATAGCGAGCGTTGCGGTACCCCACCATCGCGTCGAGGGTATTGGCCGCTCGATGAGCGACCACACCAGGAGCTCCTGCAATGGCACCCCACATGAGAGTGCCGGTGACGGCGTCGGAGGTATTCTCGGCGAGCGATTCGACGGTGGCTCGGGCGATGCCATCAGCGTCGAGAGCTTTCGGATCACGCGAGCACAGCCACGGCACTAGCGCACGAGCGGCATCGATGTCACCGGAGGTGAGTCGGTCGGCCATGCGTTCACCAGTGCGGCGAAGAGTGGTGCCGCCAAGCGACACCCACGTGACAGCAGCCAGCGTGAGGCTCGGAGCGACTGTGCTGGCCGCAGCGGTTAGCGCTACCGGTGTGGCCACTGCGATGGTGGTGAAAGCTACACCGCACCCTTTGGAGTCGGCGTAGATTCGGCGCTCAAGCTTGCTGACAGCCTGCCCGTAGAGGGCCACCGGATGGTGATTGGTGGGATCTGCGAAAATGCGGTCAAGTGCATACCCCACAGCGATAGCTGCACCGCGCCGCCAGAGTTGTCGGCTCCTGGCATGTGTACGCAATCTAATCAAACTGTCCCTGTAGAACGGCTACGACATCGAGCGGCTCGCCCGCATTTGCAGCCTTGACCATTGCTTTACCGGTGGCCGCGTCGATCATCGGTTTACCATCTCCGCCGATTGCGTAGACAGGAACGCCCGCGAGCAGAGATCCGACAAAAACAATGGTGGCAAGCGATTTTGTAAAACGCACAGACCGGGAGTTTAGCACAAACAAAAATCCGCCCGGATTCTCCATTACAAGAATCCGGGCGGATTATGTCTGTGCGGCGAGAGGGTTTCGAACCCCCGACCGCTGGTGTGTAAAACCAGAGCTCTACCGCTGAGCTATCGCCGCGCTGCTGCGAAACTTTAACACACGGCAAACATAGATTGCCAATTGCGCACTACACACAGCGTTTATGCAGATTATTTCAATAGCTCGGCTAGTAGCCGATTCAAACGGGACAGCGAAAGCCGGCTAGCTAGAGCGCTGCACCAGGCAATTGCCCTGCCAATCCCCCAGACGAAGCGCCGAGGTGTTGGAGAAACCTGCCAGCTGTGCGGACTCATCAATCACGCCAGGATCAATGGCACCCGGCTGACCAGCACCCGGCGTGAGCAACCAAACGCGGCCTTCATCCTCCAAAGGGCGGGAAGCATCCACAAGACCATCGACCAAGTCGCCGTCTTCTTCACGCCACCACAGCAATACGACGTCGACAACCTCATCCGTGTCTTCGTCGAGCAGGTCTGCATCCAGGAAATTCTCGACCGACTCACTGATTGCTGAGTCACAGTCCGTATCCCAGCCAACCTCCTGGACTAGCTGACCTTCCTTGATGCCGAGCCTGCTCGCATATTCATGAGCAGCGCCTGTGGCGTTGACCACTTCCCTTTTCCTCCTCTAGAAAAAATATCCAGCTCGATTTTTCGAGCTATGTGGGGAAATTTTACCGCTCAAATACATTTTTCACAGCTGCAAAATAAGAATTTCCCCAAAAAGGTGCAGTTTTCGCAATGCTCGTCGTAAAGCGGAGCGGATTGTTCGGTGAAAGCGTGTGCAAGAAACGGCTAGGGGCACAACAAACGATTCAGACGTAGAGTGGAGAAAAATAACCTTTGCCTTTCCTTCAGGGACTGAAAGGAGCTCACAATGTCCGATACATCGTCAGGCACGCCACAAGCCCACTCTGATGAGTCAAACTTTGCCCTTATCCGTGATGGGGTCGCCTCCTATCTCACGGATGCAGATCCTGAAGAGACCAAGGAGTGGCTTGAGTCTCTCGACGGCCTGTTAGAAGAGGCAGGTCCGGAGCGCGCACGTTTCCTCATGCTGCGCCTGCTGGAACGTGCCACGGCAAAGCGCGTGGCTCTACCGCCGCTGACCTCGACAGACCTCGTCAACACCATCCCAACTGAGATGGAGCCAGAATTCCCAGGCGATGAGGACATTGAGCGCCGCTACCGCAAGTGGATTCGCTGGAATGCGGCAATTATGGTCCATCGCGCACAGCGTCCGGGTATCGGCGTGGGCGGACATATCTCTACCTATGCGGGCGCCGCACCGCTTTACGAGGTCGGCTTTAACCACTTCTTCCGCGGCAAAGACCACCCAGGCGGCGGTGACCACGTCTTCTTCCAGGGCCACGCTTCGCCGGGTATGTACGCCCGCGCATTCCTAGAGGGGCGTCTGACCGAAGAGGACCTCGACGGTTTCCGTCAGGAAGTCTCCCTCGGCGAGGGCAATGGCCTTCCCTCCTACCCGCACCCGCATGGCATGCCAGAATTCTGGGAGTTCCCGACGGTGTCCATGGGCCTTGGTCCGCTCAACGCCATCTACCAGGCACGCTTCAACCGCTACCTGCATGACCGCGGCATCAAGGACACCTCCCAGCAGCACGTTTGGGCCTTCCTCGGTGACGGCGAAATGGACGAGCCGGAATCTCGTGGCGCCATTCAGCATGCGGCGCTGAACAACCTGGATAACCTGACATTCGTCATTAACTGTAACCTGCAACGCCTCGACGGTCCGGTGCGCGGCAACACCAGCATCATCCAGGAGCTGGAGTCGTTCTTCCGCGGCGCTGGTTGGAATGTCATCAAGGTCGTTTGGGGCCGCGAGTGGGACGAGCTCTTCGCTAAGGACAAGGACGGCGCACTAGTCGACCTGATGAATAAGTTCTGCGATGGCGACTACCAGACGCTGAAGGCTAACAACGGCGCTTGGGTGCGCGAGCACTTCTTCGGCCGTGACCCGCGCACTGCCAAGCTGGTCGAGGACATGACCGACGAGGAGATTTGGAACCTCCGTCGCGGTGGCCACGACTACCGCAAGATTTACGCTGCCTACAAGAAAGCCTTGGAGACCAAGGATCAGCCGACCGTCATTCTGGCGCACACGGTTAAGGGCTATGGCCTCGGCCATAACTTCGAGGGCCGCAACGCGACCCACCAGATGAAGAAGCTGACGCTCGATGATCTGAAGCTTTTCCGCGATAACCAGCGCATTCCGATCTCCGACGAGGAGCTGGAGAAGGATCCCTACCTGCCGCCGTACTACAACCCGGGCCCAGAGTCCGAGGAAGTGCAGTACATGCTGGAGCGCCGCAAGGAACTCGGCGGTTTCGTGCCGGAGCGTCGCACTAGCTACGAACCACTGACAACGCCAAAGCCGGAAACCCTGAAAAACCTCCTCAAGGGATCAGGTAAGCAAAAGGTTGCCACCACTATGGCGACGGTGCGTGTTTTCAGGGACCTGATGCGCGATAAGGATCTCAAGGACCGCTTCGTGCCTATCATCCCTGATGAGGCCCGCACCTTCGGCATGGACTCCTGGTTCCCGACGCTGAAGATCTACAACCCGCACGGCCAGAACTACACTCCGGTCGACCATGAACTGATGCTGTCCTACAAGGAAGCGAAGGACGGTCAGATTCTGCACGAGGGCATTTCCGAGGCGGGCTCTGTGGGGTCGTTTACCGCTGTCGGCTCGGCGTACGCCACCCATGGCGTGGCCATGATTCCGCTCTACATCTTCTACTCGATGTTCGGTTTCCAGCGCACGGCTGACTCCATTTGGGCCGCTGG
Source organism: Corynebacterium sp. MSK012 (assembly GCF_030232435.1). Taxonomy (NCBI): domain Bacteria; kingdom Bacillati; phylum Actinomycetota; class Actinomycetes; order Mycobacteriales; family Corynebacteriaceae; genus Corynebacterium; species Corynebacterium sp. MSK012. The sequence continues at coordinate 60,530 of NZ_JASPJU010000003.1, forward strand.
TGACCAAATGTCCCGCGGCTTCCTGCTCGGGGCGACAGCTGGCCGCACGACGCTGACAGGTGAAGGCCTGCAGCACATGGACGGTCACTCCCAGTTGCTGGCGGCTACGAACCCGTCGGTGGTCTCCTTCGACCCGGCATTCGCCTACGAGATTGCCTACATCGTCTGCGATGGCATTGACCGCATGTACGGCCCGGAGCGCGGCGAAGATGTCATTTACTACCTGACTATCTACAATGAGCCGACTTCGCAGCCGGCTGTCCCAGAAGATCTCGATGTCGAGGGGCTGCTTGGCGGTATCTACCGCTTCCGCAAGGCCGAGGGCGACAAGCATGTCAACCTGCTGGCTTCCGGCATTGGCATGCAGGAGGCGCTGCGTGCCGCAGACATCCTGGAAGACTACGGCGTGGCTTCCTCGATTTACTCGGTGACCTCGTGGAATGAGCTGGCTCGCGATGGACACGAGCGTGACACTGAGCGTCTGCACAACCCGGCTGAAGAGGTCGAAGACGCCTTCGTAACCCGCCAGCTGTCCGACACCGATGGGCCATTCATCGCAGTGACTGACTTCCAGCGTGCGGTCCCGGAGCAGATTCGCAAGTGGGTTCCAGGTGACTACACCGTCCTCGGCACCGATGGCTACGGCTTCTCGGATACCCGTCCGGCCGCTCGCCGCTACTTCAACTCCGACGGCGAGTCAGTCGCTGTTGCGGCCCTGGCCGCACTGGCACGCGCTGGCAAGCTCGACAAGAGTGTCGCCCAGGAAGCAGCCGAAGAGCTGCAGATTACCGACCCAACCGCAACCACTCAGGACGCTGAATAATGACCTCTAGCCTTGGAGATCAGCTCAGCGCCCTATTGGGCACACAGGTCACCGGAGCCGGTGACGCTGACGATGCCTCTCTCAATGCAGCGAACGCGGGCTCGAAGAAGGGTTCCGCCGACGCTGACCTGCCCGCAGGTCTTCACGGAGAGGTCGCGGCAATCGTCAAAAAGATGGCTAACGACGAGGTGGAGTCCCTAGAGCTCCCCACTCCGCTGACCGACTACGGCTTTGACCGCTTGAGCGTCGTAGAGTTGGCCGTCCGCTGTGAGGAAGGGCTGGGAGTCCGCATTGAGGACGAGGACATTCCCTCGTTTAAGACCCTTGGCGATGTAGTTGACTACATCGCCGCCCGGCGCGGGTAGAGCTGCAGCACGTTAGCTGCCTCTACCCCGCCGAGGTCTGCGTTGCCAGCGGTCGAGTTGCCGCTGGCACTGTCGGGTCCGGCAGGGGTGGACGTCGTAAAGCACTCTTCGGGGGCGTAGCCTGCCGTCATCATGCGCATCGGCTCTAACACGCGATCCCACGGCCCGCCGATGGCCGCGTCGAGGGCGCCTGCGATGTCGCCGCCGCGTGCCATGATGGAACGCAGCGCATCCTCGTTGACCACGATGTTTCCGGCGGCATCGGTCTGTCCGGCGAAAGTCCCCAGCTGCGGGGTATGACAGTAGCGCATGCCATCGATGGCGGAGCCGTCATCATCCACGGCTGGGTCTTGCGCCAGCTCGAAATAGAGGCGGGGCCACCTAGCCAGGTTGTCCACCAGTGTGGCGATGGTGTCAGCACTTGCAGTGAAAGGCACCTCGGCGCACAAAGTGGCATCCTGGTCGGTCGCACGCCAAATATCCCGGCGTGGCTTCGTGCCATCGGGCATGCTGAGTCGGGCCAGCGCCCACGTGATGTGTGGTTGCAGCGGCCCTGGCATGCTGTGAATCCACAGAACGCCTGAAAGTTGGGTGCGCATAGACGAAGGTCCTCGGAAAAGTTGCGGTCAATTGGTGTAAGACGAGATTCGTCTTCCCCTACGAACTCATCCAACGACACTTGCCACACTGCAGAAAAAAGCACTGCGGTAAAACAACACTTCTGAGGTTTGCGTTGCACGTGTTTATGATTGTTATTTCCGAGACGGCTGCTGGCAACCCTCAAGTTGTCCTTAATCCCCCAGATGTGATTTAACGCTGAGACGAAAAATCGGCGCCGCAAGCGACGCCGGCTTACTCCACATCCCCTTAATCCTCAGCGTGTTCTTCCAGCTCACTCCAGAGTTCGTCGTTGAAGTCGGCCCATAGAGGCTTTGCCCACTCGCCGAAATCTCGGTCGGTCAGCGCGATTGCCGCCCGTCCGGTTGGACGATGCAGCCACAGGAATGTGCCCGCTTGCCCAAAATGGCCTGCGACATCCTTGGGCATCGAGGCACCAAACCACAGCCCCTGCTTGGAATCGGGGTGCCCGAAGATTTCAAAGCCCAGGCCCCAATCGGCCGGACGTTGCATACCATAGCCAGGCACAACACCATTCAGCCCCGGGAACTGCACCGTCAACGCCTCAGTCACGGTATCGGGATGCAGAAGAGTCGGGGCGAGAATCTCATCGACGAAGGCCATGAGATTAGCGACGCTGCTACGCGCGCCATGCCCTGCCGATCCATCCAGCACGGAATCTGACATCCCCAGCGGCTCAAACACGGCCTGGCGCAGGTATTCACTAAACGGCATGTCTGCCTCCGCAGCGATGGCATCGGCGATGATTTCAAAGCCCGCGGAGGAGTAAATGCGCCGCTCCCCTGGTTCTTTTTCCAGCTCACGGCTGGCAAACCTCACCCCGCCGGCGTGCGCCAGAAGGTGACGCACAGTCGCGCCGTGACCGGGTGGCGTGAGCTCTTGGTCGAGCTCCACCGCGCCCTCCTCGACGGCCACAAGCATGCCCACAGCGGCCAGTAACTTGGTCACGCTAGCGAGCTCAAAAACGCGACCGCTATCACCGTGGGTATGCCAACTGCCATCGTCGGCACGCACGGCAGCCGCGACCGTGTCAACTGGCCACTGATCAACTTGCGCAAGAACAGAGGGCTTCCAAGAAGTCATGTCCTCAAGACTACGCAAGCGTGGCGGACTCGGATTTTTCGGCGGACTCGGACTTCTCAGCAGGCGCGTCTGCAGACTCGTCGGCTGGCGACAGGTCGGCGTTGGCGCTGGCGTCCCACTCGTCCTTGTCCCAGATTCCCGCACGCTTTGCGACGACCAATGGGACCACGGCCTGGCCAGTGACGTTCACCGCGGTGCGTCCCATATCCACAATCGGCTCAACAGCCAGCAGGAGGCCGACGCCGGCAAGTGGCAAGCCGAGAGTCGACAGAGTCAGGGTCAGCATGACGGTAGCGCCGGTGGTGCCAGCAGTTGCAGCCGAACCGATAACGGAGACGAAGATGATGAGCAGGTAGTCCGTGAAGTCCAGCGGTACCCCGTAGAACTGCGACACGAAGATAGCTGCGATAGCCGGGTAAATGGCAGCGCAACCATCCATCTTCGTGGTAGCACCCAGCGGCACTGCGAAAGAGGCGTACTCATCCGGCACTGCCAGACGACGCGAGACAACGCGCTCAGTGACCGGCATGACGCCCATCGACGAACGAGTAAAGAAGCCGAGCGAGGTCACTGGCCAGACGCGACGGAGGAAGTCGATTGGGCTAATGCCATGAATCTTCAGCACAACTGGGTACACAACTGCGATAACCAGGAACAGGCCAATGTAGATGGCAATGGCGAACTTGCCCAGGCTGCCAAGTGCTTCCCAACCGTACTCAGCGACAGCATGACCGATCAGAGCCGCAGTACCGATTGGTGCCAGACGGATAACCCACCACAGCACCTTCTGCACGATGGTCAAAAGAGAGCCGGAGAACTCGATGAACGGTTCAGCCTTCGGGCCGACCTTTACTGCGGCAATACCGAAGACAATCGCGATGACCAGCAGCTGCAGGACGTTGAAGTTCAGCGAGCCGGATACAGCACCGTCAGATTCGCTGATCTTCACACCAAGGCCGAGGAAGTTCTGCGGGACAATGCTCTGCAGGAATCCCCACCACGACCCCACAGAATCCGGTTCCTGTGCAGCCGAGGCATCGACGCCGGAGTTAACGCCCGGCTTGATAAGCAAGCCCAGGCCAATGGCAATAACCACCGATACAAAGGATGTTATGGCGAACCAAATAAGCGTCGAAACAGCCAGCTTGGCTGCGCCTGCGACCTGGCGCAGGTTGGCAATCGACACCACGACTGCGGTGACCACCAGCGGCGGAATGAGCAGCTTCAACAGCGTGACGTAGGTACTGCCGACCTCGTCCAGCGCTGTGCGCAGCGAGGAGTCATCGCCAGTACTGCGGGCCATGAAGCCCAAAATGAGACCAATAATCAGGCCATAGACAACTTGGGCACCGAAGCCGGTCGCCCATTTAAATTTATTCACTTTTCCTCCTGGAGTTTTATTTCTCTGAAAACACTTGTGCCGCGCCTTATGCCGTCTGACAAATGCGCGCGACGGGATCCGAGGCCGCTGAGCTCAGCCTCGAAGAGACAGGCGCAGCGAGGCGGAAGCCCCGAAGTGTTTAGCGACAGGAGGAAGTGGAGATTCGGCCGTAATCGAGCCAACGCCGCTTTGTGAGCATTTTCATGTTGGTCATTTCTATCTAGCAAGTCCGGTTAAGAGACAAACGATAAGACTGCCACGATTGATGTTGTGACACCAATTTCCAACACGGCCCCTCACCCGAATATTCCACATCGCTAATTCGACTTCTCAGCCTGCCTGCGCAACTGCAGTACCTTCAGCGAGCAGAGGAAGCCAATAGTCAACGCGCCGACAGCGGAATACAGCGCAAACTGCGTGGCATGTGCAAACGCATTTGTCAGCGGCACCAACACACCGTCGGGAGCACCCTGCGCACGCAGACCAATCAGCATCGAGCCAGCGGAATCCTTCAGCCCCTGCCCCATCTGCTCCAGGCCCGGCGACAGCTTCGCGATCTCACGATCCAGCCCAATCGTCAGCGCCATACCACCGAGCGCAGCACCGAGCGCCGAACCAATCTGCCGAATCGTCGACTGCGTTGCCGATGCCTGCCCCGACAGCCGCACCGGAATATCACCAAGCACCAACGAGGTCAGCTGCGCCGATGCCAGACCAAGACCCAGACCGTAGACAATCAATGCAAACACAACCAGCCACAGCGGCAGGTCAACGCGCTCTTCGGCCGCCAACTGCAGCGAACCAAAGACCTCGAGACCAAGGCCCACAATCACCACACCGGCCGGGGTAATCCGAGCTGCCAGATGACGCGCCATGGCACCTGCGAAGAACGCACCGAGAGCCATTGCTGCCAGGACCAGGCCGGTTGCGATCGTCGATAAGCCAATCGCCGACACCAAGTAGAGCGGCAGCACGAAGACCAGCGCGAACTCACCCACCGCGACGAGCATCGCCGTGGTATTCCCCCAGCTAAACGTGGCGTAGGAGAACATCGACACGTCCAACAGCGCAGAATCCGCGTTCTTCCGACGACGGTTTTCCCACAGCACGAAAGCGACAAGCACCACCGCACCAACCAAGAGCGTGACGACGGGTGCGGAGGGAAAAGCAAACCCTATCTTGGCGCCTTGAATGATGCCGAAGACCACGGCACCAAAGCCAATTCCAGACAACACCAGGCCAAGAACATCGAAGCGACCCGCGCCATTGGTATCGCCTGCGGTGTTCGGCACCCAGCGCAGCGCAAGGACAAAAAGCACGACGGCGATAGGCACGTTGACCCAGAAGATAGCTTCCCAACCAGCAAACTGCGTAAGCACGCCACCCAGGAGTGGGCCGACTGCTGCAGCACCAGACATGACCGCACCCCAGATGCCGAATGCGGTGGCACGATCTTTATCACGGAATAGTGCGTTCACGCTGGACAGTGTTGATGGCAGAATGCACGCGCCGCCAATGCCTTGGATGACGCGGGCAATGACCAGTGGCGCCAAGGCTGTGGAAAGTGCGGCCACGACGGAGCCGACCGTGAAGATGACCAGACCGACGAGAAAAAGCGTTCGACGGCCGAAGCGGTCGCCAGCGCGGCCAGAGGTCAGGAGTAGTGCGGCGAAAACGACGGAGTAGATTGTGGTGATCCACTGCGCGCCCACGATGTCGAGACTCAGCTCCGAAATGATGGTCGGCAATGAAACACCGACGATGGTGCCGTCCAGGACGATCATGCCGAGGCCAACCGCGAGCACGAGCAACCCCCACCATCGCTGTGGTGAGGCCGCGAACTCAGCGATCTGATCCTCGTTGGCGATTGCCATGACGGGGGTGCCCTTCGCTTTCGCTGTGGCACCGGCTTGTGCGTCGGCTGAGACGTCGGCGCTGCTCAAGGGAGGTTTTGTACTCATAGGATTAATGCTAGAAGTGTCCAAGCACTGATTCATCAACCGAAAGTCGTAACTTTGCGGGGGCTTTGGTTCGTTGAGGATGGGGAGGCAGCTTGCTTCATCCCGCCCGGGAGAGGAGGTCATTGAGAACGAGGGACAGATTCATTGGGCCTGTGTAACTGCTCCCAGAGTCGCTGGCTATAGGGCTTTTATCACCGCACGGTGGCAGATTGCTATGATGCTATGAGGTTTTGGGCATTGGTTCATAGTGCTTAATTGTCACTTCATAGTGCCCAATCCTTGCCCCTATAGCTCAGTCGGTTAGAGCAGAGGACTCATAATCCTTTTGTCGCAGGTTCGAGCCCTGCTGGGGGCACGATGTGAAGTCTCGCAGCATTCTTGACAGTGTGCTGTGGGACGTTTCCGCTTCCCAGCGCCGATTTTGGGGGCTGCTGTCTCGCAACCTGCTTGCCAAGGTGTCTCATGACATTGTTGACACTTTTAGGCGGTGGGGTTACTCCGGCAGGTGGGTGGTGAGCGGCGTGGGGCGAAGTCCTCTATGTTGGTTTTCTTTTGGTAGTTGGCCGTTGGGTCGATGATGTGTCGAGCCCTGGAAGACCGCTCGGTCCCCCATTGCGGGCGTTCGGCACGCCTGACTTGGGTTACCGAGTTAGCTATCACTATCGAGCCCACAGCCGGGCATAGGCCGGCGACGAATCTAGCAAATCCTCATGCGTCCCCGCTGCGGCCACGCGCCCGCCGTCCAACATAACGACCTGATCGGCAGCCGCCAACGTGTGCTCCTGATGCGCGATTACTAGCACTGTCGCCAATCCGCTGAGTTCGCGCAGTGCCTCCTGCACAGCCACGGCGGCGGACGCGTCGAGCGATGAGGTCGCCTCATCCAGCAGTAACACAGGCGCTCGCTTCAACACAGCGCGGGCCACTGACACACGCTGCCGCTCGCCGCCCGAGAGCAGTCTGCCACCTTCACCGACGCGGGTCGCCCACCCTTGTGGCAAGCGATCGACGATCTCGTCGACCCGAGCTATTTTCGCGGCGGCGTTCACCTCGGCGTCCGTGGCTTCTGGACGACCGAGCAACACGTTCGCGCGCAGGGTGTCGTCAAGGAGATAGACGTCCTGGAACACCAACGACGTTGCCCCGAGGACATCGGCACTGGCCATGTCGCGAACATCCACGCCGTCGAGCCGCACGGCCCCTGCGTCCACGTCATGGAAGCGGGCGATCAAGCGAGTGAGCGTGGTCTTGCCCGACCCGGATGGCCCGACGATGGCAGTAACTGATCCCGGCGCAACAGTCAGATTGAGATCATCAAACACCATCGCGTCTCCGTAGCCGAAGCGCACTGCGTCAATCGCAATCTCCGGCGGATGCGTCGGTGCTGGGACTGGCTGCTCGGGTTCCGGTAGCCCCGGCTCGTCTAGCAAATTGACCACCTGGTCGAGTTCACGATCCATGCGGCGCAGCGCCGTGCCGAGTTCAGAAAGTGTGCGGAGGGGGCCCATTACCTGGGTGACGATCAGGATAAGACCGATCATCACGAGCGGGTCCACACCGCCGAGACTGCGCCATACGGCCACGGTGACCACAGCGCCAAAGACCGTCTGTACCACGACACTCTGGACAATCATCGATGCGGCGGAGGCCAGCTGGGCCGACATACCGAGGCGACGTTGTCGGTCAAGTGAAGATGCCAGGGGTGCATAGCCAGAACCTGCCACTCGCGCCCCGCGCAGCGCCGTCTGGTGCTTGGCCAGGTCGAGCAGCGCGGCATCCGTGCGGTGTTCCGCGGTGGTGAGTCGGGCGTCGGCCCGGGCACTCCAGGAGCGAGCCAGCACAGTCGAGGCGTACACGAGCGGGACCCCGACGGCGAGCGAGAGTCCCAGCCGCCAGTCAAGGAAGAAGGTCACGAGCACTAGAGTCAACGGAGTCGCCACGTAACCGATGAGCGGAGCAAGCACGTCGCCGATCGCGGTGGCGACGAACATTGTGCCGCGGACCGAGAGCCGTGAGGCGTTGGCTGCGGACCCGCCATCGAACCACCCCATCGGCAGACGCATGAGCTGCCGCGCCAGTTGGCGATGCATCGACGACATCAGAGACATGGTCAAATCGACGCTCCCGCGCGTGACCCACACCGTGAGTAGGGCATGGACGCCGGCGCAAACCACCATTGCGATCAACCACCAGAGCGTCGAGCTGAAAGTCTCCTGGGCCAGGTGGGCCAGTACTGGGACCAGACATGCCAGTGACAGTCCCTGTGCGACTCCGGCCGCCACAGCCACTGCTGTGAATCGCTGGAGTGTTGAGCGTCCTTCTTGTCCAGCGATCCGTTCAATCTGCGTGATCATCGAGCACCTCCCGTGACGGCGGCCTGGTTGCGCCATAGCGCGGCGTACTGCCCATCGGCGGCGAGCAGGGATTCGTGTTCGCCTTGTTCGACGATTCGCCCTTGGTCGAGGACGACGATCTGGTCTGCGTGGGTGATCGTGCCAAGGCGGTGGGCGATCATGATGACCGTGCGTCCCCGGGTCAGTTCGGCGAGGGCCTGCCCGATCGCGGCCTCATTCTCGGGGTCGATCGCGGAGGTGGCCTCGTCGAGTATGAGCACGTGAGGGTCGGCGAGGATGGCCCGCGCGATGGCCACGCGCTGGGTCTCACCGCCGGAGAGCCGAGCGTCTTCTCCGACAACGCTGCCGTATCCGCGGGGTAGTTCGCGGATCCGCGCGTCGATCGCCGCTAGGGAGGCGGCGTGCTGGATGTCCTCGTCGGTCGCGCCCGGACGCCCGAGCGCGATGTTGTCGCGGATGCTCATGGAAGGCAGGCTCGGGCTTTGCAGCAGGATGCCGACGTGTTGATGGAGCACGTGCGGGTCGATGTCGCGCACGTCGACGTTGCCGATCCGGATCGCACCGGCGTCAACGTCACGGAAGCGGGCGATGAGAGATGCGAGGGTCGATTTGCCCGAGCCAGAGGCCCCGACCAACGCGGTGACCGATCCTTCTCGTGCGGTGAGCGACACCCCATGCAGCACCGGCTCATCTGGCGCGTACCCGAAGGTCACGTTCTCGATCGAGACATCGGTCCCGGCGGGCTCGAGGGGATGTTCAGCCACGAGGAGTTCGGGCTCGTCGAGAAGGGTGATGAGTCGTCCGGCGGCTTCTAGCCCGTCGTTGATGTGTTGTTGCCCGGCCCCGACCGTGAGCAGCGTGGCGGGCAGCGACAGAGCGATCATGGTGACCACGACGACGTCGGCGACATCGCTCCACCCGGCGGCGACCATGGCAGCACCGGGAACGACGACAGTCAGCGCGACGACCGGCAACCCCAGGGCCGTGAGAGCGATGGCGTGGGCACGCATCTGGGGTGTGACAAGCGTGCGGAACTCCGAGGTGAAGTCGTCTGACGCCCTGGTGAAGCGCGCCGAGCCAGTCTCCTCAGCCCCGAACACGCGCAGCACTGCGATCCCATCGACGAACTCGATTACCGCGGCGGAGACCTCGGAGAGCGACTCGGCAATCCGGGCCATGACAGAGCGCATGTCTCCGGGCGCGAGCACGGAGAACAGGACCATGTAGGCCACCGGACTGATCACGCAGCACAGCCCGAGTCGCCAGTCGATGGTCAGTGCGACGATGACGCCGACCACCGGTGTCAGAACCGCCGCGGTGATCTCGACCAGCGCGTGGGCGACAAGGTGGTGGAGGCTCGCGACATCGTCTTGGATTATGCGGCGGACGCGTCCGGAGGAGCTCTGATCGAACCATCCCAGTGGGAGTCGGCTCAGCTTGTCGGCCAGTTGCACGCGCAACTCGGCCTGTAGCCGCAGGTCGACCAGATGGGTGATGAGCAGCGCCAGCGACCCCAGGGCGAGTGCGCCACCGAGTCCACCGATGAACCACCATACTGCTGGCCACACCTTGTCAGTGCCCAGGAGTAGTTCATTGACGATCCGGACCAACGCCAGCAGTGGAATGGCACTGGCCAAGCTCCCGAGCACCTGCAGCAAAAGGGCGACGGCGATGGGGGCGGACACCGGGCGGAGAATGCGCCAGGCGGGTTTCTCCGTGTTCGCACTATCCTCCGTCGGCTGACTTGTCGGCTCCTTGGGCGCCGTGGTGGGTTCGTCAGTCGCGTCCGACACTGCGTTACCTCCTCAGTAGACAACCACTCTTGTTTTATATAAGGCTATCCTAACCTAACTAGTAACGCGTCTGTAAGTACGTCGGTGATTCCGAGGCACCCACAGCCATGAGCGGTGGACAGCCGGTACCGCCGAGGACATCGCGGTGTGACTGAAGAAGATCAGGTGTCCGTAGAGGTCAAGCCCCGTGTAGGCGCTTTGTGTTTAGAGCACGTATTTGACGACACCATGGTGAGTTTCGAGTAACACCCGAAGCGTTCGGTCTTTGGGCAGGGTTGGAGGTCAAGGGGGCTAGTTCATCGACTGCCGGGGCTATTCCCTTTTTGTCCCTTTTCCTCTTCGCCCGTTTTCTTGTCCCACTCCTAGCTCCCGGGACTACCCTAGGCAGCTCACGCCCACTTCCCCGACATCCGGTTGTAACAGCTGGCGCACAGGGAGATGTACTTCGGCGCTTCGAGTGCCTCAATTTCCACGGTTTCGCCGTCGAGGATAATGCTGCCGTCCGGATTCAACCGTGCAGTAAAGATGGCCTTCTGCCCACAGGTGCAAATTGTCTTAATTTCCTCAATGGTGTGGGCAACTTCGAGCAAGCGCTGGGAGCCTGGGAAGGCATGCGTGCGAAAGTCGGTACGCAGACCGTAGCAGAGCACCGGAGTACCGCGAAGGGTAATTCCCAGCAACTGATCGACCTGGTCAGGGGTAAGAAACTGTGCCTCATCGATGATTAGACAATCGTAGCCGTCGGCAAGCGAGGAGAGGTCATCGCCATCGTGGATGAGGTGTGCGCGTTCCGCGATGCCGATGCGGGAGTGCACGTCGCCGTCAGCCAAAGTATCCACGGCCGGCTTGGCGATCAACGGCCGCATATCGCGCTCGCGGTAGTTGTGGGCGACGCGGAGGACCTCGATGGATTTTCCGCTGTTCATGGTTCCGTAGCGGAAGTACAGTTTTGCCATAGCCATCGATTGTAGGGCATCGATTCGCGGGCTCTGACGGCTGTAAACTCGGGCCGCCAACACGGATTTGAATTCCCGACTATCCTATATTTTTATGCAGCCGATTCCTGACCTGAATGAGAATCCAACAGTTGTTGTATGTGGATCTATCCACCTAGATACCCTGGTACAGGTCGATAGCGTACCCGCAGAAGGTGGCACGCTCATCGTTGATGACGGCACGAATATGCTGGGCGGCAAGGGCGCCAACCAGGCCGTTGCTATCGCTTATGACGGTGTCCGTGCGATTATGGCCGGTACGGTTGGTGAGGATCGTGCCGCGGATTTCGTGGTCGAGGAACTCAACGCACACGGCGTAGATGTCCACTCCATTCAGACTTCCTGGGATTTGCCGACCGGCAGCGCTTTCGTCGCAACGAACCGCAAGGGTCGCCCGGTGATTTTTGTCCAGCGCGGTGCCGATGCGCTAACCGACCCCACCGATTTCGTCGACGAGTTCGCATCAGCGGATGTCGTGCTCGCACAGGGCGAGCTCCTCCCGGAAGCAACTGAGGCCATCGCGTCCGTCGCATCCATGTACAGCGCGCGACTGGTGCTGAACCTCAATCCGGTCGTAACCGTTACACCTGCCCTGATTGACCATGCAGATCCGCTGATCGTCAACATGAAGGGCGCCTGGGAAACAATCCGTCGCCTGGACATCGCCGAGGGCATCCGCGCTACCGACTACCGCGCACAGCTCGAGGCGCTTCTGCAGTACTGCCCCAGCGTCGTCATGCTCCGCGGCGACCACGGCTGTCTCTTCGCACAGCACTCCGACGGTCTCGATGACGAGCCGACAATCTACGAGCACCCCGCGCTCAAGCTGCCAGAGGAGAAGATTGTCGACGGCACTGGCTCCGGTGATGCGTTCGTCGGCACGCTCACCGCGGAACTGGCTAAGGGCACCTCGCTTTACGACGCCGTCCCCCTGGCCACCGCAGCAGGCGCAGCAGCTGTACAGGCGGTCGGCGCATGCTCCGCTTTTGTCCGTCGCGAAAAACTGCTGGAGATGGTCGAGGCGGAGGATTTTCCCCCTGTGAAAGAGTACGCGGGCTAAGAATTGTCAACAGCCTGGTGTTCGAGCTGGCGCCGATTAAGTCAGTGCCAGTGCAGCCAGTGGGGCCAGTGGGAGAACCTACCCAGCATTGTCTGGCAGAACGGGCTCAAGCGCCAGCATCACCAAGTACCAACTCAACGCGTACCCGATAAGGAAGACATAGGTAGCAATCGCGTAGATCTTCGCCGGGAAAAAGAATATGGCCGCGGGCACGATGAGAAGCGCCAAAACTGCGAGCGCAGTCCGCGGCAGGTTTTTGACGGTCATGCTGGTGGCCGTTGCCAGGGTTCGGCGGAGCGACGAGTGACCGTCGGAAAGCGAGCACAGCGAGTAGACCCACGCGGTAATTCCCAGCAGTATTAGCGCCCCGGAGGTAACTCCTGCGGCGAAGACTAGGCCGACAGTGCCGAGGTCCGCGCGGGAAATAACGTAAAACTCATAGCCAATGGCACCGGCGAGAACCACGGTGAATAGCCACCACACGGTTGGTGTGCGCCAATTGTCCAACAGTGCGCGCAAGAAGCGCCGGACGGGCCTCGAGCCTTCGTCCCGGACCATATCGCGAGCGACTACTACTCCAGCGCGAGTTGCGGCGCCTGCAGTGACTATCGGGATGGATGCGACGATCATCAGCAGGTTGATGATTACAAGGTCTGCTAACAGCGACCAGGCTGCGTAGAACTTTGTATCGGTGCTGAAAAATCTATCCACGGGTTCATATCCTAATAAAGGCTGATTAACAGACGAAAGCCTCAACCTACGCGGTTGAGGCTTTCGCTTTCGTAAAACACGGTGCTTGGTGCCCTATGCGCTAACGCTTAGGCGACTATCCCTTAACGGCACCCGCAGCAACACCCTCGATAATGTGCTTCTGGGTGGCGACGTAGAAGATCACAATCGGAATGATTGCGAGCACCAGCATTGCCATCATCGCGCCAAGGTCACGGTTACCGTTGGAGCCAACGAAGCTCTGCACGACAACCGGGATGGTCTTGTACTTAGTGGACAGGCCGATGACCAGGTACGGCAGCAGGTAGTCGTTCCAAACCCACATTGCGTTCAGAATGGCGACTGTCACTGCAGTCGGCTTGAGCATGGGCAAAACGATGCGGAAGTAGTTCTGCATCGGAGATGCGCCATCAATCATCGCGGCTTCCTCGATGTCAATCGGGATGGACTTGATGAAGCCGGCAAACATGAATACCGACAGGCCGGAGCCAAAGCCCAAGTAGAGAACCACAATGCCGATTGGGTTGTTCAAATGCAGCATGTCGGCGATCTTGACGGTCGGGAACATCACCATCTGGAACGGGATGACCATCGAGAACACAAACAGGTAATACAGCAGCGAGGTCCACCACGTCTTCACTCGCGTGATGTAGTAAGCCGTCATCGCAGAGAAGAACACAATCGCAATAACCGAGAGGATCGTGATGACAAAGGACCACACGATCGCCCAGCCGAAGCCCTCCTTCATCAGGCCGACGGCGTAGTTTTCGAACCCGACCCACATGTCACCTAGTGGCAGCTGGAAGGGATTATCTGAAATTGCGAACTTGGACTTGAACGAGTTGAAGATAATGAACGCGATTGGCCCCAAGAACACGACGGTCAAAAACACCAGAATCGCGTAGATGATGACCTTAGATACGCCTCCCACCTTGGCCTCGTCCTGCTTAGCGGGCTTGGCCTTGGGGAGCTTGGTGGCCGTTTCAGTGGTCATTGCAGCGTCGACAGACATTTATGCCTCCACTTCCTTGCTGCGAGTAGCACGCAGCTGCAGCATCGCGATCGCTACGACCACGACGACGAAAATTACTGCCTTGGCTTGACCAACGCCCTCCACACCAATTCGGTTGAACATGGTGTTGACGATGTTCAGAGCAACCATTTCTGTCTCTGAACCCGGCGCACCATTGGTCAGGGCCAAGTTTTGGTCGAAGAGTTTGAAAGTGTTCGACAGGGTCAAGAAGAGGCAAATGGTAATCGATGGCATGACCATCGGGATAGTAACGTGCCGCAGAATCTCCCAGCGTCCGGCGCCATCAATCTCCGCAGCTTCGATGAGCTCCGGTGGGACATTCTGCAGACCGGCAATATAGATAATCATCATGTAACCGACCAGCTGCCAGTTGATGAGGATGATCAGACCGGCGTAACCGAACTTCCAGTCGGACACAATCGTCGTACCGTACGATGCCAGCACGGCGTTAATCATCGACTGCCAGGTGTAACCGAGCACGATGCCACCGATAAGGTTCGGCATGAAGAAGACTGTGCGGAAGAAGTTCGTGCCCTTCAGCTTGCGCGTCAGAATCCATGCGATCCAGAACGCGAACAAGTTCACAGTAATGATGGAAACAACAACCACCATGAGAGTGAATCCGAAGGAAGCGACGAAGCCCTCGCGCTCACTAAATGCCTTCTGGTAGTTCTCGATACCAACCCACTGCGCATTAGTGATGGTTGTGAAGTCAGTAAATGATAGGAAGAAACCGATAACGAACGGCACCAGGAACGCGATTGCGAAGGCAATCAGCGTGGGTAGCACGAAAATTGGGAAATACTTTTTCAATGTTGCTTGCATCTACAACACCGCTCCTAAAGCTAAAGGCGGAGCCCGGTGCCTCGAGACCGGTTTAACAGGTCACCGAGCCCCGAGCTCCGCCTTGCCATTGGATGAACTCATTCCGTCGGTTGTTCATGCGCGAGAAGCTTTCGCTTCACACTCACCGATGGAATGGATCACCATTGATTTGCTGGTATTTAATTGTTCGGAGATTCCGCATTCCAGCTGTCGGCGAAAGTCTCGACAACCTTGTCCCACGGCATCTTTCCGGAAGCGTACTGCGCCAGCGCTGCGCCAAAATCATCCTTGAACTGCTGAGACGGGAAGTACTGGAAGTCCCACGGGATGGTGGTCAGGTCCTCGTTCTCAATTGCTGCGGCCACTTCCTTGGCCAGCGGGTCATTCGGAGTGTCGGCTTCAGTGAAGTTCTGGAACGGAGCGATGAATCCAAGATCCTCGACGACGTACTTCTTGCCCTCATCGGTGTTGAACAGCCAATTGACGAAGTCCTTCGTTGCCTTTTGGGAAGCCTCCGAAGCCTTAGAGTTGACCGTCAGGTAGTTCTCAGTACCAACCGAGATGCCGGTCTTATCCTCGTCCTTCAGGCCCATGTACATAGGCATGAACTTAATCTTGTCCTGCTTGACCACGTTGCCGGAGACATCGTTGATCTGGGACCATGCCCAGTTGCCATTCTGAACCATAGCGGCCTTGCCCTGAGCGAATTCAGCCATCGAGTCGGACACAGCCTTCGACGGGGCCAGAGTCTTTTCGACAGTGGAGTTATTCAGGTACAGATCAAAGAGGTTCTTGAACTCCTTGTTGTACTTGAACTTCACATCAGCGGTTTCCTTGGTGCCGAGGTCCTCGAATTCATAATGAACCGGTCCGTTGGCCAAGTGTGTCTGCCAGCGCCAATCCTCACCGGATGCGAGCGAGGTGGAAGCGAAGGTGCCGGAAATCCCCAGCTTGTCCTTCTTGGCCTGCATGTCCTCAGCGACTTCCTTCAGCTTTCCGAAGGCCTTAATCTCGTCGATGCTCTTGGCCTTGGCATCGGGCAGCGCGAAGTACTTGTCCATGATCTCTTCGTTATAGATCAAGCCAAACCCCTCGACTGCAAACGGGACGCCGTATACCTTGCCGTCCTCGCCCTTCAGCGGCTCGATGCCCTCGTTGAGGTTTTGTGCGATCTCAGTGTCAGACATGTCAGCCATGTATTCCTGCCAAGTACGCAGGCCCGCCGGACCATTGACCTGGAACAGTGTTGGCGCGTCCTTTTTACCAATCTCGGCCTTCAGAGTTTGCTCATAGGAATTCGAAGCAGCGGTAACGACCTTGACCTGGACACCAGTCTTGTCAGTGTATGCCTTCGCAATCTTCTGATATGCGGCATCCTGCTCCGGCTTGAAGTTAAGGAAGTAGACACCACCATCTGCAACCGCATCATCACTCGAGCACGCAACCAAACCAGCGGTTGCCATCAGGCCTGCTGCACACAGAGCTGAAAGGCGCTTGAAGTTCTTCACTATATTTTCTCCCTTGAGAAGAAAGGCCACTTCAATGGCATCCTCCGAGAAATTCGGACGAATATTTGCCAGCAGCCGTGGCCTAATTGGATTATCCCGCCCTGCGGCTAGAAGTAGCCTTTCATGCGAACTTCGACGCCACCCACGCGGGTATTCGGTCTCACCAAAATCTTACTTGACCAAAACCAATTTAGGTTGACCTTCAGCCAGCTGTGAACAAATGCAAAGGAGAAAAATAGCAAAAGCTCTCGAAAGCACACCTAGAATTCGAGCTGTTTTCGCTGAACAGAGCCGCCTACCGGCACCAAAGTAAGCACCTGGCCGCGACAATCACACGCAGACCCGACAACCACCCGACCACCAAAAGCACCCCTGTTTGGCGTGAATGTATATTTTTATAATATCCTGGCGAGTCGTTTACTTGTCACTTTTGAAATAATCGTACGCTCGACAGTCTGCTTCTAGAGAGCTACTCGACCTCATCGCTCGCCGGAAGATATACGGACTCGTCGCGATGCCCGGGCAACACTCGGTCTACGTAGCTCTGCACCGCTTCTTGAAGCGGCACATCCGCACGGCGTTTTTCTGCCATGTACCAGCGATGCTCCAAGACCTCGTGGAAAACCTGCGCATCCTGCAGCCTTCCACGCAGCCCCTCGGGCACAGCCAGGATTGTGGCCTCGAAAACTTCACGCAGCCATCGGTGCGCAACCTGCTCTAGCGGAACCCCTTCAAGACCTTCCGCCAACCGAAAGGTCTGCATACTATTGAGCATCCGCCTCGCTTGCCGTTCTTGAACATCCAACCCCGTCAGTCGCATTAACTGCCTATGGTGATGCCCTGCGTCAACCACTCGTGGTCGGAACACAACGCGGCCACCATCACTGGTGACTTTCAGCTCGCCAACATCGAAACCGAGGTCGTTGAGCCTGCGAATCCGCTCATCGACAAGCCAAGGCTCCTCAACACCAATAGATTCTTCCCCCGTCAGCTCTTGCCACAGGTCCTCATAACGCTCAATAATGCGCCTACCCACCGCAATTACGTCCAACTCAGGATCGAGGAATCCGCCGGCCTGCAGATCCATGAGCTCTCCGATGATGTTGGTATGGGCAACGTCAACGTCGTAAAGCCTGCGGGAATCTGAGAGTGTGCCTTGCAAATCTCCCGTTTCCGCGTCGACAAGGTAGGCGGAGAAAGCGTCTGCGTCACGACGAAACAACGTGTTCGACAGCGACACGTCGCCCCAGTAAAAACCAAGGAGATGTAACCGAACTAGCAGGACTACCAGCGAGTCAATCAGGCGGACCACAGTTTCGCGGGTGACCTGTTGAGAAAAAACTGCACGATACGGCAGCGAATACTCGAGATGTTCTGTGACGAGTGCCGCAGTTAACGGTTCGCCATCTGGATCCTTGCGGCCAGTAATGACCGCGAGCGGGCGAACCGATGGAGCACCGAGCCTGACCAGGTCACGCAGCATTCGATACTCATGATGAGCAGTGAACTCACCAATTTCTTTCACTGCAATGACGCGGTCATCCAAGTTGACGAATCGAACAATGTGCCGCGAAATTCCCTGAGGTAGGGCGGCCAACAAATCGTCTGGCCACTGTTCCAGAGGTATATGCCAAGGAAGGCGCAAAAGCTTTGAAGCCACCGTTGTCGCGGCTATTTTCATAGTTTCCGACACGGTGGCTCCTAAAACTGTCTTACTGTCCCACTGCCCTACCAGCTACTCATTTCATCTAAACGAAAGAGTTTAGGCCGGAAGGCGCATACCAGTCGACTTCGAGAACAGGTGCAGCATGCCCGGACGAATCTTGCCGTAAACTACCGAGCCCAACTGCGGCGCGGTGCGCGGGGCGGTACGAATAACCACCTGACCGTGTTCCTCTTCGTCCGGGTTAGAGGAAGATCCGGAGCTCAATGCTCCGCCACCGACGAGATCGCCATACATGAATGCATCGGAGCCCAATTCCTCGACCAAGTTAACCTGCACCGGAATGACGTCATCGCCCGGTCCCTCGACCAGGTCGAATGCCTCCGGACGGAAGCCCACGATAATCTGGTTCTGATCCTCCGGCACGATTGCAGCAAGTGTGGCTTCCGGCAGCTTAATCTTGGCCTCACCCAACGTGGCGTAACCATTAGAGACGTTGAACGTGCCCAGGTTCATCGCAGGCGAGCCAATGAAGCCCGCGACGAATTCGTTTGCCGGGGTTTCGTAGAGTTCCCGCGGGGTACCGACCTGCTGCAGAACACCGAAGTTAATGACCGCGATGCGGTCGCCCATGGTCAGCGCCTCAGTCTGGTCGTGGGTGACATACATGGTGGTCACACCCATCCGACGCTGCATGGCCGCAATCTGAGTACGGGTTTGAACACGCAGCTTCGCGTCCAGGTTCGACAACGGCTCGTCCATCAGGAACACCTGCGGCTTGCGCACAATCGCACGCCCCATTGCCACACGCTGACGCTGACCACCGGATAGAGCCTTAGGCTTACGATCCAGGAACTGAGTTAGATCCAGGGTCTTCGCAGCTTCTTCGACACGACGGTCAATCTCGTCCTTGTCCACACCAGCAATCTTGAGCGCGAAGCCCATGTTCTCGCGCACCGTCATATGCGGGTACAGGGCGTAGTTCTGGAAGACCATCGCAATATCGCGATCCTTGGGCGAGACATTGGTCACATCACGATCTCCAATGAAAATCTTGCCCTCATTGACCTCTTCCAGACCGGCAAGCATGCGCAGTGTTGTGGACTTACCACAACCGGAGGGGCCCACCAGAACCAGGAACTCGCCATCGGCAATTTCCAAGTTGAACTTGTCCACAGAAGGCTTCGTCGCACCAGGGTAAATGCGAGTGGCATCAGCAAAAGTCACAGTAGCCATGTGAATACAAACCTTTCATCGGCAGGTACGTGCCGAACGATCCGAGTGAAAGTAACCGCAGGAACAGCTCCTACGTATCTGCCTCACAAGCTTACTCTTAATCGAGTAGTCCCGTAACGAGCTCCGCAATCTTCGAGCGCTCCGAGCGCTTCAGCGTGATGTGTGCAAAAAGCTCGTTGCCCTTGAGTTTTTCAATCACCGCCTGCACGCCGTCATGGCGGCCGACGCGCAGGTTGTCACGCTGCGCCACATCGTGCGTAAGGATGACTCGGGAATTGCTACCAAGACGCGACAGCACCGTCAGCAGTACGTTGCGCTCCAGCGACTGTGCCTCATCGACAATCACGAAGCTGTCATGCAGGCTACGACCGCGAATGTGTGTCAGTGGCAGTACCTCCAGCATGTCGCGCGAGGCAATCTCATCCATCACGTTGTCTGAAACCAATCCCTCCAGGGTGTCGTAAACAGCCTGCGCCCACGGGTTCATCTTTTCGTCCTCACTACCTGGCAGGTAGCCAAGGTTCTGACCACCTACCGCGTAGAGCGGACGGAACACCACAATCCGGCGATGCAGTCCGCGCTCCAGCACCGACTCCAGTCCCGCGCACAGCGCAAGCGCCGACTTACCCGTACCGGCTCGGCCGCCGAGGGACACAATCCCTACCGAGTCATCCAACAGCAGGTCAAGCGCCACACGCTGCTCCGCCGACCGTCCCTTCAGGCCAAACGCCTCCGTATCGCCCCGCACAAGCTTGACGACGCCCGGGGCGCTCACCCGTGCCAGCGCAGACTGGCTACCAGCGCTGAGCTGCACGCCGCAGTGCAGCGGCTGATCCTGGATCTGCTCGAGCTCAAGGAACCCATTGGCGAAGAGACGATCAATTTCCTCCGGGTCGACGTCTACTTCCACCATTCCCGAGTACCCAGTCAGAACGACGTCCTGGGCGCGGTAATCGTCGGCAGGCAAGCCGACCGCACCAGCCTTGACGCGAAGCGGAATGTCCTTGGTGACCAGCACGACATCATGTCCATCGTGCTGAAGATTAAGGGCGCAAGCGAGAATGCGGTGATCGTTTTCGGCGGTGCGGAAGCCTGCGGGAAGGATGGAGGGATCGGAGTGGTTGAGCTCAATATGCATAAACCCGCCAAGATCATTGGCGGGCACAGGCCGGTCCAGGTGGCCGTAGCGGTAACGCAGCTCTTCGAGGAAACGGAGCGCTTCTCGGGCGAACCACCCCAGCTCTGGGTGGTGGCGCTTGGCCTCCAACTCACTCACCACGACCAGCGGAAGCACAACTTGGTGCTCATCGAACTTCTTGGTGGCGTGGGGATCGGACAGCAGGACCGAGGTATCAAGCACGTAGGTACGCATGCCCTCAGGCTAAAAGTCAGAGGTAGAAATTACGTGGTTGTGAGATGAATGCTTGGTTATCAGATGAACCACAGTTGGTTACAGGCTCTAATCCTCAAGTTGAACCCTAAGGAACTGGCCGAGCACCGAGCACCACTGCCCGGCCACTCCACTGCCCTTTTAATGGCGACTAGTCGTTGCAATGGTGACTAGTCGTTGTGACGGATTTGGCGACCCAGCAACTTGTGGCGAAGCGGATCAACCGCCAAGGTCACAGCGCCAACTGATACAACGCCCACGAGATACGCCAGCGCAACAACAAGGGAGCGTTGACCAAACGTGATTTCGTTCGCAATCGGTCCGAACATGGTGGCTCCCAACAGCGCACCCATGACAAAGCCGAAGATACTGGTCGCAAGCATGGGAAAGAATGTCTGCTTGAAAGTGACCGTGCGGTGGAAGTTGATTGGCGTCCCGATGAAGTCCAGCGCCTTTGTCAGCGATGCCTCTTCATAGACGGCTGAGGCCTGAGTCAGAAGCGTTGACACCAGCAGCAGAATGAAACCGATTACGAAAGTGATAGTCACACCGGTTGCAATATCGTGCGCGAACGTGACATCTGCAACCTCTTCAATCTTGTCTTCGCCAGGCACCATCATTGTGTAGCCAAGCAGCAGGGACAGGAAGGCCATGGAACTTACTCGACGCCACGATTCCTTAGCGTTAGTCGCGACTCGTCGCGTCGCCACAAAATCACTTGAAGTACCGAAGAAGCTGGAGATGCGGGCAACAAGCTGGATAAAGAAAGGCGCCACCAGGCCAATTGCCCAGACCATCAGGTACATCATCGCTGCGACACCAAGCGTGGCAGTGACGGTTCCACCCGCGATATTGGAGTTGGCAATCACGTACAGGACGATCGCACCGATAACAACGGCCACAATCATGCGCCATGCCTTCATCGACTTGGGCACTTCCTTGCGGCTAACGCCGAGTGGTGAAATCATCACCCTTCGCAAACCGACCACAGCGGCAAAGAGTGCGAGTAGCACCACGGCAACCCAGACCAGCGGGTAGCCCCACCAGGGCAGCAACATGTCCCAGGTATCCAGGTAGTCATTGTCGAACTTGATTATCGCCCAGAATGGCGCAGTGGCCACCGACAACAACGTGCCCACCACAAGCCCAACAGCTGCCAAGACGAGGGTTTCGATAACTACCATGCGTGTAACTGCCCCGTTAGACAGACCAATCAAGCGCAGAGTTGCCAATCGCTGCTCCCGCCCTGCAGCGCCAAGCACCGCCGACTGTGCCACCAGCGAAACCATTGCCGGAATCACAAAAACGCAGGCCACCAGTGCCAGCTGCAGGTACATCTCGCCCTGACCTTGATTCATGTAATCCTCGGGCGTTGGGTTCGGCGGCAGCTTTGGCTCAGCCTGCCAACGGCGGTAAAACATGGTCGTGCCACCGACGACGACCAACGCCAACCAGGTACTCACGGTCATCGCCACCACGGACAATGCGGATAGCCAGCCGTTTCCCGAATGGGATTCACGCCCGGCGCGCTGCAGCCGCGTGCTCAGGTCCGCTAGTGCGCCGGTAGGGATTCTCTGGGGTTTTGGTGCTTCAGTTACGGTGCTCACTTTGTAACCTCCGCTCCTGCCAGCAGGCGGTCGTCGTGAATCAGGCCATCGCGGATCTCCACACGTCGACGACACCAGTCGGCCACCTTCACATCGTGCGTGACCATCACCAATGTCGTGCCAGTCTGCTCCACCAACGCGGTGAGCTGCTGCATGACCTCATGGCCTGTGGACTGGTCCAGCGCGCCAGTCGGCTCATCGGCGAAGATGACACCTGGCTCGCCGGCCATCGCGCGGGCAATTGCCACACGTTGTGCTTGACCGCCGGACATCTGTCCTGGGCGACGGCGCGTGAGGTCCTTGAGCCCCAGGCGGTTGAGGACATCGTCGGCAAGCGCGAGTGACTTCGAGCGCTTCTTGCCCTGCAGAATCATTGGCAGAGCAACGTTTTCCCTGGCAGTCAGCTCGGGAAGGAGCTGGCCATCTTGGAAAACGAAGCCGAAGTCGTGCAGGCGGAGGGCGGAGCGGTCGGCGTCGGAAAGCGAACTGATCTTTGTGTCACCGAAGATGACGTCGCCGTCGTCCGGTAGCAAAACGCCGGACATGCAGTGCAGCAGCGTGGACTTACCAGAACCTGACGGTCCCATGACTGCAACCGTTTCGCCGGGCTCAATGGTCAGCGAAATGCCGGTGAGAACGGGAGCGGAATTGTAGGACTTGGTGATGTCGCGGATACAAAGTCGTGCGTTTCTGGGGCTGTTGTTCTCTGTCATGGCACTCATTTCACTCGCACGGAGGCGATTTCAACACCGTGCCCACTTTCCTTTTGCGGTAGTGCTAGGTCTACCATGCCGGAAATTAATTCCTCCGCACACAGAGCTTTCGTACCATGGGAAACTATGGAGCTGAAGGATTATTTCCGCAAATATATCGGCGCGAACCGTCGCGAAAAAGCGCATAAACGCAGCTACGAGGAATCCGCCGCCGCCCGCATCGCCGAACTTACCGCTTCACGACGAACAATTGCCGAAGCCTTTGAGATTGAACGTCGCCGCATTGAAAATGACCTCCACGACGGAGCTCAGCAATACATTGTTGCGGCTTCAATGAAATTAGGACTTGCGGAATTAGAGGCCTCCAATACTGGCAATGAGGAACTAATGCAGCTCCTGTCGGAAACGCGCGGCCATTTGGAGGATGGCCTGCGGGCCTTGCGGCGAACAGTCCATGGCATCCATCCGCAGGTGTTGCGCGATCGCGGACTGCAAGCGGCTGTTGAGGAAATTGCTGAAGGATATGGCCCTCACGTTGTTGTACACACTCCCTATCCGCTGCCGGAATTGGAGGAAAGCGTGCTCGCCGCGGCATATTTTTTCTGTGCAGAAGTGCTGACAAATGCAGCAAAATATGCGCCGAATGCTCCTGTTTCTGTGCTGCTCACCTCAGATCAAACACTGAATATTTCAATTACGGACCAAGGCCCAGGTGGGGCAAAATTGGGGCGCGGATTGCGGGGCATGAAAGAGCGCCTGGCCACTTTTGACGGTGCGATGACCATGCACTCTCCCGAAGGCGGGCCAACGCAGGTAATAGCCAGAATTCCCTTGATGCTAAATCGCTGGGAATCGGGCATTGGAGAAATAGAAGGCATGGATATGGAAAGCGTGGAGAAGAAAGGTGCGGCGAAATAATGAAAATTGTCATTGCGGATGACTCGGCACTCCTGCGGGAAGGAGTCGCGGGGCTCGTCGAAAAGCGCGGACATGAAGTGATTGCGATGGTCGACACTGCGCACGGTCTGGTGGCGGACATCGATGACCGGTTTGACGACTCGGGCGAGCTGCCAGACCTGGTGATTACCGATGTGCGCATGCCTCCGAAGATGAGTGACGACGGCCTGCGGGCCGCAGTGGAACTGCGCGAGCGTTATCCGCAGCTGAATGTCATGGTGCTGTCGCAGTATGTGGCGCCGGCGTATGCGCGTGAGTTGTTCTCGCCGGGAGGTGCTGGGGTTGGTACTGGGGCCGGCTCAAGTGGCAGCAGCTCGAGTGGCGGGACCGGGTATCTGCTCAAAGACCGCGTTGGCCAGGTGCTGGACTTCTTGGGTTTGCTCGAGGTCGTCGCAGGTGGTGGCGTGGTGATTGACCCTGATGTGGCGACGGCATTGATGCAGTCCGGCAAATCGGGGCTAGCCAGTTTAACGGCGCGCGAACGCGAAGTGCTCGAGCTGATGGCACGCGGCAAGTCCAATAAGCAGATTGCCGATGACCTCGTGCTTTCCGGGGCGGCGGTGGCGAAACACGTGTCCAACATCTTTATGAAGCTGCATCTGGAGCCCGGCGAGGAAAACCGCCGTGTGCGGGCAATTTTGGAATTTCTCACGGCGACGTCGGGGCAGATTTAGGGTCGGCAGCAATCGCATCTCTCGCAAAAGCGATGAAAAAATAAGTGTTGATTATGACACGAGTCACAATTTAAAGTTGGCTCATACGTTTGTTGTTTCCCTATAGAAAGGACGTGTCTACATGACTGTTTACGCCAACCCCGGCACCCCCGATGCAATCTTCACGTACAAGGAGCAGTACGAAAATTTCATCGATGGTAAGTGGACACCTCCAGTAAACGGGCAATACATGGACAACTCCACCCCGGTTACGGGCGAGGTTTTCTGCCGGGTTCCGCGGTCTAACGAGAAAGACATTGAGCTCGCTCTCGACGCCGCGCACAAGGCGAAGGACTCCTGGGCCTCGGTTCCTGCGGCCGAGCGGGCGCTGATCCTCCACCGCATCGCGGACCGTCTGGAGGAAAACCTTGAGAAGATTGCCGTCGCCGAGACCTGGGAGAACGGCAAGGCCATTCGCGAGACCCTCGCCGCTGACATCCCGCTCGCAATCGACCACTTCCGCTACTTCGCCGGGGCCACCCGCACGCAGGAGGGGCGCATCTCGCAGATTGACGACAACACGGTCGCCTACCACTTCCACGAGCCACTCGGCGTCGTCGGCCAGATTATCCCGTGGAACTTCCCCCTCCTGATGGCCGCATGGAAGATCGCCCCGGCCCTCGCCGCCGGCAACTGCATCGTGCTCAAGCCAGCAGAGCAGACCCCCGCGTCGATTCTCATGCTCACCGAGATTATCGCCGATTTGCTTCCGGACGGCGTTCTCAACATCGTCAATGGCCTCGGCACCGAGGCCGGTGCTGCGCTGACCGCAAGCGACCGGATCTCCAAAATTGCGTTCACCGGATCGACTGCCGTGGGCCAGCTAATCAACAAGGCAGTGTCCGACAAGATTATTCCGATCACGCTGGAGCTCGGCGGCAAGTCCCCATCCATCTTCTTCCCCGACATCATGGACGCCGACGACGCGTTCCGCGAGAAGTGCATCGAGGGCCTGGCCATGTTCGCGCTGAACCAGGGCGAGGTCTGCACCTGCCCGTCGCGAGCTCTAGTCCACGAGGACATCGCTGATGAGTTCCTGAAGCTCGCGGTCGAGCGCGTTAAGCAAATCAAGACCGGCAACCCGCTGGATACGTCGGTACAGATGGGTGCCCAGGCATCCCAGGAGCAGCTGGACAAGATCTCCGGCTACTTGGAGTCCGGACCGAAGGAGGGCGCACAGGTTCTCACCGGTGGCAACGTCGCCAAGCTCGAAGGGCTGGAGGGAGGCTACTACGTCGAGCCGACAATCTTTAAGGGCAACAACTCGATGCGTTTCTTCCGCGAGGAAATCTTCGGCCCGGTCCTGGCCGTGACAACCTTCAAGACCCTGGACGAGGCTCTCGAGATTGCCAACGACACTATCTACGGTCTTGGCGCCGGCGTGTGGAGCCGCAACCAGAACAACGCCTACCGCGCTGCCCGCGGTATCCAGGCCGGCCGCGTGTGGGTGAATAACTACCACAGCTACCCTGCTCACGCAGCCTTCGGCGGTTACAAGCAGTCCGGTATCGGCCGCGAGAATCACTTGATGATGCTCGAGCACTACCAGGAGACCAAGTGCATGCTCGTCTCTTACGACGAGAACCCGACTGGCCTGTTCTAAGAATCCGACCCCTTGGGGCTAGGCGATTTGTCGATTCCGATTCACGTCCGATGAAGGTGTCGACAATCGCCTCTGCCCCAAAAAACGCCCTCCGCGCCTGGCAGATTACGATGGTCGGCCTTAACCTGACGCACCAGGCGCTGGCGGCTCCAAAGTTAGAGGCCTAACTCACGGCCGCCAGCTAGGTCTCTCTTTCTTTCTTCGCTTTCCGGCGCCACCTACGCATCCGATTAATCGCGGCACTGGCGGCCCATCCGCCAAGAAATAGTAGCGGGATGTAGAAGAACACGACATAGGCGACGGCTAGGCCGTCCTGGCCATCGGGCGGCGTGGTGAGAAATAGGAATGCCAGATCGCCAAGCGCGGCAATTCCTGCGCCGGTAGCTGCTGCGACAATGCTCCGCGCGCTGGCCATCCCCCGAGCCAACGACCCATCACCGGCGAAAACGGCTATTGCTCCGACCAGCATTACTGAGACCAGCATGGACACAATCCACGACGCAATTCCTTCGTCGTAGGCGAGGTTGGGCTCCGGCAAGATGAGCCCACCTAAAACGCTCCACGCGACCGCGGCGAAAAAGGACGCCAGCAAGGGGCAGGTTATATTGTCGAGCCTCATGCGTCCCAGGTTACGTGAGATGACCTCCAGAAAGACCAAATCCCCCTCCCCAGTGGAGAATCGAGTCACGCCCGCAAGAGCAAAAATCCCCCGACCATAGAGTGGGTTAAGTAGCAAAACTGACAACCCCGAAAAATTATGGGCTGCAAATGTGAAACTGTGTGAGTTTATGACACTTTCAGGGCATTTTTCGTGCCATTTTTGACATAAACGCAGTCAGTAACTCGCATCCACCCAACGCCATCAGCCATAAACGCAGTCAGTAACTCGCACTGGGGTAAGTGGCGAAAGGTGCCCACCGGCGACGCACCGCCCAGACACGCTTTTCTTTACTTACCCCCATATTTCGGTTCACGAAGATACCTACGCGCTGGAGAAGCTGGCCGAGGTCAAGTCAGCGTGCAACCTCACCATGATTCTGACTCCTGGTAACCACGATCAGATTCACCCCAAGTTCCAGCCTGCGGTGCAGATGGAATGGATGGGCGCCTACCAGAACGTCTTTGACCTCATCAGCCTGAATCTCCAGATTAAACAGGGCAAGAAGGCCTATCTCGTCAACCACTACCCCGCGCTGATGGATCGGACCGCGTCCAAGAATGCCGTCCGCTGGGCTCCGCACGCTAATCGTTGGACCGGCATCGTTCACGGTCACACGCATTCGTCCGTGACGCTCATGCCTGGCCACGTCAACGTCGCGCCCGAAGCCCACGACCTGCAGATTATCCACAGTTCGACACTCTGGGACCTCCTAGATCAGGTCTAACCTTTAGCTTTACGACGGTCCCCGCGCCCCAGCCCAACCGCGCCACCTGCGGCTTCGGCTGGGGAACTCATAGCGCCCACGTCTCTAAGTACTCAGGTACTGGCTAGCTCGGGCAGCTTTGTGCCCCCCCCAAAAAAAAGTGCTCCATCGCCTCCTATGCGCCTGTCCATTTATGGCTTAACTGTCCGCCTATGGCCCAAAAGTGACCTGTTGCGCCAATGTGTACATATGGTCGCGTATACAGAGCCAAACGTTACTGTCGAGCCATACGTCATCTTCGAGCCATACGTGGCGTGCTGCCGCGATGCCGTGATGGCTCCTCTTCACTTGTCATTGCGCTATTGGGATTCTAGAACCCCCGCATAAGTGGCGAGTAAGTGGCAAGCTTTCGGCTCCAGCGCTCTGGCCCAAGACTCCAGCGACTTGTGGCCAAGGTATTCACCTATCGATGCGCTGGAGCGTGGCCATAAGTGAATACCTCATCGACATGTGAGAGACCCAGCCAATACCGTGCGCATAAGTGCCGAAAAACCATCGACAAGTCACCGACACCATCGACAAGACCCCGAAACTTGGCCATAAGTGGCGGAATAGAAAATAGACCGCTCACTCCCACGGCCCAACCCCTCAATAACCAGCCGGGGCGCGTCGGGGAAAGACACGAATTTTGTCCTTTGGCCCGAATATTTAATGATTGTTTTAGTGGATTAACACTGCGAATAAAAAACCAGGCCAGAGAAAAACTCCCTGACCTGGCCTAATTGCTCCTCCAGCTGGACTCGAACCAGCAACCCTTCGATTAACAGTCGAATGCTCTGCCATTGAGCTATGGAGGAATACTCACCGCCAAGAACCAGCTAACCCATACTTCGGCCACGCCGTTCCTTGCGACGGATAGATACTTTACCCAGACCCCCTGAAACTCACAAATCGCCAGGTCAAAGGTTAATTTAGGCATCTCATACCCATCGGCCATGACATTGTTGTGAGTTCTTGAAACCACACAATCCGTGCAATCCACATGATCCACGCAATCCACACAATCCGTGCAATCCGTGCAATCCACACAATCCGTGCAATCCGTGCAATCCACGCAATCTCACACAGCCCAACGAAGCCCCCAGCAGTACTGAAAACGCTTTCCATCATGCACTTTTCATACCGCGCTCATACGATGGGGCTTATGTCTGAACAAACCAACGGAACCGAAAACACCGAGCAAACCGCACGCGTTGTGCGCGGCGTTATCGCCCGCGAAAAAGGCGCACCTGTAGAACTTACTGATATCCACATCCCGTCCCCGGGCCCGAACGATGTCATTGTTGACATCCAGGCCTGCGGCGTCTGCCATACAGACCTGGCTTACCGCGACGGCGATATCACCGACGAGTACCCGTTCTTCCTCGGCCACGAGGCCGCAGGCGTGGTCTCCGAGATTGGCGAAGAGGTCACGCATGTTGCCGTCGGCGATTTCGTTGTCCTCAATTGGCGCGCCGTCTGTGGCGAGTGCCGCGCCTGCAAGCGTGGTGAGCCACAGTACTGCTTTAGCACTTTCAACGCCTCCAAGCCCATGACGCTTGCCGACGGCACCGTCCTCACCCCAGCACTTGGAATCGGCGCTTTTGCGGATGCCACCCTCGTCCACGAGGGCCAGTGCACCAAGGTCGATTCGGCAGCCGATCCGGCCGTTGCGGGCCTGCTGGGCTGCGGTGTCATGGCCGGCATCGGTGCGGCTATTAACACCGGCGAGGTCAAGCGCGGTGAATCGGTAGCCGTCATCGGCTGCGGTGGCGTTGGTACGGCCGCTATCGCCGGTGCCAAGCTGGCCGGCGCTAGCAAGATTATTGCCATCGATATCTCGAACGAGAAGCTGGACACCGCCCGCGAATTCGGCGCGACCGAGACTATTAACTCTGCGGAGCTGGCTAAGAGCGATAAGGGCACCGGGGAAGAGGATCCCGTCGTTAAGCGAGTGCGTGAGCTGACCGATGGTTTCGGTGCTGATGTCGTGATCGATGCGGTCGGCCGTCCGGAAACCTACAAGCAGGCGTTCTACGCCCGTGACCTGGCTGGACGTGTTGTGCTGGTCGGTGTTCCGGCGCCGACGATGGAGCTGGACATCCCGCTGGCGGATGTGTTTAGCCGCGGTGGTGCGCTGAAGTCGTCCTGGTACGGCGACTGCCTGCCGGAGCGGGACTTCCCGATGCTGGTAGATCTGTCGTTGCAAAACCGCCTGCCGTTGGAGGGCTTCGTAACGGAGCGCATTGGCATTGAGGATGTTGATGAGGCTTTCGAAACTATGAAGGCCGGTAAGGTACTGCGATCGGTGGTGACGCTGTGAACAAGGATTTGAGGGTCGACCACGTTCTCACGTCGGGCACGTTCTCGCTCGACGGTGGCACGTGGGACGTAGACAACAACGTATGGGTGCTCGGCGATGACCGTGAGGTCATTGTCATCGATGCGGCGCATGAGGCGCAGCCGATTATTGATGCGGTGGATGGCCGCAAGGTAAAGGCCATCGTGTGCACCCACGCACACAACGACCACATCACTGTGGCACCTGAGCTGCAGGAAAAGCTCGACGCTCCCCTGCTGGTCCACCCGGGCGACCAGATGCTGTGGGAGCAGTCCTGGCCGAACCTGGCGCACGAGGACCTCGCACACGGTCAGCGCCTGGAGATTGCGGGCATGGAGGTTGTCATTATTAACACTCCGGGCCACTCCCCTGGCTCGTGCTGTCTGTACGTGCCGGAGGCCGCGGAGCTGTTCTCGGGTGACACGCTGTTTTCCGGCGGTCCTGGAGCGACCGGTCGATCCTACTCGGATTTCGACACGATTATTAACTCCATCCGCGACAACCTGCTGACTCTGCCTGCGGAAACGACTGTCCGCACGGGTCATGGCGATCACACGACGATTGGCCGCGAGGCTCCGCACTTGGAAGAGTGGATTCGCCGCGGCTACTAGCCGCCCTACTAGTCGCTAGCTACTCAAACACGACCTTGACCGCCTCTGCTTGCAGTTCGCGGCGGTACTGCTCCATCGCGAGCAGGTCCGCGAACAGCGAGTTGTAGGCGGTTTCGTCATCTGAGGGCCGCATTCGCGAGAGCATCGCCTTCAGCTGTGCAATTTGGTCACCGACCCACACCTCCTGCAACCGCGCCAGAATCGCCTGCGCATACGGGCGCAGCGTCTCTGCATCGACGGCGATTTGCTCCACGCCCAGCTCAGTCACGAGATGCTTGACGACGTCCTCCCGCGCCTGATCCATAATTGCGGTCGCCCAGCTATGTGGCTGTGTGGCCGCCTCCCCACAGGCGCCCCCGGCAGCCATGATGGCGTCGAATACCGCTCGGTATGTCGGATGCCCAAAGGTCTCAGGTGCGAGCGCATCGAATACCGGGCCGGTGGTAGCGGGCTCTTGAATTGCCAGCTTGAGGGCCTCACGCTGCGCATAAAGCACAGGGTCCCGCGGGTTTGGATACGGCAGTGCCGGGTTGCGCCGGCGCCGCGCTTCCTCCGCCTCTTCGCGGGCCCGGGCCTCTTCTTGGCGACGCTGGTAGGGAGTGCGCTTTTCATTCTGTGGCCGACTGGCCTCCTCGCGGACGCGCTGCACAAGCTCGGCTTCATCATTCCAGCCAATCCAGCCGGCAACTTCGCGGGCATACTCATCGCGCAGCGCCGCGTCCTTGAGCTGGGCCAGGACAGGCACCACTCGGCGCAGCCCGGAGACCCTGCCATTAGCGGTGGTCAGGTCATAGTCGGCCAGAAGTGTGCGGAGGACAAATTCGATCAATGGCCGTCGTGAAGCGACGAGATCGCGGACTGCGGCCTCTCCCTTCTTCTGGCGCAGATCACACGGATCCATGCCGTCCGGCGCGACCGCGACGTAGGACTGGCCGGTGAAGTTCTGCTCGCCCTCGAAGGCGCGCATGGCGGCCTTCTGCCCTGCCTCGTCGCCGTCGAAGGTGTAGATGAGTTCGCCGCGGAAGAAGTTGTCGTCGAGCATGAGACGGCGCAGCAGCTGGAGGTGTTCCTCGCCGAAAGCGGTACCGCAGGACGCGACGGCCGTGGTCACGCCTGAGGCGTGCATGGCCATGACGTCAGTGTAGCCCTCCACGATTACAGCCTGATGACCAGCGGCAATGTCCTTCTTTGCCAGATCCAAGCCGAAGAGGACCTTGGACTTCTTGTACAGCATGGTCTCGGGCGTGTTCATGTACTTGCCCAGATTGTCATCGTCGAAAAGCTTGCGGGCACCAAAGCCGATGACATCGCCGGACATATTGCGAATCGGCCACATGAGACGACGGTGGAAACGGTCGATCGGCCCCATGCGCCCCATCTTGGAAAGACCTGCCTTATCCAGCTCCTCGAAGCTAAAGCCCAGGCGCTGCAGGTGCTTGGTTAGTGTGTCCCAGCCGGCCGGCGAGTAGCCACAGCCGAACTGGGCCGCGTGCTCGGCGGTGAAGCCGCGGTTTTCCAGAAACTCGCGCGCTGGCGCTGCTGCAGGCGTGGAGAACTGTTCGCGGTAGAACTTCTGTGCCTCGCGGTTTGCGGCGATGAGACGCTGGCGAGTTCCCGGTTCCTCGCGACGGCCCGTGCCGCCGCCCTCATAGTTAATGTGGAAGCCAATTTTCTCCGCACAGGCTTCGACAGCCTCCGGGAAAGACAGGTGTTCCATCTCCATGAGGAAGCTGAATACATCACCGCCCTTGCCGGTGGAAAAGCAGTGGTAGTAGCCATGATTGGGGCGTACGTGGAACGACGGCGTGCGCTCGTCTTTAAAAGGCGAAAGCCCTTTCAGAGAATCCGCGCCAGCCGGTTTGAGGTTCACGTATTCTGCAACGATCTCCTCAATCGGAGTCCGTTCGCGGATTGCCGCGATATCGGAGTCCGGAATTCTTCCCCTAGCCATGAAAATAACCTTACCCAAACCGTCCAATCGACTCCGCCGTAGAGGTTTCGCATGCCGACGAGCCGCCCGCGCCCAGCCCATAACGTGCCGGCGGCGACCGATATGGAAAGATACTAGCCATGGCTGAGTGGAAGAAGATTGCGAGCGGCGTCGGCGCTGCCGCCCTGGTGCTGGCTGGTAGTTACCTGGGACTCGATGGCGGAGATCAGAACGCATCGGGGTCGGAGGACTCACAGGGGTCGCAGAGTTCCGCTGCCTCTAGCGCGAAGTCGAATCCCAAGCCGGGTCCTAACTCGAGCAGCAACAAGTCGGGTGCAAAGGGTGCCACCTGCGCAGTAGATACCCTGCCGCAGGAGGCCGACGATGTTATCGACCGCATCCTGACCGACCAGGACCACATCTATTCGCAGCACGACGGCAAGCACTTCGGTAACTACGAGGGACGCCTGCCGAAGGAGCGCGGTGACTACTACCGCGAATACACCGTGACCACCCCGGGTAATTCCAGCCGCGGTGCACGCCGCATCGTTGTCGGCGGCGGTTCCGAAAACGATCCGGATGTCTGGTACTACACCGACGACCACTACGAGAGCTTCTGCGAGATTCCTGACGCGGAGGACTGAGCCAAAGTATCACTGCGGAATTAGCGCTACCCGATAAAACCGAGTTGATTTGCGCTCCGGGCAACAAGAACGATGCCAATTATTGCTGCCACCCACAAAACAGTGACCTTTGTTTCATATTCCAACCGGGGGATAACGCTCACTACCCGGCTGTAGACCTTATCTCCAAAGGCTGCGAAGAGCACTCCAACAATGACTGCGGGCAAAATCATCACTACACAGTAGAGCGCGAGGATAAGCAGTTGCACTGCGAAAGGCACTGCCATCGATTCAATAATTCCGATTGCCGCCAAGTACGGCAACATCGTACCGACCTCGACAACTGCTGCAGCTAAGGCTAAACCCACCATCGCTGGGAGACCGGCAGAACCTTTCTTAGTGTCCTCCGACCGAGATTCAATTACCTCTTCGACGGTCCGTTTCTTGGGATTCGGTGCCAGGATTCCGTAAGCAGCTAACAAAATACCCAACACCATCATCACCCAACTGAACCAAGTGTTGGATGCAATGCCCGAGACTGCGTCTAAAGCCTGACGCAGGCCGAAAAAGAGCGCGATGCCAACCGCAAAGTAGGACAAGACAATTGTCCCTAAATAAGTAACGTATTCGGCACCTCTCATCCTCCGCCAGACGATGAGCAGCACTACTGGAATCAGCAGGGTTCCAGCACTGAGACTGTCAAGAAGCGCAAGCCCCACAAGAACAAGATAGTCCATCTCCATCACTCCCTCGTACATTCGTATAGTAAACTATCATACAGTCGTACGGGAAGTGGCGCGAATGAAACCCCAAAGGAGTTTTAGGATATGAGCATGATGTCACCTCAAGAAAAAGCCATTTCCGATGCAGCAATCAAAGTGATTGTTAACCAGGGGTTCGACGTTGTCAGCGTTCGAAAAGTGGCTCAACAGGCGGGCGTAGCCCCTGGAACAGTGCAGTATTTTATGGGCACGAAAGACGAACTACTCAGCAGGGCACTTCTGCGCTCGGCAGCACGACAGCATGAAAGAGTCTCGTCGCTACGCTTTCAATCGAATACCTCGCCGCTAGAACAGCTCCACCGCTCCCTGCTCGAACTACTCCCCATCGGCCCAATACAGCGCGAAGACGCAGCACTGTGGGTTATCCTCGGTGCCGCTGCATCAACACGCAAAGTTCTGGCCCAGGAGTACCAGAACGAACTCAGTAGATTCCAGGACCATCTCATTTCAGCACTGTCCGCCGCAGACGTCCCTGGAGATATAGCTCAGACGGCCCGGCTCATCACAGCTATCGTAAATGGACTAGCCCTCGATTACATGCATGCGAAGCCCGACGCAGAGACTACGAAGGCGCTTTCCGATGACCTCAGTAGTAGCCTTCAGCGGATACTTCAAAAATAGTAATCGCTGACAGCACTACCCCCACGCCGCAGCCACACCAGCAATCTGGCGATCAAGCCGCTCTACACGCGATTCCGTCATCGACGCTAGCTGATCAACGATAACCCGCAGCCGCGCTTGGTCACTCTCCGCCCGGGAATAGAGCCACTGGAACATCGGATCAAGCGTCCCTGGAGCACCTTCCTGCAGATACTCGGCCACCCGGAAAAGACGATCGCGTTCACGCTCCTGACGGCGAATATGACGCGGAAGATCCATCACATACAGCACGGCGATGGTCTTCAGCATGGTGACCTCCGCCAGAATCGAGCTGGGCACGGCGAGGTCCGCGTCGTAACGCCCGAGCGGAAGCGTCGACCCGGAGGCAGCACGCGTACCCGCGACGGAAGCCGTGACGAAACGGCCGACCAGCTCCGAGGTCATCCGTTTCAGCGCGACCAGCGAGCGCAGCGAACCATCATAGGACGCCGCAGCTGATACCACCGGCAAGCTGGCAAGACGCCCGGCAGCCTCGACGAGCTCCGCTGGATCGCCACCAAATGCGGCAGCGCCCTTGTCAGCGAGTGCGGCCAGTTCCACCGTGTCCCACAGAACACCCAGGTCAACGCGGCCAGAGACGATGCCATCCTCGACATCGTGGACGGAATAGGCGACATCGTCAGACCAGTCCATGATCTGCGCCTCAAGACACTGCTTGCCGTGCGGAACGCCCTGGCGAATCCACTGCAGAATTGCGGCATCTTCCTGGTAGGCCCCGTACTTGTGGCGGAGCTGACCATCGGGACCGATTGGCGTCCACGGGTACTTACAAGCCGCATCGAGCGCCGCCCGAGTGAGATTGAGTCCGCAGGGCTCACCTGTACCATCGAGCACCTTCGGCTCGAGGCGAGTGAGAATACGCAGCGTCTGCGCGTTGCCCTCAAACCCGCCGCACCCAGCGGCAATCTCGTTGAGGGCGCGCTCGCCGTTGTGGCCATACGGCGGATGCCCGATGTCATGGGTCAGGCCGGCCAGCTCTGCGAGATCCTCATCTGCACCCAACTCGCTGGCGATTCCGCGGGAAATCTGCGCGACCTCCAGCGAGTGAGTCAGGCGTGTGCGGGGAGTATCGCCCTCCCCTGGCCCCACAACCTGGGTTTTGTCAGCCAGCCTGCGCAGCGCTGCGGAGTGCAGGACGCGGGCGCGATCTCGTGCAAACGCCGCCCGGTGGGTTTCCAAGGACTGCACCCCAGGCAGCAATGACTGCTTCGGAGACTCCTCGACAATACGAGCGAGTTCAAAAGATGAATACGAAAATTTACCGGCCACGTAATTATTGTTACGTATCCTTGTAGATATGTCTGACAGGAATCGCGTGTTTCGCCCCCTTTACCTTGCCGCATCGGGTGCTTTTCTCGGCCTGAGCATGCCGCTAATTACTGCCGCACTACCGGCACAGCCACCGGTTCACGCACCTGCTTCGCTGCTGGCACTCGCACCGTCAGCATCCCTGGCGCACGCCGAGGCACCGGCGGATGTGTCGGGCGAGGTGGCTGATCTCGCAGGTGTGCTGAGCGGCGGCGATGAAGCTCGTCTGAAGGAGCAGATTCAGCAGCTCAAGACAGAGAAGCGACTCCTGTTCTCGGTGTTTTATATCAAGAGCTTCGACGGCATTCAGGGCCAGCAGTGGGCACAGCAGGCCTGGGAACACCTCGGAGCTGCCGACAACCGCGGTGTCATCGTCGTCGCTGTGGAAGACCGAAACCTCGGCGCTTTCGTCGGAGACTCCTTCCCCCGCAACGCGGAGGCCATCAACAGGGCAGCTCAAGGGCAGTTGTTAGAGGATGACAACTGGGCAGCTGCGGGTGAAGCTGCCATCGCCGAGGCAGGCGGTGGCAGCGGCTCCGCCGGTGGGTGGGCGCTCGGTGCCGGCCTCGGTGGTGCTGCCGTTGTCGGTGGCGCCACCTGGGCCGTGGGCCGCCGCAATAAGAAGAAGCGCGATGAGGAGGAGATCGCTCGTGGCCGCAACATCGACCCCAAGGATGTCTCTTCGCTGGACTCGCTGAGCACCAGCTCGCTCGATGTTCTTGCGCACGATGAGATTGTCAGTACCGATGAGTCCATTCGCAAAGCCCGCACCGAGCTCGACCTCGCCCGCGCTGAGTTCGGCACCGAACGCATCCGCAGCTTCGACAACGCACTGAAGCACTCTCAGTCCACGCTCGAGCGTGCGTTTGCACTTCGCCAACAGCTTGACGACGGCTCCGTGTCCGACGAAATCGAGCGCCGCAGTGTCCTGCTGGAGATTATCTCCACCTGTGGTGTTGCGGATGACCAGCTCGACGGCGAGGCCGCAAACTTCCAGAAACTCCGCCAGGAGTTGATGAATGCTGAAGCGACGATTTCGAAGCTCACTCAGCGAAGTGTCGAGCTGCGTTCACGTATGCCGCGTGCCGGCGAAATTCTCGATGGTCTGCGCGCACGTTACGAAGAGCAGATGCTCAGCTCTGTGACCGACAATATCGACATGGCCACGGAGCACCTGAATCAGGCTGACCAGTCAATGTCTGAGGCCCGCCGCATCGCGGACCTACCTGCCGGTGAGCAAGGTGGTCTGATTGATGCGCTGTCGGCCACCGACTTTGCGCTCACACAGGCAGAGAGTCTTCTGGAGGCCATTGAACACGCCGATAGCGATATTCACGCTGCAGTCGCTGGACTGGCTTCCCTTATCGCCGAGGTCCGCGGTGAAATCGATGAGGCCTCGCACCTGATGTCGGCACCGCAAGGCGCCAACATCAACCGCGAGCGTCTCAATGCGGCCATCGAAGCAGGCCGTGAAGCACTCGGTGTGGCAGCCAATAAGTCCGAAGTGGATCCACTGAGTTCCTGGACCGCACTGACCGATGCCGATGAGCTACTCGACGAAGCCCTCGACTCCGCTCGAGACAAGGCCGCGTCGTTCGCCCGCGCTACCGCTACTTTGCAGCACAGCATGCAGGATGCCGACAATCACATTCGCGCCGCGGCTGACTTAATTGCTACCCGCCGCCGTGTGGTTGGCGCTGAGGCTCGCACTCGCCTCGCGGAGGCGCAGCGTGCTTACGGCTCTGCTCAGGGCTTGGCCAACGACGATCCGCGAAAGGCGTTGGCCTACGCACGTCGTGCGCGCAAGCTCGCGGCTGAGGCCGCTGACTTGGCCCGCCGTGACATCCGCCGCTACCAGGATCAGCGCCGCGGTGGCGGCAGCAACGGATCGATGGTCGCCGGCATGGTGCTGGGAAGCATGCTCAGCAACAACAGCGGCTTTGGTGGCAGCATCGGTGGCTTCGGCGGTTTCGGCGGAGGTTCGAGCCGACCAGGCGGCTCCGGCAGCACAATGGGCTTCTAGATTCCCGCCTAAATTCGCATCTGGCGTGGTCCATCCACAGACCACGTCGCCAGAGCGGCGGCAATCAGCCAGTCTTCGAAACTCCCCCGGAAGTCTCCTTTCTGGGCATAGACACCAAATACCCCTCGGCCTAGACTGTCCTCTCTGACGATTCGGGCGAGCTCATAGCCTGGCCGCTCGATGTCGAAGACCGTGCGAATTCCCCGTCCTTCTCTGTTTAGGACGAAAGAATCCCCCTCATCCGGATTCGTCATCACTAGCGCGTTCGTGCTAAAAAAGCGGGCTTTCACCTGCCAGCCACGCCCTTGTGACGAGGTGATCCAGAAAGCACTAAAGACCCCGTCCTGACAGCTCCAGCCGTCGGACAGGGCCTTTTGGTTCTCGTCGTAAACGACGCCGTCTGCAATAGTTGCTACACGATCCACACCCAAATCATATAGGCAATCAGCAAGAGCAAGCAGACAGTGAGAATCCAGGTAGAGGAAACCATGCGGGACTCCAGCACTCGACGAGCACTGTAGACCAGGAAGATCTTCTCCTCTTCCGGCAGCGCACGGCCCTCATCGGTGTCGAACTGCACCTCTGCGTGGCGCACGCCACGGGACGCACCGGTAAACTGACCCCACTTCTCGCCGGTCTTCGCATTCTCGATGACGTAGTTCGTCGATCCCTCGCACACCAGCTTGCCTTCAGGACGATCCGGCCCAAAGGTCACTGAAAGCTGCTTGGCTCGCGAAATCTTGTCACGGTCAGCAGCAACGGTCGAGAACACGCGGCCGTTGGGAAGCGTGGCGGAAACACGGTGATTAGCAGAGGCATCAATGACCCACTCCCCTTCCGGGGTGTTGAGGCGATCGCCCTGCTCATCACGGATGTACGTGCCGACTTCGGTGCTTTCCTTCAGAATCGGCCAGGTTTGCTCGGATTTTTCCCGAGAGCCGTCGCCGAGACTATAGGATTCCCAAAAAACTTCTTCGGCCATTAGCAGCCCACCAGGCGAGCTGCGAGGTAGCCTTCCAGCTCGTCAATCTTGACGCGCTCCTGCTCCATGGTGTCGCGGTCACGGACGGTCACAGCGTTGTCCTCGAGAGTATCGAAGTCAACGGTGACACAGAACGGAGTACCGATCTCATCCTGGCGACGGTAACGACGGCCGATAGCACCGGAGGTGTCGTAATCGACGGCCCAGTACTGGCGCAGCTTGTCCGCGACAGCCTCAGCGGTCGGAGTCAGGGTGTCCTTCTTCGACAGCGGCAGAACAGCAACCTTAACCGGCGACAGACGCGGGTCTAGCTTCAGCACGGTACGGGTGTCGGTGCCGCCCTTTGCGTTCGGCACCTCTTCCTCGGTGTAGGCATCACACAGGAAGGCCATCAAGGCGCGGGTCAGACCGAAGGACGGCTCAATGACGTACGGAACGTACTTTTCGCCGGTGACCTGGTCGTGGTAACGCAGGTCTTCCTTGGAGTGCTCGATGTGGCAGCCGAGGTCGTAGTCCGTACGGTTGGCGACACCCATCAGCTCGCCCCACTCGTTGCCCTGGAAGTGGAAGCGGTACTCGAAGTCGATTGTGCGTGCAGAGTAGTGAGCGCGCTCGTCCTTCGGAACGTCGAACTGACGCATGTTCTCCGGGTTAACGCCCAGGTCAATGAACCAGTTCCAGCAGGCGTCGACCCACTCATCGAACTTCTCTTCCGCCTCGTTCGGTGCGACGAAGTACTCGATCTCCATCTGCTCGAACTCGCGGGTACGGAAGATGAAGTTGCCCGGGGTGATCTCGTTACGGAATGCCTTACCGGTCTGGCCGATACCGAACGGTGGCTTCATACGAGCCGTGGTCATAACGTTCTTGAAGTTGACGAAGATACCCTGAGCGGTCTCCGGGCGCATGTAGTGCAGGCCCTGCTCATTGTCGACCGGGCCGAGGAAGGTCTTCATCAGACCGGAGAACATCTGCGGCTCGGTCCAGTTGCCCGGCTGACCGGTCTCCGGGTCCGGAACATCTGCCAGACCATTGGCCGGCGGGTGACCGTGCTTGGCCTCGTAGGCCTCCAGCAGGTGGTCAGCGCGGTAGCGCTTGTGGGTGTGCAGGGACTCCACCAGCGGGTCGGTGAAGGTAGCGACGTGGCCGGAAGCTTCCCAGACCTGGCGCGGCAGGATAATGGAGGAATCCAGGCCGACGACATCCTTACGACCGGTGACGAAGGTCTTCCACCACTGGCGCTTGATGTTTTCCTTCAGCTCCACACCCAGGGGACCGTAATCCCATGCCGAGCGGGTACCGCCGTAAATTTCACCACACGGGTAAACGAACCCCCTGCGCTTACACAGGTTGGCGACGGTATCGACAACTGACTTAGGTGCCACGGTCTAGACCACTCCTTATAAATGGCTTCGCATCGCACACCACACGCCTTTTCCGGGCACACAATTCAGCCCGTTCCGTGCGGCGAACGACATAATGAAAAGCAAAATGTACTGACCCCAACAGGCCAGTTAAAAGTTCCCCTATACTCTAGCGCATCTTGTCCAACCGATACCGGGTAGTGTCGGTTACATGGCTGGCGAAGATATGCACGAAGTTAGTTCTGGCGAAAACCCACGTGGTACGGGCTCCCCCGCTAGCACCGGAACACAAGCCTCCGCGCGGCCGGCCGCAACCCGCATCGGCCAGCGCAGTACTCGCCAACGCCGCGCCGTCGTGTCGATTATGAGTGAGGCCCCTAATTTTCGCTCCGCTGCTGACATTCATAAGTCGCTGACGGAACGTGGGGACAAGGTCGGCTTGACGACGGTCTATCGGACGCTCCAGTCCCTTGCAGAAATGGACATTGTCGATGTTCTGCACAATGCCTCCGGAGAGGCTCTGTACCGGCTGTGCGGTGACCACCACCATCATCACCTGGTCTGCACCGATTGCGGCAGCACCGTTGAAGTCGCCGGCGGCCCTGTCGAGCAGTGGGCGCACAGCCTTGCGGAGGAGCACGGTTTTAATCTGACCGGGCACACTGCTGAGGTCTTCGGCCTGTGCAGGGACTGCCAGAAGAAGTAGCCCGGGCTCCCT
>NZ_JASPJU010000003.1:101715-203718 GCF_030232435.1 Corynebacterium sp. MSK012
CCCTCCCCCCCCCCCTAAAAAAATATCGGCTCTAGGCCTTGCCGAACCTACGGTCGCGCTTTGCGTACTCCACCACTGCGGCGCGCATGTCATCCCGACCGAAATCCGGGAAAAGCTTGTCTTGATAGACCATCTCCGCATAGGCGGACTGCCAGATCAAGAAGTTGGACGTGCGCTGCTCGCCCGACGGACGCAAGAACAGATCAACATCCGGCATAGTCGGCTCATCCAGGAACTGTGCGAAAGACTTCTCGGTCAAGTCATATTCGCTGAGCTCCCCCGCTGCTGCCTGACGAGCAATCTCTCTAGCAGCATCAACAATTTCAGCGCGACCACCGTAGTTGACGCACATATACAGAGTTAGCGCGTCATTGTCCTTCGTCTGTTCCTCGGCAATCTCAAGTTCCTTAATCACCGAGCGCCACAGTCGCGGACGACGCCCTGCCCAACGCACGCGAACGTTCTTCGAATCCAGCTCATCACGACGTCGACGCAGCACATCGCGATTAAAGCCCATGAGGAATCGGACCTCATCGACCGAACGACGCCAATTCTCAGTGGAAAATGCGTAAGCCGACAGGTGCTTGACGCCCATCTCCAAACAAGCATCGACGCACTCCATCAGCACGGCCTCACCACGCTTGTGCCCCTCGGTGCGTTTGAGCCCACGCTGTTCGGCCCATCTACCATTGCCGTCCATCACGAGCGCGATGTGATTGGGCACGAATTGCTGCGGTACAGGAGGATTCAACACGCTTCCTATTGTGCCCCACCGCTGACGTTTACTGCCAAAAAGCATCCACATGTTCCAGCGCCGGCACCCGGCGGCCCAGGTAGTACTGCAGGTACTTCGCCGTTAGGGTACGCGCCGTCGCCATTCGTCCCTCGAATTCGCTTGACGACGTATCGATGCCCGCCCATTGCTCATGAGCAAGCTGCCACATCAGATGCAGAACCTCGGTCGGCGGAGTATCTGCACCCGGTGGCCTGCAGTTGGTGCACACTGCTCCGCCCAGTGCGGGAGAAAACGCGTGGTGAGGGCCG
The DNA here is from genome assembly GCF_030232435.1 of Corynebacterium sp. MSK012. NCBI lineage: Bacteria > Bacillati > Actinomycetota > Actinomycetes > Mycobacteriales > Corynebacteriaceae > Corynebacterium > Corynebacterium sp. MSK012. Next base: position 102,760 of record NZ_JASPJU010000003.1, read on the forward strand.
GCTTTGCCGCAGCCTGCGCATTCAAAGAGGCTTGGCTGCCAACCTGCCTGCGCCATTGCTCGCAGGATGTAGGAGGTCAGCAACAAATCGGGGCGATGGCGACCGGCCGCAACGTCGTCGAGCGATTGGGTGGTGAGATCCCACAATTCGGGAGCCGGCACTTGCTCCTCGCCGACAATGCGTTCGGCGACGTCCAGGACTGCACACGCACAGGTGTAGCGCGCATAGTCGTCGACAAGCGGTGCTGCCCACGTGCGCACGGTATCTGCGCCTGCGATAGTGGACAGTCCTCGGCGTGGGTAGATGTTGACATCCACGTCGACGAATGGTGAGAGGCGGGAGCCGAAGCGGCTCTTCGCGCGGCGCACGCCTTTGGCGACACCGCGGACTAGGCCGTGGTCGCGGGTGAAAAGGACGATGATGCGGTCGGCTTCGCCGAGGTCGTAGCGGCGTACGACCAGCGCACGGTCGCGATACGGCTCGACCAACTTTTTAGAATCCCAACTTGCCCAGCTGCTTCGGGTCCGACTGCCAGTCCTTCAGCACCTTCACGCGCAGGTCAAGGTAAACATTCTGACCGAGCAGCGCAATGAGTTCCTTACGAGCTTTGTGAATGGTGGTGCCCATGCGTCGACCGTCGCGCCCCATGAGGATGGACTTCTGCCCCGAACGCTCGACATAGATAACGGCGTGGACATCCAGGACGCTTTCGCGATCCTGGTTTGGCAGCACCTCATCGATCTGGACTGCCACGGAATGCGGCAACTCATCGCGCAGACCGCCGAGGGCCGCCTCGCGGATGAGCTCTGCCATCCGGGTGTGCAGATCCTCATCGGTGATGTGCCCCTTCGGGTACAGGCGCGGTCCCTCCGGCAACTGGGAAGCCATGACATCAATCAGCGTGTTGATGTTCTCGCCGGACTTCGACGACAGTGGCACCAGCTCGGCATCCGGACCGAGCAACTCCTGCAGCTCGATAAGGCGCTCAATAATGGTGTCGCGCGAGACCTTATCCACCTTGGACACAATGCCCATGATGTTCTTGCAACCTTTGGAGACGTTCTCGTAAATCCAGCGGTCACCGGGGCCAATTTTCTCGTCGGCAGGCACGACCATCGCGACCAAGTCCACATCGGAGTAGGTCTCCTGAACCATGTCATTCAGGCGCTCACCGAGCAGCGTGCGTGGCTTGTGCAGACCTGGCGTATCCACGACAACGATCTGACAGTTCTCGCGGTGGACTACACCTCGGACTGGATGACGCGTGGTTTCCGGCTGGTTAGCGGTAATAGCGATCTTCTCGCCCACCAGGGAATTGGTCAGCGTGGACTTACCGGTATTCGGACGCCCCACAATGGAAACGAACCCAGAGCGAAAGCCCTCCGGCGCACTGTAATCATCAGCATCTCCGCCAAGTCCAGCATTGGCCAGCATGTCATCAAGATTGCCCATCAGTATCTTCTTCCTCGGAGTAAAACTCCGCAGTCGGCTCCACCACCACAGTGCGTACCCGCATACGACCACGACGGTCACGCGAGCCCTCGGCGGTAAACTTCAGTCCTGCATATTCTACGTACGAACCGGGCAGTGGCACACGTCCAAGCTCATATGCCAACAGACCGGAGACCGTATCCACCTCATCGGTGACCTCGTCATCGAAGACGAGTTGGCGCCCGTGGGCTTCGTCGTAAAGCTCTATGAGCTCGCCCAAGCTGAGGCGCGCCTGCACGCGGTAGGAGGCATCCCCCAGTGGTTCGATGGGGGCCTGCTCGGCCTCGTCGTATTCGTCGGCAATCTCACCGACAATCTCCTCGAGGATGTCCTCAATAGAGATAAGACCGGCGACCGATCCGTATTCGTCGATGAGAATGGCGATGTGATTGCGGGTGCGCTGCATTTCATCGAGCAGATCATCCAGTGGCTTGGAGTCGGGAACAAAAACGCAGTCGCGCATGACTTCGGAGACGCGAACACCGCGGCCACCATCAGTACGCGAGTACGTCTGCTGGACAATGTCCTTCAAGTAAATGACGCCGACGATGTCCTCAACGCTCTCGCCAATCACCGGCAGTCGCGAGTGACCCGACTTCACGCATAGGGCCACTGCCTGACCACAGTGCTTATCCGCCTCAATCCACACCATCTCTGGGCGCGGAACCATAACAACGCGTGCCGACGTTTCCGCGAGATCGAACACAGACTGAATCATGCGGCGCTCATCGTGCTCCACAATGCCGCGCTCCTGGGCGATATCGACCATCTCGCGCAACTCGACTTCAGTGGCGAACGGGCCATCGCGGAAGCCACCACCAGGGGTGATGATGTTGCCGAACCAAATCAGCAACTTTTCCAGTGGCCCCAACACCTTGGCCATAAAACTCAGAACGACCGCGGTGGCGAGGGAAATCGAGTACGGATTCTTCCGACCCATCGTGCGGGAAAACACCCCGAGGACCAGGAAGGTGAACAGAGCCAACAACACCACTGCAGCCACAATGGCCCAGCGTTCCGGCTCGAAAAGCTTGAGACAGACCGCCGCCAGCGTCACTGCACCGATTGACTCGCACAGCGTCCGCAAAATCACCAGCACATTGACGTGCCGAGCGCGATTTTCTACGACCTTGAGAAGCGCATTAGCACCCGCGACCTCGTCACGCTGCAGCTCAGCCACGCGTGCACGGGAAATGCCTGCGACCGCAGTTTCGACTGTGTTAAGTCCGCCAGCGCAGATCATCGCCACAACGGCGACAATTATCAAAGTGATCATCGCTCGTTAGAACGTTCCGGGAACGCATTGGGGTTAATCGGTTTTTCGGAAAAACTGACACCACGACGATCGATGTCGTCGTACCAGTCCGCCAACAGACCATTCTGCAGGGAGAACATCTGGCGCTCTTCCTCAGCAGTGACGTGGTCATAGCCCAACAGGTGCAGCACACCATGCACGGTGAGCAGCACCAGCTCGTGGCTCAGAGGGTGGCCTGCGCGCTCAGCCTGGCCCGCAGCGAACTCGGGGCACAACACGATGTCGCCAAGCATGGCAGGTCCTGGGCTGGCAGCATCGGGGCGACCAGAGCCGGGAGTGAGCTCATCCATCGGGAAGCTCATCACATCCGTCGGCCCCGGCAGGTCCAGCCAGCGCACGTGGAGATCTTCAATCGTCTTCAAGTCGACAATGTGAATGCTCAGCTCAGCTGCCGGATGCACGTCCAGGCGGCCCAGCGCATAACGGGCAACGTCGATAAGCGACTCTTCATTGACGCCCTGACCGGACTCGTTGAAAACTTCAATGCTCATGTAATTTCAGCGTCCTTTATCGCTTTGTGGCGGACTGTCGCTTTTGTGGGGACTCGGCGCCCTGTTCAATACCTTCGTTATAGGCATCGTAGTCATCGTAGGCCTCGACAATTGCGGTTACCAGCGGGTTGCGCACCACATCCGCAGCCGCCAGCGCCGGAAAAGCGATTCCCGGCACACTGCGCAGCACCTCACGGGCGACAGCTAGACCGGACTTCTGCCCTCGAGGCAGGTCGACCTGGCTGGCGTCACCGGTGATGACCATCTTCGAACCGAAGCCCAGGCGGGTGAGGAACATTTTCATCTGCGCCGGAGTAGTGTTCTGTGCTTCGTCGAGAATGATGAACGCATTGTTCAAGGTACGACCGCGCATGTACGCCAGCGGTGCGACCTCCACTACCCCAGTTTCCATCAGCTTTGGAATCAGCTCTGGCTCAAGCATTTCGCGCATCGCATCGTGCAATGGGCGCAGGTAGGGGTCAATCTTCTCGTGCAGAGTACCCGGCAGGAAGCCCAGGTTCTCACCCGCCTCCACTGCGGGGCGAGTCAGAATAATGCGTTCTACCTGCTTATTCTTCAGTGCAGCAACCGCCTTGGCCATGGCCAAGAAGGTCTTGCCCGTACCGGCTGGGCCGATACCGAAAACAACGTTATAGCGGTCGATGGCATCGACGTAGTTCTTTTGTCCCTCGGTCTTGGGACGCACGGTCTTGCCACGATGTGTCACGATGCCGCCACCGAGCACCTCGCTGGCGGACTTCTCCCCGCGATCCACAATGCCCACCGCGTGCCGCACCGACTCCGGGGAGAGCTCGTGCCCACGACGGGCCATTGCCTCTAGCTCCTTGAACGCGCGGACAGCCAACGAAACATCCGCCGGAGCACCCTTGATTGTCACAACTCCGCCGCGGACATGAATATCCGCTGCCAGCAGAGATTCCAGCAGACGTAGGTTCTGATCCGCATGACCGACCACAATCGGCGCGAGATTGTCATCGAGCTCGACGACGGCAGTGGTACGAGCAGTTACTGAATACTTTGTCATTATGCGTCTATCCTACTGACCAGGCGTGGGTGCGCCGCCCCAGCGCTTTGTCAACGGGCCCAGTGCGCAAAGAGCAGCAGCTCCCGCGAGGGCGCTGCGGAGAACTGTCGGGCCGAGTACTACCGAGCTAGCACCTGCGGCGCGGAAGGCCTCGAGTTCCCCAGGGCTGACTCCCCCTTCTGGGCCGACGATGAAAAGAACCTTGTCAGCGTTTGCTGCCTGCGCGGCGAAGTCCACGAACGGAGCTGTTTCCTCCTCGTGCAAAACTGCTGCCACACCACCTGCTGACGTGGTTTCCTGGATGAGTTGCTCAATATCGGCGGAGCTATGCAGGTCAGCGACCGGCGGAATCCATGCACGACGAGCCTGCTTGGCTGCCTCGCGCGCAGCCGACTGCCACTTTGCGCGCGCCTTGGTGACCTTTGCTGCACCCTGCCAACGGGCCACACAGTTCACTGCCGCCCACGGGATAATCTCGTCAACCCCAGCCTCGGTCATCAAGTCAACAGCGAGCTCGGCACGATCCGACTTCGGCAACGCCTGCACTACCGTGACGTGCGGCGTTGGACGTGCACGCTTCTCGGCAGCGATTACGCGGACGTGAACCTCGCGCGGGTCAACATGCATAAGCTGTGCTCGCACCACCTTGTCCGCACCATTGGCAAGAAGAATCTCCGAGCCCTCCTTCAGCCTGCGAACGCTGATGTGCTTTGCCTCCGACCCGAGGATTCGAATGATTTCTTCCGGGCGCGGCAGCTCGGTGAACTCACCGAGGAATACGGGCAAACTCATGTGTGCTTCACACTCACTGGAGGGGGCTTTGGGGATGGCGTGTTCTAACGGCGGCGGAATCGGGAGAAGAAACCGTTGCGCTCACTCGAGTCTGCCACCTTGGCATCATCATCGCGGTGCTCGCGTAGCTTCTCCAGCAGCTCGCGGGACTTGCGGTCCAGCTTCGTCGGCACCGTGACATCGACGTGTGCGACCACGTCGCCGTTGCCCTCGCCGCGCAGATGCGGCATGCCCTTACCCGACAGACGAATCTGCTCTGCCGGCTGGGTGCCCGAATCAACCTTGATGGTCATTGGTTCGCCGAGCAGGTCGTCGACCTCAAACTCGGTACCAAGTGCGGCATCAGCCATGGGCACCTGCACGTTAAAGTGCAGATCATCGCCCTCACGCTCGAATACAGGGTGCGGGTCCATGGCAACTTCCACGTAGAGGTCACCCGCCGGGCCACCGCCCGGACCGACCTCGCCCTGCCCTGCCATGCGAATACGCATGCCATCAGAGATACCTGCCGGAACGTTGACCGTCAGATCACGGCGAGCACGGACGCGGCCATCGCCACCGCAGTTGTTACACGGATCGGGGATGATCTCGCCGGTGCCCTCACAAGTCGGGCACGGCCGCGAGGTCATCACATTGCCCAGGAAGGAACGCTGGACCTGCTGAATCTCGCCAGTGCCATCACAGCTGGTACACATCTTCGGCTTGGATTTGGACTTCGAGCCAGTTCCCTCGCACTGCTCACACAGCACCGCGGTGTCCACCGTGATGGGCTTGCGGACACCGGTGAATGCCTCATCGAGGCCCAGCGAAATACGCAGCAGCGCATCTGCACCTGGCTGTACACGCGAGCGGCGCTGGCGGGTACCGCCGGCACCGCCGAAGAATGCTTCGAAGATATCGCCGACTCCGCCGCCACCGAAACCGCCGAAACCTCCGCCTGGCATACCGCCCTGCGGATTGAGAGGATCTCCTCCCATATCCACAATCCGGCGCTTTTCAGGATCCAGCAGGACCTCGTTCGCCTCAGATGCCTCACGGAACTTCTCCGCAGCTTCTTCATCACCCGGATTACGGTCTGGGTGGTACTTGAGCGCCAGCTTTCGGTACGCCTTCTTAATCTCAGCGTCCGTAGCGTCCTTCTCCACTCCGAGGATGCCGTAATAGTCGCGTGCCAACTTTAGCTACTTCCTTTCAATACCCGGCCAACGTACTGTGCAACAGCAGCAACCGAGGAAATTGTTCCCGGATAATCCATAAATGTGGGGCCAACTACGCCCATGCCACCCAAAATTTCGGTGCCGGTGCCATAGCCAGTTGAAACAACTGAGGTAGCGCGCAGCTCCTCGTCCTCGTTTTCCTCACCGATGGAAACGCGAACGTGGTGCAAATCCTGCGCGGCCGACAGCAGTTTCAGCACGACCACCTGTTCTTCGAGAGCTTCAAGAACCATGGGCAACGTAGAAGGTAAGCGACCGGCCATATTACCACGGGTCAAATTCGATGCCCCGGCCAGGATGAGTCTGTCATTCGGCTTCTCAATCAACGACTCCACCAGCACCGTCGAGCAGCGAATAAGCACATCCCGCAAATCACGCGGGGCGTTAGCCGCAAGATCGGAAATCGCAATCGACGCGTCGGCAAGCGTGTGCCCCGACATTGCACGGTTGAAATGCTCACGCAAGAGCGGCACGAGATCGGGATCCATCGGTGCTGGCAGCTCAACATTGCGCTGCTCCACGCGCCCGGTGTCAGTGATGACTACCAGCAACAATCGCGCGTCGGCGAGCTGGACAACCTCGCAGTGCCGGACGCGGGAGACCTCCAGCGTCGGTACCTGCACCACTGCGACCTGACGGGTTAGCTGGGCCAGCAGCTGCACACTGCGACGCAGAACGTCCTCCAAATCGACGCCGCCTTCGAGGAACTCGAGGATAGCTCGGCGCTCAGCCCGGGACAGCGGCTTAATCTGCGAAAGATTGTCCACAAAAAGGCGGTAGCCCTTCTCAGTCGGGATACGCCCGGACGATGCATGTTCCTGCTGGATATAGCCCTCGGCCTCCAGCACCGCCATGTCATTTCTAATGGTCGCCGAGGACACACCCAGATTGTGGCGCTCCACCAGAGCCTTCGAGCCGACTGGCTCCTGGGAAGCTACGTAATCCGAGACAATTGCCCGAAGAACTTCCTGCCTGCGCTTATCCGTCTGAGATGACATGCGGATAGTTTAACTAAGGATGTCAACAATTATTGCGTCGGCCAGCAAACGACCGCGATTGGTCAGCTGAATCCGCTGGCCACAATCGACGGAAACAAACTCCACCATGCCCGCTTCCGCTTGCCGACGTGCCTTGCCCAGCTCATCCTCTCCGAGCAGATTGGCATCGATACCCTCGGCCAAGCGGAGGCCCAGCATAATCTTCTCAGTGTGCCGATTCTCGGCCGTTAGCCCTTCTGAATCCTTAATCGGCAACTCTCCGCCGGAAATGGTCGCCGCGTAGCGAGCCGGATGCTTGACGTTGTAAAACCTCGTGCCATCCAGATGCGAATGGGCACCGGGGCCCGCACCCCACCAATTTCCATCGCGCCAGTAGAGCATATTGTGACGACATTGGCCGCCCGGTTTCGCCCAGTTGGACACCTCGTACCAGGAGAAACCGGCTTGACTCAGTGCGGCATCGATGCGCTCGTAGCGGTCGGCGAGATCGTCGTCGTCAGGCATCGGCAGCTCACCGCGACGAACCTTACGCGCCATCGCGGTACCCGGTTCGACGATCAGCGAGTACGCCGAAACATGATCGACCTCCGTGGCCAGGACCGCCTCCAACGTCGTATCGAGATCCGCCATCGACTCCCCTGGCGTGCCATAGATAACGTCGAGGTTGATGTGCTCAAAACCGGCAGCGCGTGCCTCCGCCACTGCCGCCGCAGGACGCCCCGGCGTGTGCGTACGATCCAGAGTGGCCAGCACATGCGGCACAGCCGACTGCATGCCCAGACTCACCCGGGTAAACCCTGCCTCGGCCAAGCCTTCGAAAAACTCCGGGGAGGTCGACTCGGGATTCGACTCGGTGGTGACCTCGGCGTCGTCGGCAAGCCCAAAGCTGTTGCGCACACCGTCGAGCAGGCGACGAAGACCACTCGCCCCCAACATCGACGGCGTACCACCGCCGACGAATACGGTATCGGCGCCACGCGCTAGTTCGGGGTGCTTTACGACGGCCATCTCGAGCTCAGCCACGATGGCATCGAGGTAGTCTCCCTGCGTTGCGCCACTGCCCAGCTGACCTGGCGTGTACGTGTTGAAATCACAGTAGCCACAACGGGTGGCACAGAATGGGACGTGTAAGTAGACACCGAAGGAATCGGTGTGTGCGGAGGCTTCGCTCACGCATGCTCCTTGGCTCGACGTTGCTTGACGCGGCGGACAATTTCATCGATGCGGGCACGTTCCATCAGGAACTCCGGAGGCCTACGGCCGCGCAGCGCATTGGCAACTGCCGGATGAGTCTCGGGAACAGCAACACACCAAGCGGCGGCAGCGGACAGTGCACGGCGGCCAGACTGTGCGTAAAGCTGCGGAAGCACCACACTACCGAGCTTTTCCACGCCTCGGATGTTTTCGGCGGAAACCCAGTCGGCGAGTTCCTCCAGGTAAGAAGCCACGGCATCGGAGCGAGCAATCATTGCCTGCGTGACCGTAGGGACTGCAACCGGATGCTTCAAAGGAGCCGGAATGAGCGACAGTGACTGCACATCCGGCGACTTCGGTGCCGGATGCGGGTGTCGACGCGGTGTCGAAGCGGAGGAAAGAGTACCGATGCGCCCCGAGCGAATGCCGGAGGTAAACGCTTGGCGTAGACCATCAAGCTCACCAATCAGAGGGCGGCAGTCCTCAACGGCCTCGTCGACGATGTCAGCGAGCTCGAGGACACATTCGTCCACCAGCTCACGATCTACATCAGCAACCGCCTGAGCAAGGTGCTCGATGTGTTCGGCAACTTCGTCACCAATGTCGTAGAGCTCTTGGGTCACTTCGCGCAGGCGTAGCCGAGCATCGAAGTGGTTAATCATTGCCCGCCCTCCCACGACATCTTCGGCGCCGGTGACATCATTGCAGTCTTCCGCTTTCGAATATCGACGAACATTGACGAATGCCGACTTTCGAAAACTGAAAACTCCTTAAAAATTTCTAGCGCCCCTCACCTTAATGGGGTGAGGGGCGCTAGCGCGGTAACAACACGCTGCCGTTTTCTATCGGCAGCGGGTAGACCGTGAATTAACGCTGGTAGAGAGCCTCAATGTCACGCGAGTAGTTGTCCATGACAATGTTGCGCTTGACCTTCATGGTCGGGGTCAGCTCGCCGCTTTCCTCGGTGAAGTCACTGTCCAGAATATGGAACTTCTTAATGGCCTCTGCGTGAGAAACCAGCTCGTTAGCGGAGTTGACGGCGTCCTGAATCTCGGCGCGCAAAACTGCGCTGGAGGCAGCGAGTTCACGGATCGAGGTGTGCTCGGGGACGGAGTGCTCAATCTTCCACTTCTCCAGTGCCTCCTCATCGAGAGTGACCAACACGGAGACGAACGGACGACCATCGCCGATGACGACTGCCTGGGACACCAGCGGGTGCGCACGCATGCGGTCTTCCATCGGGCCCGGCGCGACATTCTTACCACCAGCGGTGACAATGAGGTCCTTCTTGCGGCCGGTGATCTTCAGGTGGCCTTCTTCGGTCAGCTCACCGAGGTCACCAGTCTTAAACCATTCGCCGTCGATGAAGGCTTCCTTGGTTGCCTCTTCGTTCTTCCAGTAGCGGTCGAACACAACCGGACCACGGAGCAGAACTTCGCCGTCATCAGCGATAGCGGCGGAGCAACCACCGACCGGACGACCAACGGTACCAATAATCTGCTCGCTCGGGTTGTTCACGGTGACGGCAGCCGTGGACTCAGTCAGACCGTAGCCTTCGTAGACAGGCACACCGAGACCACGGAAGAAGTGCCCGAGGTCAGAGGACAGAGCCGAACCACCGGAAATGGTGTACTGCACGGCCTCACCCATAGCTGCGCGAATTTTCGAGAACAGCAGGCGATCGTAGAGCTGGCGACGCAGCTTCAAGACACGCGACGGACCTGCCGGAGTATCCAGTGCCTTGGAGTACTCGATGGCGGTGGCCTCAGCACGCTCGAACATGGCCAGGCCGAATGCGCCCTTCTCCTTAGCGGAGGCGTAGGCGGAGTCACGAACCTTCTCGAACACGCGCGGCACACCGAGAATCATGTGCGGACGGGAACGCTGGAACTCCAGGGTGACGGTCTTGGTATCAGCCCAGTGAGACTGGGTAGCACCGGAAATCATCGAAGCCAGGGACACTGCGTGAGCCAACACGTGCGCCAACGGCAGGAAGGTCAGAATGCGGTTCCCCGGACGGGCAATCAGGCCAATCTCGTTGGTGAGGATGGCGCGGGCCTCCGCCAGCCAGTTGCTGTGCAGGAGCACGCAGCCCTTCGGACGACCAGTGGTACCGGAGGTGTAAATCACGGTTGCCAGGTCGTCGGCCTTGGTGTCCTTGATGCGGCGCTCGACCTCGTCGCCGTCAATGTCACGGCCTTCGTAGCTAATGGTGTCAGTAGCGGAAGCGTTAATCTCCAGTACACGACGCAGCTGAGACTCGCCCTCCGGGTTCTCGGTGCCCTTTTCGACCAGCAGAGGCTTCATGCGGTCGGTGTGCTCACGCGACTCGGTAAATGCGAAAACAGCACCGGAGTTTTCAATAATCCAACGAATCTGGCCAGACGAAGAAGAGCCGTAAATCGGGACAACAGCAGCGCCTGCCATCCAGATAGCGGTATTGATCAGGTTCCACTCGTAGCGAGTCTCACTGAGCAGCGCTACGCGGTCGCCCGGCTGAACACCGTTGGCAATTAGCCCCTTAGCGACGCCCTTTGCCTCGTCATAGAACTCCTGAGCAGTGACATTTACCCACTCAAAGTTCTTGGGGCGAGTGAAAAGCACCAGCTTCGGGCGCTTCTGCACCAGCTCCTGCAGCGAGGTAATAATCGTTTCGTCCTCGCCGATGACGTATTTCGCCTCGGTAGTATATTCACGCATCGAGTTACAAACCCCTACTTTCGGTAGTTCTGTCCGTCGTTGGTTTCGTTAGGAATCAACTTAGAACATCAAACCCTGCGCCGTTGTGATTTCAGTAAATATTTCGATAACGAAGTGATTTACCTTACTACTGGCAAAGTTTTTCTAAACTGGCATGATGGAAAGGGTGACACAGGCAGCTTCCAATCCTCCCCTTTCCTCTCCACTCGCCGACCTCGCTAAAGATGTCGGAGTTGGGGTTTCCTACTACTCCACCGAGGGCCAACTCGTGCACGTCTCTCGTGAGACAGTGCTAAAAACTCTCGCTGCTCTCGACATCGATCTGGGCCCAGATCCCAGCGATGCCGACATCAACGACGCCCGTCGTGAGTGGGCAGACACGCAGTGGTCTCGCCTTCTCCCGCCCGTGGTAGTTACCCGCCAGGGCATCTTCCACCGAGTTCTGGTTCACGTACCGCACGGCAGCAATGTCAGCGTGACTGTGAAACTGGAGGACGGCGCAGAATGGCCCTGCGCTCAGGTGCACCACTTGGTACCGCCACGCCAGGTCGGCGATGTGTTGATGGGTGAAGCCGCCTTCGCAATTCCAGAGGATCTGCCACTTGGTTGGCATCGCTTGCGCGCAGTCAACGATGACAACGTCGCTGAGTGCGATGTGGCCGTAACCCCCAACCGTCTCGCCACTGCCGACAAGTACGTGCAGAATCCTGCGCATGGTGTCATGGCACAGCTGTACTCGGTACGCTCCAGCCGCAGCTGGGGTATTGGCGATTTCGCTACCCTCGGCGACTTGGCACAGGTCAGTGCAGAGCACGCGGGCTCTGATTTCGTCCTCATCAATCCGTTGCACGCCGCAGAGCCACTGCCTCCGGTAGAAGACTCGCCGTACCTGCCCACCACGCGCCGCTATGTCAATCCGCTGTACGCGCGCCCAGAGCTTATCGACGAGTTCGGGTACCTGGACAAGGACGAGGCCGATGAAGCCCGTGCGCTAGCGAACTCTTTCCACCAGCTCAATCACAGCCCTGATGAGATTGACCGCAACCCCATCTACGCTGCAAAGCTCAAGGTATTGCGGGCAATTCACAAGATCCCCCTGTCCAGCGCACGCCAGGCGGAATTTGACCGTTGGCTGGAGGCCGAGGGCCGTGGCATATACGACTACGCGTCGTGGTGCACCGAGCGCGAGCTCGCGGATCGCGCTGCTGCCCGCGATGCTGCACGCGCTGCCACTTCCGATTCTGGTGCCGTAACCGAGAACGATATCGAGTTGGTTCCACCGTTGGGTAACCACGCCAGTGTCGAATCTCTGCGGGAGGAAATCTTCCAGTTCCACCTCTGGGTGCAGTGGATTCTCGATCAGCAGCTCGGCCAGGCACAAGAGGCAGCCCTGGATGCGGGTATGCGCATCGGCATCATGGCCGACCTTGCCGTCGGCGTGCACCCTGGCGGCGCGGATGCCGAGAACCTTGCGGATTGGCTCGCTCCTGCTATCTCTGTTGGCGCACCGCCAGACGGTTTTAACCAGCGCGGCCAAGACTGGTCGCAGCCGCCGTGGAACCCGCACAAGCTAGCCGAGGCCGGCTACCGCCCCTGGCGCGACATGCTGCGCACAATCCTTCGCCACGCAGGTGGCATTCGTGTTGACCACGTGCTGGGTATGTTCCGCCTCTGGGTCATGCCGCGGATGGAGTCCCCCGTCAATGGCACCTACCTGTACTTCGACCACGAGGCAATGGTCGGCATTCTCGCACTTGAGGCCGAGCTCGCTGGGGCCGTCGTCGTAGGCGAAGACCTGGGCACTTTCGAGCCGTGGGTGCAGGACTACCTGGCCTCGCGGGGCATCATGGGCACCTCGATCGTGTGGTTTGAATCCGAGGGCGACCAGCCGAAACCACCAAGCGCTTACCGCAGCCTGTGCCTGTCCTCCGTCACCACGCACGATCTGCCGCCGACGGCAGGCTACCTCGCAGGCGAGCACATCAAGCTACGGGAACGCCTGAGACTATTGCTTTCCGACGTCGCGGAGGAAGACCGCCGGGACTTCGAGTGGATTCGAAAGGTTTTGGGTGCGGCCAAGGAAGCCGGCTGCTTTGGTGACACGGCTGCGGCGGACATGGATGTTCATTCCCTTACCCGCGATAATCTGCCACCAATTGACGCACTGGTCACGGGGCTGCACCGCTTCCTCGACCAGACGCCATCCGCGCTGAAGTGTGAGGCCTTGGTGGACATGGTCGGCGATCGTCGTACTCAGAACCAGCCGGGCACGAGCCACGACCAGTACCCGAACTGGTGCATTCCGCTAACCGATGCCGAGGGCAAGGCCGTGCTTGTCGAGGACCTGCCTCGCTTCCCCGGATTCAAGCGTTAATTGGTTCGTGAGCGACTAATCCCTCATTTTTGCTGTTCACCGATCTTTCAGGTTATATGCCCGGCACTAAAACCGAGGCTAAAACTGGAAATCGGTGACTGCACCAGCGATGAGGATGAGAAGAAGCAAAACGATTAGGGCAAGTAGGACCTTCGAGTGCCTCGACCGATGCATGCTAACTCAGCTCCCTACTGCGAAATATTTGCGAACTACCCAACTCTAGCCTGTTGGGCAAATTTCCTAATACTTTAAGACATACCTTAGGGCAGCGATAGCGACCCAACACTTAAAGGGGGCTTCTCCCAGCTCAATTCATCGGGTCTCTCGGTGAGCTATCCGCAAGGCCACTACCTCTTCGGCTAGCTCTCGCTGCCCGCTCCTCGACGCTCCTGCGAACGCTCCCGCCGATGCACCGACCTCTGCCACAGACGTCCGCTGACAACATCGATTGCGCCAACGAGAACGAAAGCAAGAAACCCTCCGACTACCAGGAGAACCACGCATAGCACGCTGACCTGCGCAAGCAGTGGCAATTGGATAAGCCACTGCCCTACTCTGTCGAATGCTTCTGCCATGAGTGTCAACCTACCCTGCCGGTGACCGGAATAACCAGTGGGCGGCGGTCGCGGGGCTCGTCGTAAAGCGTGAAGCTAGGCATCAGTGCCCGACAGCCCGCGGCGTTCGAGGAGCGGCTGGATGTCCTTATCGCGACCTCGGAAGGCACGGTAGGCGGCCATGAAGTCGATGGCGCCACCACGGGAGAGAATCTCCTCGCGGAAGTGGCTGCCGCCGCTGATTGTGGCACCGCCGTTGTCGGTGAACCAACCGAAACCGTCCGCGTCGAGCACCTCTGCCCACAGGTAGGAGTAATAGCCCGCCGAGTAACCGCCGGCGAAGATGTGGTTGAAGTAGCGGGAGCGGTAACGCGGAGCCAGGTGGGGAACGTCGAGGCCGAGTTCAGCGAGTGCTTCCGCTTCGAAGGCATCAACATCAGTGACCTGAGCTGCTTCCTCCTCGGTGAGGCTGTGCCAGGCCAGATCGATGGCGCACGCGGCGAGGTACTCAACCGTGGCGAATCCCTCACCAGCGGTGCGGGCCTTCTTCACAGACTCGACTAGCTCGGCCGGGATCGGCTCACCGGTACGAACGTGGACGGCGTAATTGGCCAGAATGGATGGCTCAAGTGCCCAGTTCTCGTTAATCTGGGAGGGGAATTCCACGAAGTCGCGCGGGACGTTAGTGCCCGAGAAGGTCGGGTACGTGACGTCGGAAAGCAGACCGTGGAGGGCGTGCCCGAACTCGTGGAAAGCAGTGGTGACCTCGTCGAGCGTCAGTAGCACCGGGGTTCCCGGCTCGGTTTCGGCGATGTTCATCACGTTGACCACGACTGGCAGGCGCCCCAGCAGACGGGACTGGTCCCTAAACGAGCTCATCCATGCACCACCGCGCTTAGTCGGGCGCGAGAAGTAGTCCGTAATAATCAGGCCGATGGTCTCGCCTCCGCCCTGGCGTACCTCCCACACGGTCGTGCCCGGCGCGTATCCCTGCAGGTCCTCGCGCTTGACTACCTCGATGCCGTAGAGCTTGCGGGCAGCGTAGAACACGCCGTCTTCGATGACACGGTGCAGCTCGAAGTAGTTCTTGAGTTCCTCCGTGTCGACTGCGAATTCTTCCGCTTTACGACGGCGCTCCCAATACGGCCAGTCAGCGCCCGTGACCGTCTCACCGCCAGCCAGATCAGCGACCCGCTTGTACTCGCCTTCAGCATTGGCAATGGCAGCTGGCGCCAGGTCTGCAATGAGCTTCCGAGCAGCCTCTGCGGTGGTTGCCGTCTCCTTGGCAATGACGTAATCCGCATGCGTGTCGTAGCCGAGCAGCTTGGCACGGCGGGCACGCAGGCGCGCCATTTCCAGCACAATGCCGGAGTTGTCGAACGTGCCGGAGGCAGCACCCGCACGCCCCAGTGAGGCTTCATAGAGCTTGGCGCGAGTAGCCGGATTATCCAGGTCAGCCAGCTGTGCCGGAGTTGACGGTAGGTCCAGCGGAATCAGCCACGGCGCATCGGTGTCGGCCTTTTTCGCGTAGGCGGCGAAGGACGCAATGGCGTCGTCGGAAAGCCCGGCGAGTTCCTCGCGGTCGTAGATCTCCACGGCGCGCGCGACGGTGTCCTTCAGTAGGTTTTCACCGAAAGCCGTGGAGAGCTCAGAGAGACGGGAATTGATGCGGCTGAGCTCGGCTTTGTCCTCGTCGCTGAGGTCCGCACCGGCGCGCTGGAAGTCTTCGCGGACTTTCTTCAGCAGCAGCTTCGCCTCTTCCGGATTGGCGGCATCCTCAACGCTGTCGATGGCATTGATGCGCTGCCACAGGTCACTGCGCATGCGAATCTGATCCAGGTGTGCAGTGAGCTGCGGGGCAATCTCGGCTTCAATTTCCATGCGGACATCGGTGGCGTCCGTGCCGGCAACGTTGAAGAAATAAGCAGCGACGCGGTCCAGATCCTGGCCCGCCTTTTCCATTGCCTCGATGGTATTAACAAAGGTCGGCGCCTCCGACGACGTGGCGATGGCGTCGATCTCGCGTGCATGGCTGCGCATTGCTTCGCTAAAGGCCTCGCGGACGTGGCTGTCATCGATTGCCGCAAAATCTGGCAATTCGCAGAACAATTCTGACGGTGTCAACAGTGGATTTCGTGCATCATTGGTCATAGTGAATTCAACTGTAGCGTGCTCGAAAAACCAGAGTGCGCCTACCGTCTGAAACAGGCTCCCCGCCGTTCTGGCAGGACCAACCGTGACGAGGAGGCGTTTTCCGCCATGACAGAGACGACTATTTCCGCTCCCTGTGGGAGGCTAACCGGCCGTATTCACGATGACGCAATACAAGTTTTCAATATCGATTACGCAGATGCTGCTCCGTTCGCCGCGTCGGCACCGGTGGCTGACGGGCCACAGTCAGGCACTCGGCGCTGTGAACCCGAGCGCGAATTAGTTCTCACCGTCACCGCACCGGCTGAGCCCGCGGACGCTTCCTATCCCGTATTGCTGTGGATCCACGGTGGTAGCTACGAGTTTGGGCATCCCTCCGAGCCCTGGACGGACGCGACGGCCTTCGCACAGGCAGGCATCGTCACCGTTTCGCTCGGATACCGCAAGGGCCTCGAGGGATTCTGGCGCGACAGTGAAACAGAGACCTACCGGGCCATTGATGACCTGTATCTGGGGCTGCAGTGGGCTCGTCGTAACGCGCCTGCCTTCGGCGGCGATATCGACAACATCACTATCTCGGGGCAATCGGCGGGTGCGGCGCTGGCGCTCACTCTCGCTGCCGACGAACGCACTCGCGGCCAGATCCAGCGCACCATCGCCATGTCGCCGGCCTTCTCGCTGCTGTCGGGCTCGCGTCTCCGCCGCACGTTGGCGGGCATCGGTGTGGGACGTGCGCCGTCCACCGACATCTTTTCGCGTGCCGACGAACGCAGGGTCGCTCGAGCCCAGAAATTGGTGTCGGCATCCTCACCTTCGGATCCGGCAATTGGGCCTCGCTTTGACAGCTTTGCTCCCACACTGCCAACGATGGTGACTGCCACCAGCGAAGAGTTCTTCTCAGAACCGCCGGTTGTGGCGATGGACAAGTTGCCCATGCGGGAGTGGATGGCTCGGCGCTACGCCAAGGGGCATCGCGGCCACGGCGAATTTCCGGCCACCGCCTATGCCGAACGTCCGATGGGGAATGTCATTTCTGACTCAGCGATTCGCTCATACGCTGTTAAAGTCGCCGAACGGTCCGTGGCGGCTGAGCTGGATGTGTGGGCGGCACAGTTCGAACCGGGAGAAGGGTTGGGCTATGCACCTGCTGGCCGCACCAGTGGTGCTCCGCACTGCATCGACATTGCACGCTTCTTCGGTATGAAGGAACCCAACCATCCATTCCACCAAGTGGCGGTCGAGTTCATCCGCGAAGGCACCTCACACATGCCCCGCTACAACAATGACCGCAAGGTGACCACCTTTGCTGGCGCTGACGCCCAGGCAGTCGAGGACATTGCCATCGATGCGTGGGCGGCTCCGCGCCAGCTCTTTGGCGCATAAGGCATAAGGCGGGTGAGGCTTGCGCTGGTTAGCGCTGTGCTGTTGTGCTCAACAACTGAGCCCAGCGACTTAAGCTGGCAAAGTCTGCATGTACCGATAAATCTCGACGCAGACCAAAATGGTGATCAGCGTGATAAGTACTGCTATGAGTTTCCTGCGATCCATAGCCACCGTTCTTACCGAAGCACCAGGCCAGACGCAAGCTTTACCCTCTGTGGTTAACTGTCAACTATGGAGCCGCTTGATTTATTAGTCCCCGAGAATTCCGCGCTGCAGCCGGTCGACCCCGCGCTGGCTAAGGTGAAGCGAGTCGCGCACGCCGCTCCCCTGCTAGTTATCACGATTGCATCCGTCGTCGCCGCTGTGATGTGGACTCCGTGGATGTGGTTGGGCGTCCTCGCCTGCGTGCTCTACTTCGCATATATCTACTGGCTCATCGGTCGACGAGTTCGTGCCCACCGATACCTCGAAGAGGACAACGACTTCATTGTTGCGTCCGGACGCTGGTGGCGCTCGGTCACTGTCGTCCCTTACGGACGAATCCAGTTCATCGACATCGATGAAGGACCTCTCCTTCGACTATTCGGACTGGCAACGCTGAAGCTCAACACAGCATCGGCGAGCTCGGATGCAGCCGTCCACGGTTTGCCACGTGAAGAAGCGCTCGCCCTGCGCGCTCGTCTATCTCAGCGCGCCCACGACCGGATGGCGGGTCTCTAAATGAGGCATAGAGTTCATCCCCTATCTCCGCTGCTCAAAAGCTTTGCCACAATCGCTGCGGTGACTGCATTCGCAGTCGCGAATCAGTGGCAGTTGGCCGTTGCGGTCGTGACTCAGCTCTACGACTGGGCATGGCTCGGTCTCCTTGTCGGTACCGGTGCGGTCGCCATAATTATTGGTCTGATTGCATTTTTCTCGTGGCTGTCCTGGCGGTATACGTTCTACGAGCTCACCGACGATGAGGTTCGCTACGGCTCCGGATGGCTACTGCGTTCTCGACGCGCGGCACGGCTCGACCGCGTGCAGGCGGTGGATATCAACCAACCATTGTTGGCGCGCATTTTCGGGCTCGCCGAAATTGTCATTGAAACAGCCGGCGGCTCCGATTCACACTTCACAATCAAATACCTCACTCCCCCGCAGTGCGAACAGTTCCGCGCTGACGTGTTGGGTGAGGTAGAAAAGCTGGACACCGAGCTGGCACGTTCGCTTTACGACGGCGACAGCTCCACCGCGCCCCTCGACTCCGGCGCTCACATGTCCTCTCGCATGCCCGAAGCGAAGACCATCTTTGGCCCGGTCGATGTCGGACGGCTGATTGCATCCGTGGCCATTGGACCCGGTCTTTTCGTCGGCATAGCTCTCATCCTCCTCGCCGTTGTCTCTGCGCTGTTTACCGACCTCATCGTAGAAATCCTCAGCGGAGTAACCATCACTACTCTGA
The DNA here is from genome assembly GCF_030232435.1 of Corynebacterium sp. MSK012. NCBI lineage: Bacteria > Bacillati > Actinomycetota > Actinomycetes > Mycobacteriales > Corynebacteriaceae > Corynebacterium > Corynebacterium sp. MSK012. Next base: position 121,909 of record NZ_JASPJU010000003.1, read on the forward strand.
TTGTGATTGGCAGTTTCGCTGTCGGCCTTTTCGGGGTACTAAATCAGTCGTGGGATTTCACGCTGAAGGTATCGTCGGAAAGCAGGCGTCTGGCGATTACCGCCGGACTGTTGTCGACGCGCGCTCAGACCATTCCCATTGATCGCATTCATGGCTTTAAAGTGGTGCAACCGCTCTGGTGGCGTCCGTGGAGATGGTCCCGTGCGGATGTCTCGGTGGCGGGCTATGGCCTGGACAGCACACAGTCGAACAACACACTGGTGCCAGTGGCGCCGACACCGGAGACGGACACGATTGTCGATTACCTGATGACTGAGATTGCGGGACCGGCCTCTACCGATGACCTGCTGGGCTCCTGGCAGACTCCACGCACGGCATGGTGGCTCAGCCCAATTGACTGGAAATTTCAAAAGGTGCAGGCCACGAAGCGGGGGCTGTTAGTGACCAAGGGTCGGTTCTGGCATACGCGGTTCATGGCCCCCTGGCAGCGCATCCAGGGGCATACACTAACCATTTCTCCGCTGAAGAAAGCGGCGGGAGTGGCGAACGTGCGGATCGACATGGTGCCGGGAGCGGTCACTCCGGTGGCAACGGAGTTGAAGTTGGATGATGCGTACCAGCTCGCTGCGTTAATTCAGGAACACAAGGCTGTTTAGAATGCTGTTTAATGAGGTCTCCCAGGACGGCCATCTCGCACGGTCTTGTGGGATCTCGCAGGAAAACTCTCTCTGCAGGCTAGTGGCATAGTCATTACGCTGGGATGCATGACTATCGCCAAGGAAGATTACGAGTGGTACCGCAGCGCGGTGTTCTATGAGGTGCTCGTCCGGGCCTTCTTCGACTCCGACAACAACGGCTCCGGCGACCTCAAAGGGCTGACGGAGAAGCTCGATTATCTGCAATGGCTGGGCGTTGACTGCCTCTGGCTGCCGCCTTTCTACGACTCCCCGCTGCGCGACGGCGGTTACGATATCCGCGACTTCCGCGCCGTGCTCGACGAGTTTGGCACGGTCGAGGATTTTAAGGTGCTTCTCGACGAGGCCCATGCGCGCGGTATCCGCGTTATTACTGACCTGGTGATGAACCACACCTCCGATAGCCATGAGTGGTTCCAGCAGTCGCGCACTGACCCCGATGGCCCCTACGGCGATTTTTATGTCTGGACTGACGACCCGGACACCTACTCGGGCGCACGCATTATCTTCGTCGATACCGAGGACTCCAACTGGACCTATGACCCGGTGCGTGGCCAGTACTACTGGCACCGCTTCTTCTCCCACCAGCCGGATTTGAACTATGACAATCCGGCGGTGCAGGAAGCGATGCTCGATGTGCTGCGCTTCTGGTCCGATCTCGGCATCGATGGCTTCCGCCTCGACGCTGTGCCCTACCTCTTCGAGCGCGAAGGCACTAACTGCGAGAACCTGCCCGAGACCCACGCTTTTCTGAAGCGCTGCCGCAAGGTCATGGATGAGGAATACCCGGGTCGCGTCCTGCTGGCGGAGGCCAACCAGTGGCCCTCCGATGTGGTGGAATACTTCGGCGACCCGGAGGTCGGCGGCGACGAATGCCACATGGCTTTCCACTTCCCGCTCATGCCACGCATTTTCATGGCGGTGCGAAAGCAGTCCCGCTTCCCCATCTCGGAGATCCTGGAGTCTACGCCAGAGATTCCGTCTTCGGCTCAGTGGGGAATCTTCCTGCGCAACCACGATGAGCTGACGCTGGAAATGGTCACCGATGCCGAGCGCGACTACATGTACGCCGAGTATGCGCACGATCCGCGAATGAAGGCCAACATCGGCATTCGCCGTCGTCTAGCGCCACTGCTGCAAAATGACCGCACACAGCTCGAGCTTTTCAATGCCCTGCTACTCTCCCTGCCGGGTTCGCCGGTGCTCTACTACGGGGACGAAATTGGTATGGGCGACAACATTTGGCTCGGCGACCGCGATGGCGTGCGCACACCGATGCAGTGGTCGCCCGACCGCAACGCCGGGTTCTCCAAGGCCGACCCCGGTCGGCTCTATCTGCCGACCATTCAGGATGCGACCTACGGTTACCAGGCGGTCAATGTCGAGAACCAAGCGAGCTACTCCAATTCGCTGTTGAATTGGGTGCGTCGACTGATCCAGGTCCGCAAGCGCTATGAGGCTTTTGGCCTCGGTGACTTCCGCGAGCTGAATAGCGACACCGCCTCTGTTCTGACCTATCTGCGCACATACGGCGACGAAGTGCTGCTGTGCGTCAACAACCTGTCCTCCTACCCCGCGGCCGTCTCGCTGGATCTGTCCGAGTTCGCCGGAGCCACCCCGGTAGAGCTCACGGGTTCGGTTCCCTTCCCCACGATTGGCACTGATTCCTACCAGATCACGCTTCCTGGTCACGGTTTCTACTGGTTCGAAATCCAGTTGCCGCCAGAGACAAACCTCGAATCGAGCGCCTCGATGTCGGCGCCGACAATCCCGGTTGCGCAGGCGATATCGGACGCGCCGGTGACGTCATCACGCGAGCACTCCGGCACGGCCGCCGATGCCTCCGCCGATGCCGTAACAAACGCCGATAATAAAGAGTGATCTTTTAAGTCCCGAAAGGCGAAAGAACTAAAATGACTATTCCCACCGCCGAATTCATTGCCGAAGAGCTGGCAGAAACACTGGTCAAGATGCGCTTTTTCGCTGACAAGGTCTCTGACATCGACCACGTCGAGATCCTCGCGCTTGACCCCGTACTGCGCGACAATCCCGACAGTCCCGATGTCGATATCGCATTGGTGAGGGTGCACACCGCACATTCTGCACCGACCTATCAGCTGCCCATCGCTTGGGCGGAGGACGTCCCCGATGGCCACGAGCAGTCCCTGCTGGTTCGCGCCGAGGGCATCGTCGGCTACGACGCTCTGATCGATTCGGATGCCATCACAGCACTCGGCCAGAAGCTTTCCGACGAAGGCAAGCTCGGCCGCATGGAACTGCGGCGTGTGCCGGGCTCTGAGCAGCTCCGACCGGAATCCGGCCGCCCCATGGGAGTCGAGCAGTCGAACACCTCGGTCATTTTCGACGACCGCGTGATGTGCAAGTTCTTCCGTCGCCTCTACCCCGGTACTAATGCCGATGTGGAGCTGCTGGCCGCACTGGCCCAGGCGGATTGCAAGTTCGTCCCTGAGCTCTACTCCTGGGTGGAGACCACCATTGGCGAAGACACCTACACCACCGCCATGCTGCAGGAATTCGCACCGAACTCGGTCGATGGCTGGGAGTTGGCTCTTGGCGCAGTGCGCGATGCCATCCGCGACAGTCAGACCCCGCTGGAAGATTTGGGCACCGACTTTACATCCGAAGCGCGTGCGCTCGGCGCAGCAGTGGCCTCGGTACACAGCAGCCTCGCTGCCGCTGTCGCGGTAAAGGAGCGTCTGACCGGTGCGGAGCTGGTAGCCCCACTGCGAGCTCGCCTGGATTTCGTCGCTGGTGTTGTGCCACAAATTGCTGAGGTCAAGGATAAGGCTCAGGCTATCTTCGATCGCGCGGAGGCTGCGGTTCCGGAAGGTGGCGCCGTCGTCCAGCGAATCCACGGTGATCTGCACTTGGGGCAGGTATTGCGCACGCCGAGCTCTTGGCGCTTGATTGACTTCGAAGGCGAGCCGTCGCGCCCGTGGGAGGAGCGCCGGCTGCCGGATCACCGCCTACGCGATATCGCCGGCATGATTCGCTCCTTCGATTACGCCGCTCACTACCCGCTGCTGACCGGACGTGAAGACACCGAGGCGGCTACCGAGCGTGTTGAGCAGTGGGCTCGCCGCAATATCGATGCCTTCCTGGAAGGCTATGGCGACGCCAGCGACCCGGCACTACTGGAGGCGTTTGTGCTGGATAAAGCCATTTACGAGTGCCTTTACGAAGCTCAGAACCGCCCCAACTGGCTGCCGCTGCCGCTTGGTGCTGTGCGCTCGCTGTTAGGATAGGGCTTTTGTCGCAGTAATTTCATAGCGGGAGTGATCCTCCCGCAAGATAGAGGTCTTTCGTGCGTCTGCTCAGCAGAATCCTGTCCACTACACGAGTGCTCTGGCCTTTCTATATCGGGGTCATCATCTGTTCGCTGGCCACCGCCGCCGCGTCGTTGATTAGCCCCTTCCTCATCCGCGATGCCACCGACGCCATCGTCGGCGCGGTGTCCAGCGATGAAGGCTTGAGCCAGGCGGCGATGTCCGATACCACTCGCACGGTAATCTGGCTGGTCATCGGGCTGCTAATCGCAGATCTGACGCAAACCATCGTGCATAACATCGGTGGTTACCTGGGCGATGTGATGACTGCGCGCATGCGCGAGATTCTGTCGACCCGCTACTATGCAAAGCTGCTGTCGCTGCCGCAACGCTATTTCGACAGTCAGGTCACCGGCACAATTATCTCCCGCCTGGAACGCTCGATTACCAATATCACGCAGTTCCTCCAGGCGTTTTCCAACAACTTCTTCCCAATGCTGTTGACCGTCGGCGCGGTACTGGGCATCACCGCCTGGCACTACTGGCCACTGGCGGTGCTGTTGATTATCGTTTTCCCGGTCTACACCCTGCTGACCGCGCTGACCTCGAAGCGCTGGCAGAAGATTGAAGCGAAAAAGAACGAACAAATCGATATCGCCGGTGGCCGTTTTGCCGAGGTCATCGGCCAAGTCAAGGTTGTCCGCTCCTTCACTGCAGAGCTGCGCGAAATCGCTTTCTTTGGTTCCCGCTTCCGCCGCACCATCTCCCTGACCCGCGATCAGTCAACGTGGTGGCACCGCATGGATGCCCTTCGCGGGGGTATTTTGAACATCATCTTCGCAGGCATTTACCTGCTGCTTTTCCTGCGTACGCTGTCGGGAGAATTCTCCATCGGCACCATGGTCATGCTCATTCAGCTGATTAACATGGCGCGCCAACCAGTGACCATGATGAGCTTCCTGGTCGACGCTGCCCAACGCGCAGTCGCCGGTTCGCGCGATTACTTCAAGGTCATGGAGCTTACTCCAGAGACCCGCACGCAGCCGGAGCTGCTCAGTGCAGCGACCGCGAATAACGGCGACTTCGACTCCGCGTCCGTTGGTTCCACCGCAGACGCAGAGTCCGTCGACAGTGCCCACCGTTCCTCCCTGGAACGTGCAGCCGAACAGGAGGCAAATGGCGCTCCCATTGTCGACTTCGACGCAGTGGATTTTGCCTACGAAGAGGACAAGACGGTGCTCTCCAATGTCAGCTTCCAGGCGTACTCGGGCCAGAAAATCGCCCTGGTCGGCGAGTCGGGTGGCGGCAAGTCCACCATCGTCAACTTGCTGCTCGGCTTCTACGCCCCGACCGCAGGCCGCTTGAGCGTGCTGGGTTCGGATGTCTCCGAGGTTTCCGGTTCCACTCTGCGTGCTGGCTCTGCCGTCGTGTTCCAGGACTCGTCACTGTTCTCCGGCACGATTCGGGAGAACATCGCCTACGGCAAACCCAACGCCACCGACGAAGAAATCATTGCCGCCGCGAAGAAGGCCAACGCCGACGACTTCATCCGCAGCTTCGCCGACGGCTACGACACCACTATCGGCGAGCGAGGTCTGAAGCTCTCGGGTGGCCAGAAGCAGCGCATCGCCATCGCGCGCGCAATTTTGAAGGACGCTCCCCTGCTCATCCTGGACGAAGCCACTTCGGCGCTAGACACCAAGGCAGAACGCGAAGTTCAGCGAGGCTTGGACAAGCTGATGGAGGGACGCACAACGGTTATCATCGCCCACCGCCTGTCCACAATTTCCGATGTGGACACCATCGTTACGCTGCGTGACGGTCACGTCGACGAGGTCGGCGCACCCGCAGAATTGGCGCAGACTGACGGTATCTACGCCGAGTTGCTACGCCTGACGGCTTCGGCCTCGGCGGCGGATCGTCTGCGCCTGAAGAAATACGGCATCAAGGGGTAACGCGCCGTCGTCAAGCATGCAGGAAACGCTTGACGACGGGCACCCCTGCGCCCTTTTACGGACGGGGAACGATGTAGCGGCCAGCGCCCGGAACAATTTCGACGGTAACCGGCATCGGGAACATGAGGTCGCCGTCAGCGTAGGCATTCATCTGGCGTGGCGGGCCGATGTATTCCACGTAAGCCTTCTTGGCGCGGTAGGTGCTGACCTCCCCGATTTTTTCAACGGTGCCGTCGAACACGGACTTGAAGGCCAGGGCGGCCTTGATGCGCCCGGCCTTGCCGATGACAGTGATATCCATCAGTCCGTCGGAGTGGTCTGCGGACGGGCAAATCTTCATCCCACCGCCATAAGAACGGGTGTTACCGAAGGCGGCCAGCGTGATTGGATCTTCGAGAACCCGATCGTCATCCAGCGTGATGCGGAATGGCAGCGAGTGGAAAGCCAAGAACTCGCGGACGATAGCCAGGTTGTAGCGGTTGCGGCCATGCGGCCAGGTCATCTGATTGACGCGGTCGGAGACAATCGAGTCGAAGCCGGCACACATGATAGTGCCGAACCAGCGCTGCTCCCCCGCCTCATTGGTGATGCGGCCGAGGTCAGTGGTCGTCCAGAAGCCATCGGCGATAACGTGAGCGGCATCGCGAGCATTGCCACGCGGCAGATTGTATTCGCGACCGTGGTCGTTTCCGGTACCGGCCGGGATAATACCGAGGGGGATGCCGGTCTGTGCCTGCTCCTGCAGTGCGAGGTTAATCATGCCGTCGCCACCACAGACTGCCAGGGCATCAATTCGGCCGTCGGCGATGACCTCACGAATGAGCTTGCGGGCGTCGTCGGGGTTAGCACCTTGGAGAGCGATGACATCGATGCCGCGATCCGCGAACACCCGGCTCGCCCGGGCGGACGCAATCTGCGAGGCGCCATGACCCGCGTGGGGGTTAGTGACCAGAGCAAGGGTACGAATCTCAGTTGTTCCCAGCGGGTAGTTGAGATTCTTGTCGTTAGCGTTCATCGAAGAAATACCTACTTTTACGTGGGCTTTTGACCGGTCAATACTGGCCTTTATGGGAGTGCGTTAATGCATCTAACTAAAGCTTACCAAGATTGATTGACATTTTTTGAGAAAACGTAACGTAATACCGCTATAATAAAAGATGTAAAGATGTGCTTCCGCGCAAGTTACATATAATTCCGCAGTTCAGACTCGCAGCACCGATGCCCAAGGAGAAGCTCAGGATGTCTAACAAGCTCACGATTCCGTACCGCATGCGCTGGTGGGGCTGGGGTGTTGACGGCAACGACAAGCCAATCACCACGGCCAGCGAGAAGCTACTGCAACGCGAAATCGGTATGTCGTTGGACGCAAACAACCCGCCGCGCAACATCGCCGACGTCACCATCCCCAATAGTCGCCTCAGCGCCGAGGATATCGAAGCCCTGGGCGCTGTTGTCGGCGCGGATGCCGTCGCCACCGACCACGACACCCGCGTCAAGCACGCGGTCGGACGCTCCTACCCCGACCTGGTTCGCCTTCGCGCAGCCAAGCTCGATGTCGCCCCAGATGCTGTAGTGCTACCGAAAACTGAAAAGCATATCGAGGACCTGTTCAAGGTATGCGCTGAGCGCAAGATTGCAGTCGTCCCCTTCGGTGGTGGCACCTCGGTCGTCGGCGGCGTGGAGGCTGTTGACGGAGGCATGGGTAAGGCCATCGCAGTGTCCATGACCGCCTTTAACAAGATCATCGACATCGACAAAGTCGCTGGCACTGTCACCGCCCAGACCGGCGTTTTCGGCCCCGACCTGGAAAAGGAGTTGTCCAAGGCCGGCTTCACCGCTGGTCACTTCCCGCAGTCCTTCGAGTACTCCACTGTCGGCGGTTGGGTTTCCTGCCGCTCGGCAGGCCAAGAATCCTCTGGTTACGGTCGTATCGACCGCAACGTGATTGGCATGCGCGTCGTCACGCCAGCCGGCACCATGGAATTCCGCGACATGCCGTCGTCGGCATCCGGCCCGAACCCGCGTGAGCTTTTCCTGGGTTCGGAGGGCACCCTGGGCATCATCACGCATGTGACGATTGCCCTGAATCAGCGTCCACAAAAGGAGATGCTCTTCGACACCTACTTCTTCAACTCCTTTGAGGAAGCCGCCGAGGAGCTGCGCAAACTGGAGCAGAGCGGCAGTATCCCGCACCTAGCACGCATCTCCGACGAGAAGGAGACGCTGTTCGGCCTCACTCAGCTGGGCTCCGCCAGCATGTCCGAGAAGGTCACAAAGTACCTGAAGCTGCGTGGCATCGACACCCCGTGCATGGTGATTTTTGGCTTTGCGCAGACGGATCCGGTCGGCGCCCGCGTCACCCGTGAGCGCCTGGCCGCTCGCCTGCTGGCCAAGAAGTGCGTCCGCATGGGCTCCATCCCGGGCATGGCTTGGGTTAACCACCGCTTCTCCTCGCCGTACCTGCGCGATGTCATGATGACTCGCCGCGTCGGCGTCGACACCCTGGAAACCGCCACCACCTGGGATAACGCCGCTACACTGCGCCGCGAAATCGCCTCCGCAATGGAAGCCGCTGGCGAGAAGCACGGCACCCCGGTGTACGTCTTCTGCCACATCTCGCACATGTACGAATCCGGCTGCTCGCTGTACTTCACGTACTTCTTCCGCGAGACCGAGGGCGAGATCCTCCAGCAGTGGATGGACATCAAGACCGCGGCGTCGGAGGCCATGATGAACTTTGGCGGCACCATCACGCACCACCATGGCATTGGCCAGGATCACAGCCCGCAGTACTACGAGGAGAACACCGAGTTGTTCGCCAAGGTCATGCGTGCAATTAAGGACGAACTCGACCCTGCTGGCATCCTCAACCCGGGCAAGTTGGCTACCGGTCCGCACTCCTTGGAAGAGCGTTACGACGGCAACATGATTTAACCCTGTTGCCGCCAGCCTCCGCTAGCGAGCTAGACTGACCAGTTCGCTGGCGTAGATTGCCGGTGACGTTGGGCCGTCATAAATAAACAGTGAAACGTAATCGTCAAGGGTAAAAGATTCAAGTGCTGCGGTCATTGTCGCTGTCGCTTCTTCCTGGGATTCCAAGCGAAGATGCCCGGATAGTGGGATGGTCGGCTCAATCGGTGCGATTTCGTCCGTGCGACCGCAAACAGCGTGGCGTTTTAAATACCTAAGCGTGCTTTTCTAGTTACGACCTGTCTGGGGTGGCACGGACTGGAGACAGCAGCAACACATTTGCAGCGATGGTGCAATAGCAGCGAAAGCTCGGTTCATGGACTCAGAGCGGTTGGACGCTGGGTGCATAGCCATCGAGGTGTCTCCTTCCTTGTAATCCCGGGAAATGATTCGCAACTAAGAAAGATCTCTTGAATCAATATCCGTGCCGGTCGTTGATAATGAACAACTTAGTCTATTTCTAAGCGCCTTGCAATGGGGTACGCCCGAAATAGTTCACACTCACTACGCACTCCACAACTTCATCACTTACGCCAGATAGTTTCATCACTATCACCGTCTTCGGGAAAGTCGAGGAAGAAAGACTATGACTGCCACGCACGCTCCTCAGCGCGATCGCTCAGCTGCGGTTTTGAACAAGGCTCGTCGGCAAGCGGACTTGAATCGTCTACGCGAAGAAACCGCTAAGGGCGACATCCCAGATCTGCTGGTCATCGGTGCCGGTATCACTGGTGTCGGCATCGCTTTAGATGCAGCGTCGAGGGGTTTGAAAACCGTTCTCGTCGAATCGAAGGACCTCGCTTTCGGCACCTCTCGTTGGTCATCGAAGCTCGCCCACGGCGGACTGCGCTACCTTGCCAGTGGCAATGTCGGTATCGCTCGCAGCTCAGCTATTGAACGTGGTGCGCTGCTCGACGTCACCGCTCCGCACCTGGTGCATAACCTGCCACAGGTTGTACCGGTGATGGATAACTTTGCACCGTTGACCCGGGTTTTGCCGCGTTTAGGCTTTTTGGCCGGTGACTTTCTGCGCATTATCGCTGGTACCTCCGCCACTACCCTGCCGTTGTCCCGGACTGTCAGTTCCCGCCGAGTCAGCCAGCTTTCGCCGACCGTCCGTAAGCGCGACGTGAAATTCGGCTACGTCAACTACGACGGTCAGCTGCGTGACGACGCACGCTTGGTCACCACTATCGCTCGAACCGCCGCTAGCTACGGTGCAACTATTCTGACCCGGGTGCGCTGCGAGAACGCCTCTGGAACGAGCGCCACACTAATCGACGAGCTCACTGGCGATTCCTTCGAGCTGCCGGCTCACGCTGTGGTCAATGCCACTGGTGTGTGGGCCGCAGACCTAGCGACGAACATCAAGATTCGCCCATCTCGCGGCACGCACCTGGTTCTTGACGCCGCGAAGCTAGGCAACCCTACCGGCTCTCTGACGGTACCGGTTCCTGGTCACACCAACCGTTTCTGTTTTGTCCTGCCCGCAGAGCACAACCGCGTCTACATTGGCCTGACCGACGAGGATGCACCGGGCCCGATTCCGGACGAGCCGGAAGTACCGGAGGATGACATCGTTTTTCTGCTCGATGTCATCAACCAGGCCCTCGAGGTTCCGCTCACTCGCGACGATGTCATCGGCGCTTTCGCCGGTCTGCGTCCTCTCATCGACACCGGCGAGGCGCATACCGCGGATCTCTCCCGCGAGCACGCCTTATTGGAGGCCCCGAACGGCCTGATTTCCATTACTGGGGGCAAGCTCACCGAGTACCGTCTAATGGCGGAGCAAACCGTGGACAAGGTTGCGGAAAAGCTCGGTGTTTCGCTTGCTCCGTGCTCCACCCGCACCATCCCTGTGCTGGGCTCCGAGCCAGAGGAGCTCGACCGCGCTCGCACCGCTGCCGCTGCCGGCCGTATCCCGATGCCGCTGTTTAACCGCTACGGTGCCGAATCCTTCGAGGTCATCGAATCCTGTCCGCTCGACCGACCGCTCGACCCGGTAGCGGAGGGTCTCGATGTCACCCGCGCCGAGTTCGCCTGGCATGTGACGCACGAGGGAGCTCTCAGCGTCGACGATATTCTCGATCGCCGCACACGTCTGGGGCTGGTCAAGGCTGATCGCGAAGCTGCCCTGCCAGCTGCTCAGGAGGCACTGGGGCTGGCCTAGCGCTGGCCATTGCCGCGGCTGCTTCTGATGCGGCCGTAGCTACTGGTTAAAGCAGAGGTCTTCGGACTTCCCGCTTTTTCTGTATACACGGAAACTATGAGTGTAAATAACGCTGTCACTTTCCCCTCCCTCGATGAACTCCGCTCCCGCAGGACAGTCAAATGGACCGCATATTCACCGGACGTGCTGCCACTGTGGGTCGCCGAATCCGATGCCACAACCTGCCCTGCCGTCAGTGCCGCAATCGACGAGGCGTGTCAGCGCGAACAATTCGGATACCTCTCGCAGGACATCACCGCGCTTACAACCGCAACCGCGGACTTTTCTGCACAACGCTACGGATGGCGCCCGAACCCCGACAATATCTTTGCCGTCGCTGACGTCGTCCGCGGTGTCACACTCGCGGTTGAACGCTTCACCCGCCCCGATTCCGCAATTGTCGTCCCCACTCCCGCCTACATGCCGTTTTTCCAGGTAGGTCCCGCGCTGGGACGCGAGACAGTGTGCATTCCCACGCTTGCCGACGGCCCGGATCTCGGCGCCCTCGAACGCGCCTTCGCCGACGGTGCCGGTTGCCTAATCTTGTGTAACCCGAATAATCCTCTCGGCTTTACCTACTCCCCCGAAAAACTGCGTGAGATTACCGATTTAGCCGCTCGCTTTGGTGCGCGCGTTATCTCAGACGAGATTCACGGCCCAGTTGTTCTAGATGGCACTCACACTCCAACCGCGTCGGTGTCGGATACCGCGGCGGCCGTGACTATCACGGTGACTGCTACCTCGAAGGGCTGGAATACCGCCGGCCTCAAGTGTGCGCAAATCATCTTTAACGACGAAGATGCCAAAACCTGGCTGGAGCTGCCCTTCATTGTTCGCGAAGGCGCTTCTATTCTTGGTGTCGCCGCGACCACCGCCGCCTACCGCGATGGCGTGCCCTGGCTGGACAATTTTGTCGATGTCCTGCGCACCAACCGTGAGACTCTGCGAACACGTTTGTCCACTATTGCGCCACAGGCTCGCTTTACCCCACCGCAAGCATCATTTTTGGCGTGGTTGGACTTGGGTGACGTGCCTGGTGTTGACAGTGAGGACCCAGCTGCGTGGCTGGTTGAAAACGCCAAAATAGCACTCAACCCCGGCTTCGCATTCGGCGAAGGCGGGGTTGGGCATGTGCGGCTTAACTTTGCGACCTCCCCGGAAATCCTCGGTGAGGCCCTGGACCGTCTTGACGCGGCCCTGCGCTTGTAGTTGACGTTTTAGTTGGTGACAGTGACGCTGCCGTCGGCGTTGACAACAACGTTGGAGGCCAGAGCGCGAGCCAGGTTCATGCGAACGTGCTGGCCCTCACCGTCAGTGCGATCGAGCGGGTAGCCGGATGGGATTGCGGTCTGAGCGAGGACGGAGCTGCGCTGTTCCTCAGTCAGCTGCGGGAAGCGGGTCTCCAGCAAACCTGCGTACCGCTTCGGAACAACAACTGGCTCGTTAGCCGGGCCAACCTGCTTGAAGTCGTAGGTCATGCGTTCGGTGTACTGCTGAACGGCAGCTGCGGTGCTCATGTACGGAGTGTCCTTGGCAACGCAGTTGGCGATGGTGTCGCCACAGCGGTACTCGAGCTCCGTACGCAGCTCATCCATGGCTTCTTCGATGAGTGGGCGGAACTCTGGGTCTGCCCAACGATCAGCTGCGGCCTGGTTGCCCATCATGCGGCCGCCCATAACGTCCAGCGGGTAGTGGACGCCCATGACAAGGCGAGAATGACCAGCCTCGGACGCACGCGCCTGAATCTGCGGTGCAACCTCCGGCAGCATCATGGCCAGCATGGTTGAAGTCCATGCAGCCTTGTTGGTGTGGCCCGACGGGTAGGACGGGGTGGTCGAGTACGGGTCGTCCTGACCTTCGCGGTAGTAGCGCTCGATGCGCTCCGGCGCCACCACAAACGGGCGATCGTAGCCGTAGACGTACTTCTCGAAGAAGGTCGAGCTGACCAGACCGCCGCCGCGAGCAAGGTTGCCGGACAGCAGGGCCTTTACCTTCGGCAGGCGATCCTCGTCATAGGCATCACGGAAGTGCTGGCCCAGGTTTGCACCGAAAGCAGTGGAAATATTGGCCAGTGGGTCCAGGTAGTCGTCATCAAGAGCGAGTTCCTGTGCCTGCGGGTCATTCTTGGCAGCGTTGTTAATGCGGACGACCGTTTCGAGGTTCTGGTCCATAACCTCTGGGTGGTTCTTCTCCAGCTCCACGAAAGGATGCACAACGTAGAAGTAGAACCAGTTATCGGTGGCGGCATCCGACGGGTACGCGCGTGCAATCTGGTCCGGGCGATACGAGGTTGGCTTCGGCGCATTCGGGTCGGTGTTTTCACCGGAAGATGACGGCAGCGAGATGGAATCCGGGACCTCGAAGCCACCGCCGGGGAGCTTGATTCCCTCTGGAGCTGCCACATTAGCTGGAAGATCAGAAACAGAGTCCAGGCGGTTGCCGTGCTCGGCCAACGGGTTGACCGGAGCTGCCACGGCCGTTGCCGGTGTAAGCCCCATTACAACTGCCATTGCTGCGGTAGCAGCGCCGACGCGAGTACGTGTTGCAGTGCGCTTGTGCGGCTTCAAAGAAGACACTGAAGCATTCCTTTCCAGATTGCTGCGTGGGAGGCACCAGTTGTGAAGTGCTCTATAAGCCAAGGTCTGACAAAATCTTCACTTATGTTAAGCGCACTGTGAGGTTTCGGCGCGTTGAAAAGAAACAAGTTTTCAAAATGCTAGCGCCGATCGTGGGAGCTGTCCCCATCAGACTCCGGGTTTTCACTGATAAATGCATAAAAGAAACCGGTTGGCGGGAGAAACGCCCGTCAACCGGTAAGAACTCAATACTCGCCCCAAACGGGGCTAAAAGCGTGGACTACTTGGAGTAGTCGTAGAAGCCACGGCCGGACTTGCGGCCGAAGTGACCCGCCTCAACCATGCGCTTGAGCAGTGGAGGTGCCGCGTAAGTCGGCTCCTTGTACTCATCGAACATGGCATCGGCAATGAACTTGATGGTGTCCAGACCAACCATGTCGGCCAGAGTCAGCGGACCCATCGGGTGCGCACAGCCATTGACCATTCCGGCATCGATGTCTTCTGCAGTAGCAATGCCGTCCTGCAGCATGCGAATAGCGCCGAGGATGTACGGAACCAGCAGGGCGTTAACAATGAAGCCCGAGCGATCCTTAGCGCGAATGACGGTCTTGCCCAGCGCCTCGGAAGCGTACTCGTACGCACGCTCCGACTGAACATCACCGGTCGTCAGAGTAACGACATGCTCTACCAGAGGCAGAACCGGAACCGGGTTGAAGAAGTGCAGACCCATGACGCGCTCCGGGCGCTTGGTAGCTGCAGCAATGGACTGAATCGGCAGCGAGGAGGTGTTGGAAGCCAGGATGGCATCTTCCGACTCAACAATTTCATCGAGCTGCGAGAATACGCTGGCCTTTACTTCTGGGTTCTCCACGATGGCCTCGATGACCAGCTCACGGTCAGCGAAGTCTTCCAGCTTGGTGGTGAAGCTAATACGCCCCAGAATCTCATCACGTGCAGACTGCTCTAGCTTGCCACGGGAAACGGCCTTATCCAGCGACTTTTCAATACGGGCGCGACCGGACTCAAGGAACTCCTCCTTGGCCTCCCAGACCTTGACATCGCTACCGGCCTTCGCACAGACCTCAATAATTCCGGAGCCCATCTGACCGGCGCCGACGATACCTACTCGCGAGATACTATTTGCCATTGGCGTGTTTTCCTACCTTCTACTCTGGGTTATTAGCCAGCATTGTGCTTCATCCGAGTGCGCATTCGCTTGACGACGATCACAGCGCACTGGCTTTATTTACACGCTACTCACTTCCCCGGTTCCCCGGGCACGCTTTGCAGGACTTTTTACTTGAATTTCCCCCCCCACGAGCTTTGGGCAGCGGCTAGTACTGCATACGTTTTTCCAGCGCCTGCTGAATATCTTCCAGCTGCTGCTGAGAAGAGCGTGCCAACTCTTGCAGGTCGTTTCCGCCATGCTTTTCCAGCTCTTCCCACTGGCCGAGCATCTTATCCAGGCTGCCTTCCATCAACGTCAGATAAGCCATATCTGCGTGTGGCCCCTCCTCGTTCTCGAGGCGAGTCATGGTGGCGGTGTCGAGCTTGGTCTCAGACGGATCGACATCGACGCCGAGAGTCTTGACTAGCTGCGCTTCCTCTTCAGCAAAGATTGGCTCCGCCTGCTGCGCAATCTTTCGAGTCTCTTCCGAGACCGATTCCTTTGCAATTAGTGTCTGCGATGCTTTCTTCAGCGCCGCAGTATCTGCCGCCAGCTGAGCCAAGTTATCCCGAATGGCGGCAGTGGAGGCAACAGCACTCTGCTCCTGGCTTGACTGATTTTGGCTACCCTCCAGGGCTGCCTCATCGCTATCCCCACAAGCACTGAGACCAACGACGAGAGCAGAGGCCAGCACAGCGGAGCCAATACGCAGGCCACGCCCAATCAGAGAATAGGTGTCACTGCTGGAAGCGGCTGCGCTATCGCGAATGGTGTCTGAGGACATTAGTCGACCTGCAGCTCGCCCATGCGATCCCAGTCCTGCTTATCTGGCAGTACCTGCGAGACAATCTTCGGGGTCTCAGCGAGCAGCGGCTTCATCGCCTCCAGGCCCTTGGCGAAGTGCTCGGAATTGACGTGGGCTTCACCAGCGTCATCATCGAATGCCTCGACGAGGATGTACTGGTTGGGGTCTTCTACGCTGCGGGACCATTCAAACCACTTGTTGCCAGCCTCTGCGCGGGTGGCAGCGGTGAACTCAGCGACGTGGTCCATCCATTCGTCGGCAAATTCCGGCTTAACTTGGTAATTCACAACGATAAAAATCATGTCGCCCACTGTAGGCGCGTCCAAGCAGAATTGCACCCTTCGACGAATAGAGTTTCGCTGAGAATTTTTCTTACGCTGACCTCAGGTGACAGTTATATTGGTTTGTATGATGAACACTCCGCTCATTCTCACCTACCAAGATAAGACCCCACGCATTCATTCCAGCGCCTGGATTGCGCCCGGCGCGGTCATTATCGGTGATGTCGAAATCGGTGCGGATAGCTCCGTGTTCTACGGTTCTGTTCTCCGAGGAGACGTCGCACCGATCCGCATCGGCCAGCGCACCAATATTCAGGACAACTCCACAGTCCATGTCGACCGAGGTGTGCCCACAATTCTCGGCGATGATGTCACCGTCGGACACATGGCCTTGGTCCACGGCACCACGGTTGAAAATGGTTGCCTCATCGGCATGAAGTCCACCCTGCTTTCGCGTTCCCGTATCGGCGCTGGCAGCCTCATTGCTGCAGGTGCCGTGGTGTTGGAAGATCAGATTATCGACCCCAGGTCGCTGGCTGCAGGCGTTCCCGCCAAGGTGCGTCGTGAACTCTCCGCCGAGGAAGCAGAGGGCTTCATCGCCCATGCAGGGCGTTATGTGGAAACAGCGTCCAACCACCGCCACCTCCGCGAGGTCGACCTGGATATGGTGACTTTTAACTAGGCGGCTGCCGAGGCGCCTAGCTAAGCGGCTAGGCGGATTGTTTGACGGTCAGCGTCGCAGCACTACACCACTGTCGCGCCCGCCGCGGCCAATTCCGCTAGTGCAGCCTTGCCGCGCTCCGGGTCCACCGCCGCGACCTGATTGCTCAGAACACGAACGGAAAAGCCCTCCTTGAGGCCATCGAGCACTGTGGCGCGGACGCAGTGGTCAGTCGCAACTCCCACCACATCGATTTCTTCGATGTCAGAGGCGCGGAGAGCGTCGGCAAGCGAAACGCCAGCCTCCGTTGTTCCCTCGAAACCGGAGTAGGCGGCGGCGTACTCCCCTTTTGTGACATCGATACGCACAGCAGCGGGGTTGAGCTGCTCAAAAAACGCGATGGCGCGCTGCATGCCGGGGTGAATCTCTGCGCCCGGGGTACCTGCAACACAGTGTTTCGGCCAGGTATCGACGAAATCCGGGGTTTCAGAGAAGTGCGTGCCTGGGTCGATGTGATTGTCACGGGTGGTCGCAAGAACCGAGTACTTGTTAGCTGTGCCCGCAACATGCAGATATGTAGCGGTGTACGCTGCCTCAGCACCGTCGACGGCAAGTGCGCCACCCGCGGAAAAATCATTCTGAGCGTCGACGACTACCAGTGCCATGCGGGGACGCGCCGGGCGCTGCTGTTCCTCGGAGCGGGTTTCGTTGCTGGTGTCTGCCCCGGTGCCAGCGTTGTCCGAGTTGTCCGCATTGACCTGTCGGTAGATTTCGGAGAAGGAAGCGTTCATGGCCTATATCTTGCCACGTGCCCACGTTCAGAGGAGCACGTGAACTATCGACCGGACATCGACGCCCTACCGACAACACAGAGTCAATCCGGGAAAGCGGTTAAAATTGCTCCGGTAATTCTTTGATACGACGACGGCTCCTGGTCGCGTCCTCCAATACAGGAGGTTTTTATGGCAGGCGGACTTGTCGCGCTGCTTGACGACGTTGCCACGATTGCACGCGCTGCAGCGGCAACAACAGACGATATTGCGGCTGCGGCCGGCAAGGCTAGCGCTAAAGCCGCCGGTGTTGTGGTTGACGACGCTGCGGTGACGCCTAAATTCGTCGAGGGTGTCTCACCGAAACGCGAGCTGCCGATTATTTGGCGTATCGCCAAGGGCTCCTTGGTCAATAAAATTGTCATTATTCTGCCGATTGCGCTGCTGCTCAGTCAGTTTCTGCCTTGGGCGCTGACGCCGATTTTGATGCTCGGTGGCTCATACCTGTGCTTTGAGGGCATGGAAAAGGTCTGGGAGAAGATTAAGCACCGGATCTCTCCCGATCAGACTGAGCAGGAACGGATGGAGGCGGCGACCAACCGCACACCGAAGAATGAAGATTCGCTGGTGAAGTCTGCAATTTTCACCGACTTAATTCTCTCTGCGGAAATCATGGTGATTTCTCTCAATGAGGTCGCTGATCAGCCGCTGCTCAACCGCGCGCTGATTCTTATCGTGGTGGCACTCATCATCACGCTTGCGGTCTACGGCGTGGTGGGCTTCTTGGTCAAGATTGATGACATTGGCCTGCACCTGCAGTCCAAGGAGTCAGCCGGTATCAGCAAGTTTGGTACGGCACTGGTCAAAGCCATGCCAATCGTTCTGAACACGATCGGCATTATCGGCACGTTTGCCATGTTGTGGGTCGGTGGCCACATCATGGTGGTCGGCCTCGACGAGCTGGGCTGGCATCTCCCCTACCAGCTGGTCCACAACCTTGAGCAGCTGTTTACCGGTGGCTTCCTCGGCTGGTTGGCCAACACCACCGGCTCACTGATTTTCGGCGCCATCTGGGGAGCAATCATTGTGGCGATTGTCGCCGTGCTGCCATTCGGCCACGGCAAGCACAACAAGTCTGACGAGGAAAATGCAGCGGAGGCCTCTGCCTAACAAGTCTGACGCTTAGGAGTACGTGACCTCGCCGTCGACGTAGACCCAACGTCGCGCACGACGAACAAAACGAGAACGCTCGTGCATCGTGCCGACACCGTCATGGTCATGAAAGGCCGCTTCAAATTCCACGATGCCTTCGCGGTCATCCTCGCCACCATCGACAGCGTTGATGATGGTGAGTCCTTCCCATTCCACACCGTCATCGACATTGATAACTTCCGGGCGGTAGCGCGGATGCCACGTCCGCCAGATGTAGTCCGCCTCGTGGGCAGCGTAAGCGCTGTACCTCGCGGCCATCAGCTCAGCTGCGGTCACTGCCTCCCGCTCACCGCGGTGCAGCGGGCCACAGCACTGCCCGTAGAGTCCCCCACCACACGGGCACAAATCGGAATCAGTAACGCGGGCGCGGGCGAAAAATGCGTTCCCGCTTCCTGCTCTAGCACCGTTTCCTGCTACCAATCCAGACTCCGTTACAGCACTGTTTTCTCTTACCTGCCGACCCATAATCGCCAGCCCCTCCCCAATCTTGCACGTGGTACTAAACACGTCCTAACAACGTCTTTACATACCTACCAATTGGCCCGCAGCACCGCTAGTCGGCTTAGCCCCGAGAGGCTTGACGACGGCTACCGCGTCGCCCTCGGCATTCCTTCCGCAAAGCCCGCAGCGGATTGAATTCCCACCACTGCCCGCTCAGCGAACTGCTCGATGGTGGCCGAACCCGCGTATGTGAACGAAGAACGTACGCCCGAGATAATGCGATCGATCTGGTCCTCCACGCCTTCGCGGCCTGGCTCCAGGTAGATTTTCGCAGTCGAGATGCCCTCTTCGAACATCTCGCGCCGGGCCTTCTCAAAGGCCTCTACCTGTGCATTTCGGCTCTCCACCGCACGGTGTGAAGCCATGCCAAAGGACTCCTTGAACATGCGCCCGTCGACGTCCTTTTGGACATCCCCTGGGGACTCGAAAGTACCGGCAAACCACGAGCCAATCATCACGTTGGACGCACCCGCAGCCAACGCAAGCGCAACATCGCGAGGATCCTTCACCCCACCGTCAGCCCAGACATGCACGCCGCATTCACGGGCGGCTGCAGCGCATTCGAGCACGGCAGAAAACTGTGGACGCCCAACTCCGGTCTGCATTCGGGTTGTGCACATCGCACCCGGACCGACGCCGACCTTAATAATGTCGGCTCCCGCCTCCGCTAGGTCGCGAACACCATTGGCGGTCACGATATTGCCAGCGGCAATTGGCACAGGTGGGTTGAGCGCGCGGACTCGTCGTAAAGCACGGAGCATCGATTCCTGATGACCGTGGGCGGTATCGACAACGAGCACGTCGGCACCTGCGTCGAGCAGTGTCTTCGCGCGCCCTTCAACATCACCGTTGATGCCAAGCGCCGCACCGACGCGCAGCTTGCCCTCCGCGTCGACAGCCGGCTTGTAAAGCGTCGCCCGCAGCGCGCCTTTACGCGTGAGGATACCCACCAGCGCGCCATCGGCATCCACCACCGGAGCGAGTTTGCGCCCGGATGCGGTGAGCTGGTCGAAAGCGTCACGGGGCTCAATATCGGCCGGAAGCGTAAATAGCGAAGTGGACATGAGCGTCCCCACCTGCGCAAAGTTGTCAACGCCCGCCAGATCACGGCCGGTAATCAGACCAACCGGTTTGTTGTCTTCCACCACCACTGCCGCACCGTGCGCGCGCTTCGGCAGAAGATGGCGCGCATACCCCGCGGTGTGGTGAGGCTTGACGACGATTGGAGTGTCGAAAACCAGCCCAGCGGACTTGACCTTGCGGATGGTCTCAGCAGCAATGTCAGCTGGGACGTCCTGCGGCAGGATGGCAATTCCGCCTCGGCGAGCGGTGGTTTCGGCCATCCGGCGACCGGAGATGGCCGTCATATTGGAGACGACAATCGGAATGGTTGTGCCGGTGCCATCATCGGTGGCTAAATCGACACCCATGCGAGAGCCGACGGATGACTTTGACGGCACCATGAAGACATCGCTGTAGGTCAACTCGTAGGGCGCGGACTGATTGTTGAGGAATTTCACACACCCCAGGATATGCCGATTTTTCCGGCGCGCACGGTGAGAGTGCACAGAGGTGAGCATCAGTGGCTGACCTCGCCTGGTGTAGGTTCGAACGGGACTCCATTGACTCAACCGGGATTTTTCAGCCCAGGAAAGATGCTTAGCAGAATCTGATGAAAACGCCGATCAAAGATTACTTGTCCGAAATCGTCGAATCCGTCCGCCCCGATGAGTCTGGCGAGGTAGCGGACTATATTCCCACCCTTGCCCAAGCTAATCCCGACCGCCTCGCGCTTGCTATGACCACCGTGTCAGGGCGCACCTATACCGCTGGCGACACCGATACTGAATTCACCATTCAGTCGATGTCCAAGCCCTTCGCTTATGCCGCAGCCATCACCGAGCACGGCACAGACAAAATCGACAGCATTGTGGGCACCGAACCTTCCGGTGAGGCTTTCAACGAGCTGTCGCTGGAGCAGGGCACGCACCGACCAAAAAATCCGATGATTAATGTCGGCGCACTGGCCATCAACCAGTTCGTATGCCAGCCAGGTGCCAACTGGAAGACTCGCACGAAGCACATGGTGGAGCTTCTCTCGACTTTGGCTGGCCGTAAGCTTCGCGTTGACTACGATGCCTATGAATGCGAAATGGACACTGCCCATCGAAACATGTCCATCGCACATATGCTGGCAGCTTACGGTTTCATCGAAACCACGCCCCACGATGCTGTCCGCGGCTACACCGCACAGTGCTCCGTGCTGGTCAACACTCGCGATGTCGCCATGATGACCGCAGTGTTGGCCAACGGTGGCGTTAACCCGGTTACCAATCAGACTGTGCTCGGCCGCTCGGTTGTTCGCAGAGTCTTGTCCGTGATGGCTATTGCCGGCATGTACGACGAGGCCGGTGAATGGTTTACCGACGTCGGGATTCCCGCCAAGAGCGGTGTCGCCGGCGGCTTGCTGGGAGCGCTGCCTGGACAGGCGGGGCTCGCAGCCTTTTCGCCGCGATTGAACGACCACGGCAATAGCGTCCGCAGCATTGCCATCTTCCGGAAGCTCTCCGAAGATTTGGGTCTTCATCTCATGGATGCCGATGCGATTGGTTCGCGTGCGCTGCGCGGTACACGCGTCAGCAATGGCCGCTCGATCATCGAGATTCAGGGCCCCGTCAACTTCACTGCGGCCGAGATTGTTCTCAACAGGTTGGCGACTTCCACACCGTCGGAAAGCGAAGTTGTCTTCGACGTCAGCCGCGTTGGCGTTGTCAACCCGGTGGGACGCACGTTGATTCTGGAAGCGATGCGACGTCTGAGCCACGAGGGCAAGGAGATCTTGTTCTACGACCCGGAGGGCGTACTGCCTAACCCAGATATGGGCGAGGGGCTGCTGCCGGTCATCCTCCAGGATGCGCCGTAAACTACGCTAACCGAAATCCAATATGGTGACGTTCGGGTAGTCTTGAACGATCGTAACGCCCGAAAAGCAGCAGCGCGAGAACAACCGGAGGGATGTAAATGCAGGTCAGCGATGTAGCATTAGTCTTCGAGGGTGGAGGGACTCGCAATAGTTACACGGCACCTTTCGTCGAACGGTTACTTCGCGAGGGCATCGATGTCGGCTGGGTCGGTGGCGTAAGCGCCGGCGCCTCTCACGTGGTCAATTACCTTTCCCGGGATATCCAGCGCTCTATAAATAGCTTCACTGACTTCATCGCGCAGCCGGACAGCAGTGGCTGGCGCCCAATGTTGCGCGGACGCGGCTACTTCGATGCCGAGTACATCTACGAAGACGCGGGACTTCCCGACGGCGCCATGCCCCTGGATTACGAGACTTTTAAGAACAATCCAACTCCCTACCGGATTTCTGCTGTCCGAGCGGATACGGGCGAGACCATCAACTGGGGGCCAGACGATATCCCAGATCTACCTACGCTGATGAAGTACACTCGCGCCAGTTCGACGATTCCGGGTGTCATGCGTATGCCCTATATTGATGGCGTTCCGTTCGTCGACGGTGCACTGGGATCATCAGGTGGCATTCCCATTAATGCCGCCGAAGCAGATGGTTTCAAGAAGTTCCTCATCGTTCTGACTCGCCCGAAGGGATTCCGCCGCACCGCCCCTAAGCGCCCACAGCTACTGCGCCAGATTTTCCGCAGTAACCCGGTGGTGGCTGAGCTGCTTATCACTAGACACGAGCGCTACAACGCTTCTCTCGATTGGGCTGCTGAGCTTGAACGAAAAGGCCAAGCATATGTTTTCTACGCCAATAACATGAGCATCACAAAGGCGGAGCGGAGGCGGTCGAAGCTGCTGCACAACTACGAGCTCGGCCGGGCGCAAGCCGATGCCGAGTGGCCAGCAATTCGAGAGTTCATGGGCTTATAACTTCCGCCACCTTTAGGAAGCTTTTCGTTCATTCCTCTTTACTGTGTACGTAACCTTGTGTTAACCTTTGCGTAGCGAACAACCTCGTTAGGTAAGGCTCCTATATCCACATAGGCCGCTACCCTGCACTTCATCGAGAGTTTCGAAAGCCTCTCGAAGCAAGGTTCCACCTCAAGTGGCCACCTTTAGTTACGGCATTACATTGCCAACACTCTTAGGCGGGGAGCCATAATTTTTCAATCAACAGAAATTCCCTCCTAGCAAAGGAGCTGGGATACCTGGAAAAGGATCCACAATGACACAGACACAGAACACCATCGCCAACTTCTTCAAGCCGAAATCTTCAATCAGCCCGTACAGCCTCCTGCCTGACACCGTAAGCATGCACATGACGGATTCTTACATTGCGCTGCCGGAGGACATCACTGTCGGTGAGGCACTGAGCACCTACGCAGCCGAATTTGCTGGTCTCGATGACGATACCTGTGTCTTCCTCGTCGACGATGAAGGCTACCTGACCAGCGATATTACGCTGAAGGAACTCCGTGAGTACGCCGACCGCGATGCCTACATGAACACCGTCGGCGCCCCGGTGAAGGTCTTTGTCAAGCCCGAGGATCCAGCTGCAATCAGGGCTCGCCAGCTTATTGACGGGCCCCTCAGCGAGCTGCCCGTCGTCCGCAGCGGCAAGCTGGTAGGTGTCCTCACCGACCGCATCTCTGAGCGCATTCTTGGCAGGACAAAGGCAGCTAAGAAGTCAAAGAAGTCCAAGGGATTCTTCTCGCCGATTACCGCGTTTTTCGGCGCCGCCAATAACTAGGGCGACTAACTTGGGTAGACGACCCGAGTGACTCAATAGGCCAGCTAGCGTTTGTTAGCTGGCCTATTGTTGTTACCACACTGTTCTATCCCCACAGATGAGAGCCCTCAGGAGGCAACCGTGATACGAGACTGGATTCGGGTAGCCCTGGGCATGTTCGCGGTTGCGTTTGGAGCCAACCTCTTCGCACCACTCCTGCCCGCGTATCGAATAACCGATGCTCTCAACCAGTCCCAGGTCACCTTTCTCTTCGCCATCTACGTCGCAGGACTCATCCCCGCACTACTCATCTGCGGCCCACTTTCCGACCGGCTCGGCCGTCGCGCCATCATCCGGCCTGCACTCATAACCTCTGCCGTTGGCTCAGCCGTCCTACTCACCGGCATCTGGTTCCACTTCCCATCACTTCTGGTAGGACGTCTTATCATCGGCATTTCGATGGGCATGGTAATGGCCGCCGGTGCCTCGTGGATCAAAGAAATTGTGCCCGTCGCACCTCAAATTTCTGCCCGGCGCGCAACCGTTGCACTCTCCGCCGGATTCTCCCTCGGCCCCCTGGCTTCAGGGTTGGTCGCAGAATTCACTCCGCGCCCTGATGTCATCCCCTATCTTGTTCATCTCGCACTGTTGCTTAGCATCACACCACTGACATGGAACGCCTCCGGCGGATTACCGGCGGCAGGGCACAGCGACTCTCCGCAACGGTTCTTCTCCTCCGCCACTCTAAGCCCGAGGTTCCTGTGGGCAGTCGCCGCTTGGGCACCGTGGGTCTTCGGCGCTGCATGCACATCCTTCGTCGTCCTGCCGACAATCGCCGAATCCCGCTACCCCATCGCCTTCGCAGGACTCATCGCCTGCCTTACGATGGGCACCGGTGTTCTGGTGCAACCACTGGTCACTCGCATCAGTTCCAGCAGCTTTATCCCACCAGCTATTTTCGGTCTTGGCTTAACGACGGTCGGAATGCTGCTCAGCCTTATCGTCGCACTCACCCAGAATGTGTGGAGCGTTTTCCCCGCTGCTCTGGCCCTCGGTGCCGCGTACGGCGTGATGATGGTCTCCGGCCTCCGCGAAGTGCAAATTATCGCACCGCCAGCCGAGCTGGGCGCTGCGACTGCTATCTACTATTCGCTGACCTATGTTGGTTTCTTCGCTCCTTTTGTTATTTCCTTCGCGGCACCGAAGTTCGGGTTCGTGCCCGTTTTCATCTTCGGTGCGATTATTGCGTTGGTATCCACGTACCCCGTGGCAAAGGTTGCACAGTCTGCGGTGAGGTCCGACGGAGCGTCGTGAAGCAGACGCGACTGAAATTCTTGATATTGGGAAGCGTGCTGAGGCGAGCTCTTGTATTCTTTCTTTCACAAAAGATTGGCTCCGGCTCAGGACATCTGATCAGGTTGCATAGGTTGTTGAAATTCAGCTCGATGGAATGAGGAATCATGAAGCAGCGCAGCTCTGGAATGTGGAAGAAAATTGCGACAACCGTCGTCGCAGGTTGTACAAGCGCCGCCCTGCTCACCGCATGCGGCTCGGGGGAAGAAAGCAGCAATGCCGGTGGCGAGGCAGGCAAAGAGTCGACCAGCAAGATGACGAAGGCAGACGGGTCAGCTCCAGCTGCAGCCGAAGATCAGCTCCTGCTCACTAATGAAGTTCAAGGTGTGGACTTCTCCAACAACAGGATTAATGGGTACAAGGACGCAATGGAGATGTTTTCGGAGGATTCTTTAGATATAGAGCCGGCCGAATGTGCCACTTTCATCAAGCCAACGGAAGAATTGGAGCGAGCTGTCAGTTCTTTCGCTAACTTGGACGCGGAAAAGGTCACCATCGCTGTCTCAGTATTGAAGAACCCTCAGACCTACCAGGAGTACACAGATGTTCTTAACAAGTGCTCTGAGGTGACCGCTTCGATGGATGCTTCCGACCTCGTAAACGAATCCATGGAAGGCCAGGAACTTCCTCCTGAGGCGCAGGAGATGCTCAATGACATGGATATGACAACCACCATGAAAATGCACCGGGAAAAGTGGGAGCCGGATCTTTCCGTCAAGCCAGATGAGCTCACTGCACACGCGACAGTTGTGGACATTAGCTCCGGTGGCACTAATACTGATGCCACCAGCTACGACATTGTCGGCGTTGTCAATGGCGTGATGGTGATGGTGTCCGCTGCCCCGATTCCAGACGTTCCATCAACCGGCGCGGAAAATGCGACACAACCGATGGAACTTGCACAGGCGACCCCAGAGTCCAAGGAAGCGGCAAAGAAGCGCGCCTTGGAGGTCTTCGATGCCCAGGCAAAGAAGATTATGGACGCCGCTTAGTGGCCGCTTGGCTGCGCTGCTTTTGAAAAGTTGCGGCGTGCGGCGCGCTAAAACTCCGTTAATTCCTGCACTTTGGGACTCCAGAACGCAGCGCGTGGTGCACTAAGAGTTTTGAAGTGCGGGCTTGTTAGTTCATCAAGAGCCCGGACGTAACCGGGAACCATATCCCGCGGGATTCGCAGCCCCATAGTCAGGTGCGGAATCCAGCGGGAGCCGCGACCTTCAGGGTTAAGACGACTGATCTCACGAGCGGCTTCTTCCAGCTCATCGCTTGTTTCTAATAACCATGCGACAGTCTGTTTACTCTTTGTGCCGAACACTACCGTTCCTACCCTGCGGAATTCCGCAGGCATCAGCGGTGGGAGAATTTCGGCTGCTCGTTGGATTACCTCCGGTCTCATGGTCGGTGCGAAGGTGACAGTGATGTGGGGCTTTTGATTCTGCTGCGGGAATCCACGCTCTGCCAGTTGCACAAATATCTCTTTAACCTGCGCCTCTTGCTCAGGCAGAAGGTACATCAGGATGTTGTCGGGTGACACCATGTGACGTTTACTCCTCCCCTATTGCTGTCGGTCGACACGTTTGAGGCGCTACCCAAGGGCGCCGTTACTAGAGCTCCTAACCTAAGGCACTTAGGACCTTGCACCCCAGAGCATAGCGTAGGGATTTTCCACAATTTATAACCTACCTATAGAAATTTCTAGCCTCTTGTTATTTAGCCCGGTAAAAACCGCTTTTTATTGGGATAATGGGGATAGACAGGCTTCCTGAAAGCTTTCTAGACCATCTTCAAAGACAGTGTGGAGTGACGGCCGATTCTCCACACTGCACAAATACCTACACGGCTGGAAAGGTAAGTAAAGACATGGCACCGAAACCTAAAAAAATTACACCCCCGAAGAATCAAAAGCTGGTGAAGAGCAAGGCAAGCTTCAGCCGCGATGAGCTCGCGGATTTGCTGGAGACGCTGGCAGCTCGCATCCGCGCCGGGGAAATGACTCTCGGCACTGGTGAGTCCACGGTGACGATGACCATGCCGACATCGTTTAATACCACGATGGAAGTCGTCGATTCCCGAAAGCGTGCTGGCATCGAGCGCGAGCTGGAGCTGGAAATCGACTGGATGGTCGACGAGGCTGGCGAGCCCGTTGAAAAACCTGGACCAGCATCTGGCTTCGCAATCTCCTAGCAGGCTTGTTGCTGCCCGGTTTTGTTCCGCGCAGTATTGACTGAGCAAAAGGCGACTTCGGAAGTGTCTTCCGGAGTCGCCTTTTGTCTTGGCTTCTAATCCTGCAGGCTTTACGCCTTAAGCACGTAACGCAGAATCTCTACAACCTGGTCGGTCGTCGTGCACCACGCCGAATACACCCGCCATACACCCACGCCTACCCACATCGCATGAGGTGACGCTAACCTAATTCAGGAAAACCCGCGATGAAGGGAACGCGCATGGCCAAGGGCAAGAAAGGCGACAAGGGCAAGAAGAAGCACGCCGCCAAAACCAAGAAAAAGGCTGCGGCAACGACCTCGCTACGCCTGCCCGAATACTCGAAGGCCGAGGCCAAGGCCGCGAAAAAGCTCGCCGGCAAGGACCCCTTCAAACTGGCCGCAATGACGCCGAAGAAGAAGTGCTGCAAATCCGGCATCCGCTGCCTGCGCTGCCCCGTGGTGCTGCACAAGCTCAATCGCGAGATCAAAAACGGCGAAGTCGACCACGCCGCCCTGCTGCTCGTCGCCGCGAAAGCCCGGATCCGGTAGCCGGCCCTCGCCCCCCCAGCCCGCCGTCGGGCCCGTCCTATGAGCAGTGGTGTCGCGCACTGTATGGCACTGGTACCGATTCTCCCGGGCTGTCTGCTCTTCGGACACCGGCTCACACGCGTCACTCCAAGTACCGCGACAACGATCCACGGAACTCCCGCCAGGTCAGGAAGTTTTATTCCGTCGACATGAGGCCTCGGCCAGAACCAGGAATGTGACCGTCGGAGGATGACACCTTGTGTATCCTTTGAGTGTCATTGAGCCCTGAAGGAGCAAGAAAGTAGCATGACCCGCCCCTCCTCCGCCGCCTCTACGGTGGGCATCCGGTCCCGTGCCCTGCGTTTCGCACCGCGCCGCTCGGACTGGTCCCGCGCGACAATCGGGCGCGACCTCTCGGCAGGCCTCATGGTGGCCCTCGTCGCCCTCCCCCTCGCACTCGGCTTCGGCGTTGCGTCCGGTGTCGGCGCGGCGGCCGGAATTACGACGGCCATCGTCGCGGGTATCCTGGCCGCAGTCTTCGGCGGTAGTAACGTCCAAGTAAGCGGCCCGACCGGCGCAATGACCGTCGTGTTAATCCCCATCGTGGCCAACCATGGTGCCGATGGGGTGCTCGTCGTCGGCGTGCTGGCGGGGCTCATGCTGCTCTTGCTGGCGTTCACCGGCGCTGGCCGCGCGATGAAGTACATGCCACTACCTGTCGTCGAAGGTTTCACCGCCGGTATTGCATTAATCATCGGCCTCCAACAGCTGCCCGCAGCACTCGGTGTTGACGTGGAGGGCGAGAAAGTCCTCGGGTTGGCGTGGGGCTCAATCAATGCTTGGTTAGATACTCCGGCATGGCAGGCGCCCGTGATGACCCTTGCAGTAGCGGCTGGAATCGTGCTTGCTGCGCGCGTCCGTAGTGGCTTCCCCGCGGCGCTAGTGTTGGTAGCTGCAGCAACGGCCATCAACATGCTGGCAGACAGCGGCCTGAAGACAATCGGCTACATCCCGTCGACATTGCCTGCTCCGCGCTGGCCAGAGATTCCGTGGGAGCACCTGGATTCCTTGCTGTTTGCAGCGGTCGCCGTCGCAGCTCTCGGTGCGCTGGAATCGTTGCTGTCTGCGACGGTTGCCGACGCAATGACTGTCGGCGACCGGCACGATCCCGACCGCGAACTCTTCGGGCAGGGCGTGGCCAACGTCGTCGCGCCCCTGTTCGGCGGGATTCCCGCAACCGCCGCGATTGCCCGAACTGCCGTCAACGTGCGTGCAGGCGCAGGCACACGCCTGGCAGCGGTGTTCCATTCGCTGCTCCTGCTCGTGGCCGTGCTCGTCGCGGCCCGGTGGGTGGGCGAGATTCCTCTCGCCGCGCTCGCCGGCGTGCTCATCGCCACTGCGATTCAGATGATCCACCCGCGGAACCTCCGCTCGGTGATACGCGCCACCAAGGGCGACGGGGCGACCCTGCTCATCACAGCTGCCGCCACCGTCGTGTTCGACCTTGTCGTCGCCGTACTCATCGGCCTTGTAATGGCGGGCTTCTTCGCACTGCGCGAGACCGCCCGCACTGCGGTGTTGGAAGCCGCCCCACTAGACGAGGGAGACCACCGCGACAAGGAACGCGAGCTCCTCGACGAGCACATCGCCGCCTTCCGTATGGAAGGCCCTCTCTTCTTTGGCGCAGCGCACGATTTCCTCCTCGAGCTCGCTGATGCCTCGTCGGTCAAGGTTGTCGTACTCCGCATGCGCTACGTCACGACGATCGATGCCACCGGCGCCCAGATGCTCGCCGACACAATCGGGCGCCTCGAACGCCGCGGTACCAGAGTCCTGCTCGCAGCCACGAAGCCCGAACATTTTCCGGTGTTGCGCGAACTCGGCGTATTCGACCAGCTTGCACACGAGAATCACGTCTTCGACAACACCCCTGACGCCATCGCCCACGCCCGACTGCATGCCTCACGCATTCAGCACGAAGAGTCTGATGGCACATCCGCAGCATCGCAGAGTCAATAGCTTGGCTGAGCCAGACAATGGTCACTCCGTCGCAGTCGACCCTGCAATCGTGGGTCCACGTCCCCATCGCGCGATGCTTGAAAAACCTTTACACGTTGCACTTAAACTCCACGACGTGTCGTTGCAAAGTCACCTTCTCATTCGTGAAGCCGATGTGGGTGTAACCGCTTGGCGCGTAGCATTGGCGACATGCGCATTTTCACCGTGGGCCACTCCAACCTCGAGTTCGAGGACTTCGCTGAAATGATCAAAGCTGCCGGTGTGGCATCCATCGTGGATGTGCGCAAGCTGCCCGGATCCAGGAAGTACCCGTGGTTCAACGGCGACTACCTTGCCGAACACCTTCCTACATGTGGCATCACTTACAGCAGAAGCGAGGGCCTCACCGGGCGGCGCAACGTGTCCCACTCGGTGCCGTTTGAGGTTAACGGCAACTGGCGTAACCGCAGCTTCCACAATTACGCCGACCATGCGCTGGGCGAGGAGTTCTCCGACGCAATCTCGCAGCTACGGGCGAACGCCGCGGAAACCCCCACCGCAATCATGTGCGCCGAGGCGGTGTGGTGGCGCTGCCACCGGCGTATCATCGCCGACCACCTCATCGCCCACGGTGACGAGGTTGGCCACATTATGGGTCTGGGTGCAGCCGGGGCGAAGGTGAGCGAGGCAACGCTCAACGACGGCGCAGTCATCGGCAACGATCTCCTCGTGCGCTACCCCGAGCGGGGCTAGCGCGTACACCAGAGGCCAGTGGGTGCGGAAACTCGGACTACGACCCAGTGAGCCACGGCATCCTCCTCGGCCTGACCTAAGGCGCGACTTACGCCTTGTATTCATGGAGCGCCCACCACCTTATGAGCAGCAGCATCGGAGGCACACCAGCGGATAGCACGCTCAAACGAGCTTTAGGTTAGGAAATCTGAACCGCGCAATCTAAGAAGAGCACCGGCAACCCCGGTAGTGTGCCCCAAAGCGTCGAATCGAAAAACGTACTACCGACTTGCCACGGCCCTAGACGTCGAGCTTGAACTCCACGGCATCTCGTTGCAAAGTTACCCCCTCTCGTTAACACCATCAAAAGGAGTGTTATCCAATGAAAGCGTTCGGCTTCTTAAGCTTCGGGCATTACGCCTTCGGCAGCTAGCGCGGGCCATCTGCAGAAAAGATCGCCAAGACTCATCTGGAGATCACCCAGGCTGCGGACGAAATCGGCGTGAACAACGCGTCCTTTCGTGTCCACCACTTCGCGCCGCAGGCCTCCGCCCCGATGCCGCTGCTGGGTGCTGTCGCGGCCACTACCAAACACATCGAGGTGGGCACCGGTGTCATCGACATGCGCTATGAAAACCCGCTCTACCTCGCCGAAGAGGCCGCGTCGCTGTACCAAATTTCCGGTGGCCGCGTGGCCCTGGGCATCTCGCGCGGCGCCCCCGAGGTGGCTGACCGCGGCTGGGAGGCCTTCGGCTACTGGGGTAAAGCGCCCAACGGCGCGGACGTGGCGCGAGCCCACCTCGAGGCGTTCATGGCTGCAGTGGACGGCAACGGATTCGCCACCGCCGCACCGCTGGACCGGCAGTACCCCAACATATTCCAACCCGGCTCCGCCCTGCCGGTCTTCCCCATGGCGCCCGAGCTGCGTAAGCATATTTTCTACGGCTCCGGCACCCACGCTTCTGCCGAGCAAACCGCCAAGGACGGGCTCAACCTGATGTCCTCCACCCTGGTCTCCGAGACCACCGCCGAGACTCTGGGCGAAATCCAGGCGGATCAGATCAGCCGCTATCGCGCCGCGTGGAAGAAGGCGGGCCACGATTGGACGCCGCGCGTGTCGGTGTCCCGCTCTATCTTCCCCATCGTCGACGGCGCGGACATGCAGTTGTTCGGCATGCAGGCCTCCGGCTCCGATCAGGTGGGCATGCTTCCCGACGTCGGCGCCTCCACCTTCGGCCGCACCTATGCCGCCGAGCCGGACAAACTCATTGAGCAGCTCAAAGCCGACGCCGCCGTCATGTCCGCCGACACCCTGCTCATCACCATCCCCACCGGGATGGCGTCGACGTCAACGTGAAGATCTTGGACAACTTCGCCACGCATGTCGCCCCCGCGTTGGGTTGGCAGCCGAATCACGAAGGCCCAGTTACCGGCTATCTCATCGACTAATTCCTGCAGTTCGCAAGCTCTTCGCTTCAATGTCAGTTCAGTGCGTGTTGAATAGTTCAGTAATTGCTGTATAGTTCAGTATATGCTGACTATTGCTTCACGCCTCGACGTCATGAACCGGCTCGGCCGGGCCATGGCGGATCCGACGCGCTCCAGAATCCTGATCACCCTACTCGACGGCCCGAGCTACCCGGCCGTGCTTTCGCGCGACCTGGACCTGACCCGCTCGAACGTCTCGAACCACCTGACCTGCTTGCGTGACTGCGGCATCGTCGTCGCCGAGCCGGAGGGCCGCAAGACACGCTACGAAATCGCCGATCCGCACCTCGCGACAGCGCTCAACGCACTAGTGAACGCGACGTTGGCTGTCGACGAAAACGCCCCGTGCATCGACCCTGAGTGCTCGGTGCCCGGCTGCGACGGAAAAGGAGCGGACGCATGAGTTCAGCATGTGGATGCGAACACGAACCAGCCACGGAGATCGAAGATCTCGATCGGCCATGGTGGAAGGACCCCGAGTTGCTACTGCCGATCTTCTCCGGCGTAGCCCTCTGCATAGGTCTGGCGCTGGACTGGTCCGGACTAGAGACACCCGCGACAGTTCTGTTCTGGATCGGCCTGCTGCTAGGGGCGTATACGTTCACGCCCGGCGCTATCCGGAACCTTGCCACGAAGCGCAAGCTCGGCATTGGTTTGCTGATGACGATCAGCGCGGTCGGCGCGGTAATCCTCGGTTACGTCGGAGAGGCGGCGGCGCTAGCGTTCCTGTACTCGATCGCCGAGGCACTGGAAGACAAGGCGATGGACCGGGCCCAGGGCGGACTGCGGGCACTGTTGAAATTGGTACCGCAGACCGCGACGGTGCTGCGCGACGGTACGACGGTCGAGGTCGCAGCGAAGGATCTCGTGGCTGGCGAGCTGATGCTCGTGCGCCCCGGAGAGCGGATCGCCACGGACGGCATCATTCGGTCTGGGCGCTCCAGCCTTGACACCTCAGCGATCACCGGAGAATCCATTCCGGAGGAGGTTGCGCCCGGCGACGAGGTGCCCGCGGGAGCAATCAACTCCGCCGGCGTGCTGGAGGTCGAGACGACCGCAGCTGGAACGGACAACTCGCTGACCACACTCGTGGACCTGGTCGAGCAGGCGCAGGCGGAAAAGGGCGACCGCGCCCGGATCGCCGACCGGATTGCCCAACCCCTAGTGCCCGGGGTGATGATCCTGGCGGTGCTGGTCGGCGTGATTGGCTCGCTGCTGGGCGACCCCGAGACGTGGATCACCCGCGCGTTGGTGGTCCTGGTCGCAGCATCGCCGTGTGCGCTGGCAATCTCGGTGCCGCTGACGGTCGTGGCCGCGATCGGCGCGGCCAGCCAGTTCGGCGTGGTCATCAAATCCGGCGCGGCGTTCGAGCGACTCGGCGGCATCCGCCACCTGGCGGTGGACAAGACCGGAACCCTTACCCGCAACCAGCCCGAGGTTACCGACGTGGTCCCGGCAGACGGATTCGATCGGGCTCAGGTGCTTGCTTTCGCGGCGGCAGTTGAGCAGCAATCGACGCACCCCCTCGCCGCTGCGATCGCGGCAGCGGGGCCCGAAGCGCCCGCTGCCTTGGACATCAGCGAGGAAGCCGGGCATGGCATCGGCGGCACCGTCGAAGGTCGACGGGTACTTGTGGGCAGTCCCCGGTGGATCGACGCCGGGCCACTGAAGGCAGACGTTGAGCGCATGGAGTCCGAGGGCCAGACCTGCGTCCTTGTCACCGTCGATGACGCTCTCGCCGGGGCGATCGGGGTCCGCGACGAGCTGCGGCCCGAGGTACCCGAAGCTGTGCAGACCCTGCACGCCAACGGCGTGGAAGTGAGCATGCTCACCGGCGATAACGCTCGCACCGCCCGGGCTCTGGCTGAAATCGCCCGAATCGACGATGTGCGCGCTGAGCTGCGCCCGGAGGACAAGGCAAGCATCGTCGCCGAGCTCTCCTCCAAGACGCCGACGGCGATGATTGGCGACGGCATCAACGACGCTCCTGCGCTGGCGGGCGCGACGGTGGGCATAGCAATGGGAGCGACCGGCTCTGATGCCGCAATCGAGTCCGCTGACGTCGCCTTCACCGGCCACGACCTCCGGTTGATCCCGCAGGCGCTGCAGCACGCCCGTCGAGGCAGCAGGATTATTAACCAGAACATCGTGCTGTCTCTGGCCATCATCATCGTGTTGATGCCGCTGGCGATCAGCGGCGTGCTGGGTCTGGCCGCCGTCGTATTGGTTCACGAGGTCGCTGAAGTTATCGTGATCTTGAACGGCCTGCGGGCTGCGCGAGCGAAGCGCTGAGGCGCACCTTCGCCCAGCGCGCTGGCTCTCCAGCGCGGATCTTTGAAGGATCGAGCTGCTCAGGGACCAAGCGTCGTCTCAAAACTTTTGATGCCGCGCTTCATCGACACGACCCGCGACTACCTAGGCAGCGTATTTAGCAAAAGGACCCGACACCTATCAGGGTTGCCGAACC
Organism: Corynebacterium sp. MSK012; assembly: GCF_030232435.1. Taxonomy (NCBI): domain Bacteria; kingdom Bacillati; phylum Actinomycetota; class Actinomycetes; order Mycobacteriales; family Corynebacteriaceae; genus Corynebacterium; species Corynebacterium sp. MSK012. The sequence goes on from NZ_JASPJU010000003.1 coordinate 156,459, forward strand.
GTCGCCGGTCCAGTTGCCGTAACCAACTAGATGGAGATTCTTCACCGCGGTTTCGCGGTCGCGCATGAGGTGGCGGAATGGGCCGAGGGCCGGACGGAAACCAGTGCACCAGATCAGATGGTCGTGGTCGAGCTCGCTCAAACTATCGAAGATGGGGGCAGCGGTGAGCTGGCCGGAATCGCGGAGCTCACGTAGATGAGGAAGCGCGAGAATGTCCCCGAGGTTCGGGCCGGAATCGCCACCGAGAATCCGGCGGCGGCTGCCCGCGTTAAACGTTGAATTTGAACTCGACCGAGTTTCAGTCGAAAGCTACCTGCCTTTTCGCACCATCAAGCGTGGTAAAATCCTCACCATGGAGCGCACGTATAAGTGGGAGCATGTCAAGACTCCCCTCATCCGGAACGAGGCCGCAGTTCATTTTTTAGGAGCCGGTTTGACCGCTTCCGGAGTGCAATACGGCGATGGATACAAGGCCACGTGGGAGCTGCGCGCCGCGGAGAACTGGGTGACCGAACGTGTGTCGGTGAACGTTGAAGGCGACGGATGGGGGCGAAGCCTCGAGCTGTTTAGGTCCGAGCAAGGCGTGTGGTCGGCGGAAACCAATGAAGAGGGCGCCCAGCCTGAAGATCTGCCCTCCCCCGGTATCGTCCAGTCAGCCGACCTGAAAGCCGCACTCGATTGCGATCTCGGTCTGTGCCCTCTCACCAACACAATGCCTATTCGTCGCTTGACGCTGCTTGAGACTCAGGTCCCGAAAACGCAGCTGATCATGGCTTGGATTGATATACCGTCCCTCCAGGTGATCGCATCAGACCAGTACTACAGCTCCGTCGATGCTGAAACTGTCCGATACAAAAGCGGAACACGGGGAGTCGACGTCGAGTTGGAGGTCGACGGTGACGGCGTGGTCGTACACTACCCTGATCTCGCACGGCGGGTCTGATCCGGAAACAACTCTAACTAAGCTGGGCGGTATGAACGACCTGACCATCGCGCCTGGCCCAGGGATCCCCGGGGGTCTGGTCATCGTCGCCGCCGACCTGACGGAGCGGTTCGCGAAGTCGTCGGGACCAGGCGGCCAAGGCGTCAATACTACGGACAGCAAAGTGCAGCTTTCCGTCGATATCGCTACGTGCTCATCGCTTTCCGACGCCCAGCGTCGCCGCGTCCTCCACAACCACGAGCACCGCCTAGACGGCACCGTCCTTACCGTTACCGCATCGACCCAGCGATTGCAGGTACGCAACCGCGCCGAGGCACGCGAACGCATGGCCGCCCTCTTGCGCGAGGCGCTCGCTCCGCCTCCTCCCCCGCGGCGCAGGACCAAGCCGACGCGGAGCTCGGTGCGACGCCGTCTCGAAGCGAAAAAGCGGCGCTCGGAACTCAAGTCCACGCGACGGCGGCCCCAAATTCCCTAGTTCGAACCATCCGCATGCATATCCTCACGCTGACGGACCTGGTTCGGGTAACCGCTACGCTGAGACAGCTTGGACCGGTTGAATCCGCTCGATTTCCGAGAGGATCTTGTCTTCCGCAACGTCCAAGTCATATTGAGTCTGTAACCCGAGCCAGAACTGGGGGCTCATTCCGAAGAACTTAGCCAAGCGAAGAGCAGTGTCCGCGGTTACAGCCCGCTTACCGTGAACAATTTCGTTGATCCGGCGGGGCGGAACGCCGATGGAGACTGCGAGCTTGTGCTGGGTGATCCCCATTTCCTTGAGAAAGTCCTCCATGAGGATCTCACCGGGGTGAACCGGAGGGAGCTTGTCAGTGGTAGTCAACGATCTCAACCTCCTCTGGCCCCGCGGCGGACCAACGAAAACAGATCCGCCACTGGTCGTTGATTCGAATGCTGAACTGACCCCGCCGATCACCTTTCAACGCCTCGAGCCGGTTTCCCGGGGGAATCCGTAACTCATCAAGAGTCTGCGTGTACCCAAGCTGGCGAAGCTTGCGCAGCGCTACTGAGTGAATGCGGGAATCGATCGAGCGAACTCGCTCTCGATTCCACAAACGCTCAGTGTCCTTGTCAGCGAACGACTGGATCATGCTTCACCCTATCCCCCATAACGCGAAGCGTCAATAACGCTACACGTTAAATTTGAACTCCACGGAGTGTCGGCGATAAATAACCATTTTATTCGCAAGTGCGGAAGTAGCAACGAAATACCGCTAAAACGGACAACATGGGGGTGCACAGAAATACATATAGGTTCTGCGGAAAACCTATAGGGATCGTCGCTATAAACCGCTGTGCGTGGAAAACATAAAGGGTTTACGGACCCGGTCCCAGCCCCCTCAATACTCTGAGCCGGGAGAATGGAAAATGGAAGTCGATGTATCCCCACTATTCATTTTTCCGTTCTTCGGAGTACACCGGGAGCTACTCCTTCGGACCAGCTCCGTGTGAACTAGATGAGAAAGCGCAGCAGCGAATCATCGACGCTGGACAGTTGGTACTGCGGGCCCGCGAGCGGCACCCCGAGGGGTCACTCGCGGAGCACTACAACCCGTTAGCGATGGACCAAACTCTGCTCAAGGCTCACGACGAAATGGACCGAGAAGTAAATAAAGCTTTCGGTGTGGCACGCAAACTCACCAACGAGCGCCAGCGCCAGGAGCTACTGTTCGCCAGCTACGGGGAGTTGTCGAGGGGCTAATCTCCTCGCTTCCATCAAAATCGAAACCACCAGCAGGGTCGTTCCCCGTGCGGGTAATTTTGATCGGCCCCGCTGCTGGGTATAGAACCCTGTCGCCGGCAACGCCGGGAACTATGACTGTGCCCGACGAGAACACGTCACTGTCATAACCCGGCTCACGGTAGACCAGCACTGGTCGTCCACTACTACTGGTGGATTTCGGTTTGGGTGGCGGGGAGATTAACGCCGCCGGCCTCGTTTTTTGCGTTGAGGAGGGCGTTGACTACTTCCCGATTGTGAAATTGGCCGATGGTGCGATGGAGAGGAACCAGTCACCTGAAAGAGATCGATCCAGTCGCTGGTGCGCAATCTGGGGGGTAGGGTTGCGGGGTCGATTCCTCGCGAGCGCAACCATGATTGTGTATCTGAACGTGATGAAAACAACCCTGCCCTTCGGAGAATTTCCCCTATCCCGCGTCCCCGGGCGGTGAAAACGGTGTGCACCATAGCCTGAAAGGCTTTGCGTTGCTCTATCGGGATCTTCGGGTCACCCACCCGGCGGATCACTAAGATCCCCCCGTCAACGTTAGGCTGTGGACGGAAAGCAGACCTTGGTACTCGGGAACCAAGGTGAAACGTGAACCATGGGGACCACTGAGCCGTCATCATCGTGCTTGCGCCTACCCCGGCCCGGCGGCGAGCGACTTCCCACTGCATGAGGAGTACAGCGTCAGTCCATGCCGGCGCATGCAACAACTTTCGAAGAATGGCAGTGGTGAGGTGAAAGGGAATGTTTCCCACAATGACGCAGGGAGTGGCGGGTAACGGGAAGTTAAGGAAATCATCATGGACCACTTCGACCGACGCCGAGGCGGTCTTTTTTGTGAGTTTGGCAGCTAGTTTTGCGTCTACCTCAACTGCCGTTATTGCCCTCCCCAAGCGGGATATCGGGTGAGTGAGGGCACCGCTTCCCGGCCCGATCTCGATGATGGGGCCGGTGGTTTGTTTTACAAGATCGACGATGGTGTTGATGATCTTTTGGTCTGTGAGAAAATTTTGGCCATGTTCGTGACGGCCGTATCCGTATGTAGACATCAGGTGTGCTCCGTGGAGTTGAAACGGAGCCGGGCATGGCAAATGGCCGCCCGGCTAAAGGACCGGAGCGGTTTTTGACCCGCGGGAGGGAGAAAACCGCCTTAGCGGTTGGTGAGCGGCCGCATGAAAACGGAACCTGAAATCAACATGGTTCTATCGTATCCAATTAATTTCGCAGGGTGCAATACGGTGAGAAAGAAGACAACCGCACCGCAACAGTGCAAGACCTCTCTGGATTGGAATTTGTCCTACCTTCGGGGCGTCATACAGACGCCACTGGCGTATTTTGTCTCTGGGCAACGAGGGGGAGTTACCCCCACCTCCGAATGTTTTTAAGGTGCACCCCTGATTACGCTGGGGTGCGGGAGTAATTCTGTCCGACCGATCGGACTGTCCAGCGAGGTCCCAGCAGATGATCGCGTCGATTTCGCCGCGTTCGAGGGATGCCACCATGGCGTCGTAGTTGGGGCGAGCCACATTCTTCTTTGACGCGGAAATGGACTGATCGACGTCGTTATGTCCTATGTCCAACGTGCAAGCCACGCTGCTTTGCAATGACTTCACAGTCCTGAGGCTGCAGGTCGATGGTGCGGCCATCCACGTCAGCGTCTCGTGAGATACGACGGCAAATAGGAGCGCGTGTTGTCAAACGCTATTAATAAGGCCTAGCTACACATTGAACTTAAATTCAACCACGTCGCCGTCGTGCATGATGTAGTCCTTGCCCTCCTGGCGGACCTTCCCCTTAGCCTTTGCCTCGGCAATCGAACCGGCCTCGACCAGATCACTGAAGGACACAATTTCAGCCTTAATGAAGCCACGCTCAAAGTCAGTGTGAATCACGCCGGCAGCCTGCGGGGCCGTAGCACCCTTCGGAATGGTCCAGGCGCGAGACTCCTTCGGGCCAGCGGTCAGGTAAGTCTGCAGACCAAGAGTGCGGAAACCAGCGCGAGCAAGCGAATGCAGGCCCGGCTCAGTCTGACCAATTTCGGCCAGCAGCTCATTGCGGGATTCCTCATCCAGCTCCAGCAGGTCTGACTCGGCCTTCGCATCGAGGAATACACAGTCCGCCGGTTCCACAGCAGCGGCCAAATCCGCGCGGCGGTCCTCGTCGGCAAGCACTTCCTCGTCAGCATTGAAGACGTAGAGGAACGGCTTTGCGGTGAGCAAGTGCAGCTCGCGCAGAGCAGAGAGCTTCACATCATCAGAAGCAGCGAAGAGAGTGCGCCCCTCTTCCAGCACGGCAAGAGCCTGCTTGACGGCTTCAACCTCGCCGACCTTGTCCTTATCCTTCTTGGCTTCCTTTTCCAGACGCGGCAGCGCCTTCTCAATAGTCTGGATATCAGCCAGAATCAGCTCGGTTTCAATCACACCGATGTCAGAGGCCGGGTCGACCTTGCCGTCGACATGCACGACGTCATCATCATTGAATACTCGCACGACCTGACAGATAGCGTCAGCCTCGCGGATGTTGGCGAGGAACTTGTTACCAAGACCTTCGCCCTCCGATGCACCCTTGACGATGCCGGCGATGTCCACAAACGACACCGTAGCCGGAAGAATACGCTCGGAGCCGTAAATTTCGGCGAGCTTATTCAAACGTGGATCGGGAAGCTCCACAACGCCGACGTTCGGCTCGATGGTGGCGAACGGATAATTCGCAGCCAGCACATCGTTGCGTGTCAAGGCGTTAAACAGGGTTGACTTTCCGACATTGGGCAGACCGACGATTCCAAGTGTAAGACTCACATTGCCCATCTTACGGGCTTGGGGAGACAGATTTGAACTCGCCCTAGCTTCGTGAAGTTGCCCCCTATCCCCTGCGAACCCCCATAATGAATATGTGAGCAATAAACCCAATGAAGGCGAAGAGCGGACTGCGCAGTCCGAAAAAGACGCTATCGATCACGTAATGGGATCGGAGCCTCTGCGTATAGAACAGTCTCTGTCTATACCCTCCGACGCCCATAAGTCAGCGGCAACGCAACCGGATTTGCCGGAAGATGCTGAAAACCTCGATGAGCTTATGAGCGAAAACGACTCCGAGTCCATCGACCGCGCCGACGTCATCGGCGAGGGCGCCCGGTGGTTCGCAGGTTGGTGTCTGCGCTTCCTCATCACAGCAGCGGCGCTGTACGTCAGCGCTATGATTCTGGGAAAGATTTGGGCTGGCGTTCTGCCGATTTTGTTGGCCCTGATTGTCTCCACGGTGCTGGCCCCGCCCGCCGTGTTCCTGATGAAACACCGCTGGCCCCGCGCACTCGCCGCACTGACGGTCATCCTAGGCGCGGTGGCGGTGCTTGGCGGCGTTGTCGCGTTCCTCGCCCCGACTGTGCAGTCGCAGTTCCCAGAATTGCGTCGCCAGTTCACCGACGGCATTCAGGAAGTCCAGAACATCATTCAGGCCCCGCCATTTAACGTCAAGGATGAGCAGATTCTCGATGCTCTGGACCAGGGGTCCACATGGCTTCAGGAGCGCTCCGGCGATATCGCCAACACAGTCTTCCAAGGCATCTCGGTGGTCTCCTCGGCCGCCGTAACCTTGATGGCAATGTTGGTTCTGACGTTCTTCTTCATCAAGGACGGCCAGGACTTCCTGCCATGGCTCCGCCGCCTGACCGGACGTCGTCTCGGCTGGCACCTCACCGAGGTGCTCACCCGCTCCTGGAACACGCTGTCGGGCTACATCCGCACGCAGGCTATCGTTTCGCTTATCGACGCGGTCTTCATCGGTGCCGGTCTTGCAATTTTGAATGTGCCGCTGGCAATGGTTCTGGCCGTGGTGACTTTCTTCGCTGGCTTCATTCCTATTGTCGGTGCGTTCACCGCCGGCTTCATTGCAGTGGTAGTCGCACTCGTCGCCAACGGCCTGACTACAGCAATCCTCGTATTGCTCATCATCATTGCTGTCCAGCAAATCGAGGGCAACATCCTCTCCCCAATCCTGCAGGCCAAGGCTATGGACTTGCACGCCGCAATCGTCCTGCTGGTCGTTCTGCTCGGTGGCGGTATCTTCGGCATCATCGGCGCCTTCCTGGCGGTGCCAGTCACCGCAGTCGTCGCGGTCTGGTTCCGCTACCTCGGCGACCTCACAGATTTGCGTACGGGCGACAAGACCGCAAAGGACATCGAGTTCGCCACGGACGCCGGATCGATCTCGGGTATTCAAATTGAAGCTGCCGGCCGTGCGATGCGCGACCGACTGGCTTCGTTCCGCCTGGGCAGTGACGACTCCGACAGCTCTGCAGAGAGCGCCGTGAAGGCAGATGCTCGCACCGCCGGTAAGGTTTCCCCCGATGCTGGTCCGACCAAGCAGGAAGAGGGAACGATGACCAAGGCCTTCCATAAAGTCTCTGAAGTGGTCTCCGGGTCTTTCTCTAAGAAAAAGAAGTAAGGCGAAATTTTAAGACACGGGCGAGCCCACATACCGGGCTTGCCCGTATTATCACTAATAACCGGTAGGATACGCATTCGTGTCGAACAGATCAGCAATAACCCGTAAAGGCAGTGGAAACAAACCCCTGCTTCCACGCGTGCCAATGTTTGTGCCGCCGTTGCTGATGCTTCTAGCTGGCGTTATTGGTTTGCTCTTTTCTGTTCCCAACGGTTCGATTGGCAAGCCCTACTTCATTGCTTTTGCCGTGGCTGCTGTGGCCGGAACACTGTTGGTGGTTCCTCGCGGTCTGGTAGTTACCGTCGCTCAAATCCCCATTTTGTTCGCGCTTGTCACCTTTTTCACAGCGTGGTTTACCGGTTCTCTCGCCGATCCTGAAAATGGTGGCGCGACCGCGACAACCTCTAAACGCGCTCGCCTGGTGACCTCGGCATATCCCATCATCCAGCAGTTCCCGTGGCTGCTGGTCTTGATGATTATCTGTGTCATCATCGCAGTGTGGCGTTACCTCGAAATCACCCGCACCCAGGAGAAATCCCTCAACACCCAGCGCAAGGTCGCTAAACAACGCCAGCACCGTGACGAAGCCGCTGTCGAATCCAGCTCTCAGGTTCGCCGTCGTCTCGCCGAATCTGATCGCCGGGTCGCCTCTCGCACCCAGGAACGTCCTGCTTCACGACGTCCCGCTGCGGACATTATCCGAGATGCCGAAGCTCGCCGCCAGGCGCGCCAGCAAGCTGCACGCTCTCGGCAGGAGACTTCTCGTTCTGGTGCCCGACCTGCAGCGAACGCCAACTCGGCATCGCGCAACGCCGAGCAACTGCGTAAGCGACCAGTTGACCGTTCTGGGGAGCGTGCCCAGCAGCGCTCGAATTTCGCACAGCGGGCTCAGCAGCCAACCTCCCGTTGGCAGTCTCGCTCGCATCCGGGGCAGGCGCAGTTCACTCAGGATTCCACTTCGCCGAACTCGACTAGACAGCAGCCTCGTCGTCCGATTGAAAGGCCAAACGCACCGCAGCGGCCAACGCCAGAGTTTCCCCGTCGTCAAACTGAAGGAACGGCACGGATGTGGGGAGAACAGTCCTCGCCGGAGTCTCCGTCCGAAAAGTCTCAACAGAGCCCCGCACGCCAAGTGGGCAACCACCGCCGCACCGAGGAGTGGCCACCGCGACAGCAGCGCCCTCGCCAGGAGCGGATAACCGGCCACGATAGCAGGTCTCGTTACCGCAAGTAACTCGGGCTTGCACCTTTACCGTCACAGTTGCCCACAGGCAAATTTAGCCTGTGGGCAACCTGCGTTTATTAGCAGGGCGATCCGCCCCATCGTGTAAGTGTTGATGTATGTCGAAATTGGAAACGTCGGCCGAGAAACCGGTTCAGGTTCGGCGCCTGAACCAGTTAGTCAAGGACTATATTGAGCGCCTTGGACAGATTTGGGTCGAGGGGGAAATCGCCCAGGTCAACTCCAAGCCGAGTTGGAAGCTCTCCTACATCACTCTGCGTGACACCTCCGCGGAGTTTTCGGTGTCGGTGACTTGTTCTACTGCGGCACTGCGTAATAATCCGTTGCGCAACGGCGACCGCGTAGTGGTTTTGGGCAAGCCTGCGTTTTATGCCGGGCGGGGGCAGTTTTCCCTGTGGGCTACGGAGTGGAGGCCCGTAGGTTTGGGGCAACTATTGGCACGGCTGGAACAGCTGCGCCAAGCGCTAGCGGCGGAAGGCCTTTTTGATCCACGGCTGAAACGCCCTCTGCCCTACCTCCCCAACAAGATCGGGTTGATTACCGGTCGCGGTTCGGCAGCTGAACGCGATGTGCTTTCGGTTGCGGGTGCCCGCTGGCCTGAGGTGGATTTCCGGGTAATCAACACAATTGTGCAGGGAGCCAAGGCTGTTCCGGAGATTATTGAGGCTCTGGCACAGCTCGACGCCGACCCGGAGGTCGACGTCATCATCGTCGCCCGTGGCGGTGGCAGTGTCGAAGATTTGCTGCCTTTTTCAGATGAGGCGCTGATTCGTGCGGTGAGTAAGGCGACAACACCGGTGGTTTCTGCGATCGGACACGAGCCGGATACTCCACTGTTGGATTATGTCGCTGACTTACGTGCTGCCACACCGACGGATGCAGCAAAGAAAACAGTGCCCGATGCTGCTGAGGAACGCCGCCTAATTGCACAGCTGCGTGAACGCACCTCGGCATCCCTGCGGCGATGGGTTGACCGTGAAGTAGCTACTCTGCGGGATTTGACGTCGCGGCCGGTACTGCGCGATCCGCTCACTCCCATCCGCGTGCGTGAAGAGTTTGTCACGGCGCAGGTCGATCGACTGCGTTTTCTCATCCACCGCAGTCTGGAACGCGAGGAAGCAGTGGTATCGGGATTGCGCGGCAAGGTTTCAGCACTTGGCCCCTCTGCCACACTCGCTCGCGGCTATGCCATCGTGCAGGCACAATCGGCTACTCAGCCAGAACCACAGATTGTGACCTCTATTGCAGATGCTCCGATGGGTTCCCAACTGCGAATTCGCGTCAGTGACGGCTCCATCTCTGCAGCAACGCTCGCTACGAAGCCAGCGAATTAATAAGCACTGACTTTTCCAACCTTGAAGCTTTAATTACTAGATGTGAAGGACGTATTCGCTAATGAATGACAATGTTTTCGGCGCGGGTCAGGCTCCCTCTTCGGAGGAACAGGTACCGGTGGAGAACCTGAGCTACGAGCAGGCGCGAGATGCGCTGGTTGAGACCGTCAAGCTCCTAGAACTCGGACAGATGAGCCTGGATGAATCCCTGGCGCTGTGGGAGCGAGGCGAGGCGCTGGCCCGCCGCTGCGAGGAACATTTAGCTGGCGCACGGGCAAAAGTTGAAGCCGCCTTGGCCAGCAAGAATCAGGATGCCGCGGCTTCGGCCGAGAATGCGGGCGGTGAGGAATAAAAAGAGACGAGAAACGATCGTCAGTGCACGTCGTTTCTCATCTCGTGGCCGATAGTTGAGTTCAGCTATTTTATCGCGCTAGTTGGAATTATCGACCCAGGCGACCTCTCAACTCAGCTTACTTTGCTGGTGCCGACGGCGTCTCGGACGCAGTCTGCTGCGGCTGTGACGGATCCGGCATTGTCGCGTCCGGATCGATTGGCTCGGCCTTCTGCAAAGCCGCCGCCAACTGTGTGAACTCCTCGTCGTTGGCAGTGCCCTCGATAATTGCGCGGGAGTCACCGAGGTTCCCAACCCATACGCGACGCACGTTGTCCTCAGCCGGCACATACTTAGTCCAGGTTGTACCTTCCACGTCAGTGGTACCGTCGCGGAGACGATTCTTACCGTCATCCGGCAGCTGACCTGCTTCCGCATCTGTTTGCGTGACCTGGGCGAATGCTCCGCTAGCGGTGACATAGCCAATAATGGTCGTCTGCTTCCCCGCCGCCATACCCGCGCGGGTCGAGTTTGAAGTCCAGCCCTCAGGCACCTTCGGCAGGCGAACTGGATAGTCCACGCGCCGAGCCTCCATGTTCACGAATGGGGCGGCATCGACCTCGCGCACCGGACCGTTTTCCGGCTTCCCGGGGTTAAAACTGCACAGGCCGGTAAAGCCGATGGTGACAGCCACCGCAAGAAACATCACCACGAGGGTGAGAATCATGTCTCGACTGTCCTGCAAAATCCTAGGTTTCTCATTCGCCACGCGCTCAAGTATGCCAAAGGCCCCGCAACGAACCTAGTCATCAGTCGCATCCGCACAGCTGCGGCTAGCAATACTTGATGACGGACGCTGTCGACGTCGTCAAGCGAACGGATTTCAGAACAAAATACTGATACTCACGTGATGTGGGAGTTTAGCCCTGAAGCTCCCCCCACTTTGACGCTGCGTCCACCCCCGAAGATGAAAAAGGTGGAACACTAGTAACAGATGCAATGGCGCTCAAAAGGACGCGCCAAACATCGATAAATAGAAATTGTTGCAGCGCCAAACCCCAGTTTCCTGGCGTGGCGTCTCCCAGCACATTCTCAAACCTCAAAAGAGTTCCTAAAAAAAACGACGGAAGGGCCAGAAGTCAATGAACGCCTCGAATCCTGAAGCACCAGATCGCAACCTTGCGATGGAGCTCGTCCGAGTTACTGAGTCCGCTGCACTGGCGGCTGGTCAGTGGGTCGGTCGTGGTCAGAAGGAAAAGGGCGACGGCGCTGCCGTCGATGCCATGCGTCAGCTCATCAACACCGTGGCTATGAACGGTGTCGTTGTTATTGGCGAGGGCGAAAAGGACGAAGCCCCGATGCTGTTCAACGGCGAAAAGGTCGGCAACGGCCAAGGCCCGGCCGTTGACATCGCGGTTGACCCGATTGACGGCACGACTCTGATGGCAGAGGGCCGCCCGAACTCTATCGCTGTTCTTGCTGCTGCAGACCGCGGCTCCATGTACGACCCGTCGGCTGTGTTCTACATGGATAAGATTGCTGTTGGCCCGGAGGCTGCCGGCAAGATTGACATCGAGGCTCCAGTTGAGCACAACATCAAGGTCGTTGCTAAGGCCAAGGGGCTGCGTCCGGAAGATGTCACTGTTGTCGTGCTGGATCGCCCGCGCCACGCTGACATGATTCGTGACATCCGCGAAGCTGGCGCCAAGGTTCGACTGATTGGCGATGGTGACGTTGCTGGCGCTGTTGCCGCAGCTCAGAACACGAACTCGGTCGATATCATGATGGGCGTCGGCGGCACCCCAGAAGGTGTCATCACCGCATGCGCCATGAAGTGTATGGGCGGCGAAATCCAGGGCAAACTGCACCCGCGCGATGAGGCCGAAATTAAGAAGGCTCTCGACGCTGGGCACGATCTTTCTCGTGTTCTGACCACCGATGACCTGGTCGCATCCGACAACTGCTACTTCGTTGCCACTGGTGTCACCAACGGTGACATGCTGCGCGGTGTCGCTTACCGCGGTAACGGTGCATGGACCCGCTCGCTGGTTATGCGCTCCAAGTCCGGCACCATTCGTCGCATCGAGGCTTTCCACTCCCTGGAGAAGCTGCGCAAGTACGCCAGCATCGACTACGGCAAGGGCGAGATGCCTGACATCGATCTGTAAGTAACTACCCCTTTAGTGGTGCCCTCAGGGCACCACTTTTTTAACAAACTGATTCATACTTGAAGACGAATGCGCTAACGGTTCTGCATCGCATGAAAATTGCATGCGCAATGAGGGGTCGTTCTGCGCGCACTCAAGTTCCCCTAACTGAAAGAGGCAACGAATGACAGAGCAGCAGTTCCGCATCGAGCACGACACCATGGGCGAGGTTAAGGTTCCGGTTAACGCCCTGTGGCGCGCACAGACTCAGCGTGCAGTTGAGAACTTCCCGATTTCCGGCCGTCCGCTGGAGTCTGCACAGATTCGCGCTATGGGTCTGCTGAAGGCAGCTTGCGCCATCGTCAACAAGGAGCGCGGCCTGCTGTCTGCTGAGCAGGCAGATGCCATCGTCGCCGCTGCCAAGGAAATTGCCGAAGGCAAGCACGATGCTGAGTTCCCGATTGACGTCTTCCAGACCGGTTCGGGCACTTCTTCCAACATGAACACCAACGAAGTCATTGCGTCCATCGCAAAGGCCAACGGCGTTGAGGTTCACCCGAATGACCACGTCAACATGGGTCAGTCTTCCAACGACACCTTCCCGACTGCCACTCACGTCGCAGCAACCGAGGCAGCTGTCAAGGACCTCGTCCCGGGACTGAAGGTTCTGCAGGAGTCCCTGGCTAAGAAGGCCAAGGAATGGGAGACCGTTGTTAAGTCCGGCCGCACTCACCTGATGGACGCTGTCCCGGTGACCCTGGGTCAGGAGTTCTCGGGTTACGCTCGCCAGATTGAGGCTGGCATTGAGCGCATCGAGGCCACCCTGCCGCGTCTGGGCGAGCTGCCAATCGGTGGTACCGCTGTTGGCACCGGCCTGAACACCCCGGCGGACTTCGGTGCCAAGGTCACCGCTGAGCTCGTCGAACTGACCGGCATCAAGGAGCTGCGCGAGGCTCAGAACCACTTCGAGGCTCAGGCTAACCGCGATGCCCTGGTCGAATTCTCCGGCGCTATGCGCACCGTCGCAGTCTCCCTGAACAAGATCGCTAACGACATTCGCTGGATGGGCTCCGGCCCGCTGACCGGCCTTGCTGAGATTCACCTGCCGGATCTGCAGCCGGGTTCCTCCATCATGCCGGGTAAGGTCAACCCGGTTCTGTGCGAGACTGCCACCCAGGTCGCAGCGCAGGTTCTGGGCAACGACACCGCTGTTGAGTTTGCTGGCGCTAACGGCGCATTCGAGCTGAACGTCTTCATCCCGGTCATGGCACGTAACGTGCTGGAGTCCGCTAAGCTGCTGGCGAACACCGCACGCGTCTTCGCCGAGAAGCTGGTGGACGGCATCGAGCCGAACGTTGAGCGTATGAAGACTCTGGCTGAGTCCTCCCCGTCGATTGTGACCCCGCTGAACTCCGCCATCGGCTACGAGAACGCAGCTAAGGTCGCTAAGACTGCTCTGAAGGAAGGTAAGACCATCCGTCAGACTGTTATCGACATGGGCTTCGTCGACGGCGAGAAGCTGACCGAGGAAGAGCTGGACAAGCGCCTCGACGTGCTGGCAATGGCCAACACTGATCGTGACTAGTTCTTTCTGAACTCGAAGGTGTGAGAGCACCTTACGCATAAGACCCCGTAGTCTCACTTCGCTGAAAGACTTCGGGGTCTACTATTTTTCCTTAACGTCGGACAAGTTTCAGAGAGTGACTAACTATTCCCACCTATCGCCACACCATCGCATTTCCTCGCCGTTGCGTCGCCGAGTGGTTCTCCCGCCCAGGCGCTGTCACCCGCCTAACACCGGGGCTTCTCCCGATGTCACCGAAATCCGAATCCGCCAACCTCGCCGACGGCACGACCGTATTCTCCATGCCGGCTGGCCTCAAATGGATTGCACGTCACGACCCGGCCGGTTTCCTCCCCGGCCAGAGATTCATTGACGAAGTCACCAGCGAGCCCTTTCGCCGCATCACGGGGTGGAAGCACACCCACGTTCTCTCCGATACTCCGCTTGACGACGGCAGCGCTGGCACGGTTTTAGAGGACACCGTTGACACCAAGGTTCCGGTACCCGGGTTGGATTCGATGTTCGCCTACCGTGCTACGAAGGTTGCTGGAGACCTTGCGGCCGTCGATAGGCTTTCGGAGTATTTGGGGCATGTGCCGGAGCCGCTGACAGTGGCGATCAGTGGAGCTACGGGGACCGTCGGAACGCAGCTGCGCGCGCTACTGACCACGGCCGGACATGAGGTGATTTCGCTGGTGCGCTCACGTGAACAGACGGGTGTGGACAAGCGATATTGGGATACTGCGGCACCCGCAGCTGATTTGCTGGAGGGAGTCGACGCGGTCATCCATCTGGCCGGCGCACCGATTGCGGGGCGCTTCACGGAGGCGCATCTTCGAAAGGTTCGCCATTCCCGTGTCGAACCAACGCGAGCTCTGGCAAAGCTCGTTGCATCTACTGACAGCGTGAAGGTCGCGGTTGGAGCGTCGGCGGTGGGGTTCTACGGTGCGGATCGTGGCCCAGAGGTACTCACCGAGGACGCTGGCCCTGGCGTGGAAGCGCAGCGTTACGACGGCAGCGCCGCCGCGGACAGTCTCTCGGCTATTGTGCGCGATTGGGAAAATGCATGGGATCCCGCTCGCGATGCAGGCAAGCGGGTCGTAAACGTCCGTACTGGTCTCGTGCTTGCTGGTGGCGGCGGTCTCTTGCCGCTACTAGCGGGCGTGGTGTTCACCGGACTTGGAGGAAGATTGGGGTCGGGCGAGCAGTGGTTCCCGTGGATTGCTTTGGACGACCTGTTGGACATCTATCACCGGTCGTTGGCAGATTCCGGCCTTGCCGGACCTGTCAATGCGGTGGCGCCACTGGCTTCCGGAGTGAATAATGCGGAGTTCACGAGGGTATTGGGAGAGGTCTTGCACCGCCCGACGGCGGTTCCGATTCCTTCACTGGGGCCTGCAGTACTGCTGGGCAAACGCGGTGCTGCGGAGTTGGCTCTCGCGAATCAGAGAGTAGAGGCAGCAGCGCTGCAAAAGGCGGGGCACAGGTTCCGCTTCACTTCGCTTAACGACGCCCTGCGCCACGAGCTATTGAAGGAGACGTAGCCTTCCACCGTGCCTACACAAAACACGAAGGTTGTGTAATTGAATGGCGCGTTGCGACTATCAACAACCCGCCCCCTGCGCCTGAGTCCACGGCATCCTGAACAACCCAAAGATGCTCTCTGCATAGGTACTTAAACACCTGTTGACTCATCAACTTGCCATCACATTGCACTCGGTGTAACTTTGCACCTCGTGCAAATTGATGAGAATACCTATCACAGATTGGATCCGGGCCAACACCCCGAGTGCGGTCTCCGGGAGCTCAAAAGGTTTCAAACACACTGCGCTTTGGCCGATGCCGCGACCGCCCTTGTGTTGGATCGCGGATACGACCAAGTCAACATCGAAGACATCTGTCAGCGGGTCAATATCAGTCGACGCACATTCTTCAATTACTTCGACTCCAAGGATCAAGCCATCTTCGGCAACGGCATCATGTCATTCGATGCTGACGATGAAGAGGTATTCCTCGCCCAAATTCACCAAGACCCCATCGCGGACATGCTCGATTTCATCGAGAAAAAGCAGCAATCCCAGCTACTCCGATATAAAGAGCTGGGGGCAACCGAAGAGTTTCACCGTCTGCTCAAGGAGCGTATCCGCGAGATTTTGCGCAATGAGCCAAAGCTATCGACGGTTGTCATTTCGAATTTTGGCAACTCAATGCGCCGCGTCCGTTCTGCCTTTGAGCGCTATTTCGAGATGAATCCACAGTCGCGCACGCACCCCGAGCTGCCCGTCGGGCACGAGGTAGCACTGTCGGTCGGTTTCGTCCGCGAATGCGTGCTGTACTCATCGGCTCATCGGGACGAATTCACAACAGATACACCGCTTCACGACGCCGCCGACGTCGTTAAAAATTTCTGGAGGAGGAATAGTGACAGCTAGCAACACCACTGCTCAAGATCAAACCGACACCACGGTTTCTGACAACAAGTCCCACTTGGGAATCATTTTCTTCGCGCTCATTCTCACTATGCTGATGAGCTCGCTGGGGCAGATGATTTTCGCCACCGCCCTGCCGACCATCGTCGGCGAGCTCGGCGGAGTTGACCACATGTCGTGGGTTATTTCTGCATTCCTGTTGGCACAGACTGTGGCAATGCCGATTGTCGGCAAGCTCGGTGACATGATTGGGCGCAAGGGCCTGTTCATGATGGGCATCGCGCTGTTCATGGTCAGTTCCGTCATGGGTGCAATCACCAACTCCATGAGCCTGCTCATCGCCGCCCGCGCTTTTCAGGGATTTGCTGGCGGTACATTGATGGTTTCCTCACAGGCCATCCTGGCCGAGGTTATTCCCGCACGCCAGCGCGGTAAGTACATGGGCATCATGGGTGCTGTGTTCGGCCTGAGTTCCGTGCTGGGACCAGTGCTGGGAGGCTGGTTCACCGACGGCCCGGGCTGGCGCTGGGGCCTGTGGATCAACGTCCCGATGGGCGTGGTTGCACTATCGGCAGCTGCAGCCTTCCTGAAGCTGCCCCGACGCCAGAGTGAAGGAAACTTCGACTACATCGGCACGATGTTCTTGACTGCCGCTGCCTCGACGCTAATTCTCACCACCACGTGGGGCGGTACACAGTACGACTGGAACTCCGGAGTCATCATCTCGCTTATCGTTGCCTCCGTGGTTTCCTGGGTGCTGTTCTTCCTCACCGAGACTCGTGTTTCCAACCCACTGATTCCGACGCACTTGTTTAATAACCGGAACTTCGTGCTCACGACTGTGTCGGGTCTCATTCTGGGTATCGCGATGTTCGGCACTATGGCCTATATTCCGACCTACCTGCAGATGGTGCACTCAATGTCACCGACCGCTGCAGGCTTGATGATGACGCCGATGATGGTCGGCATGCTGCTCACCTCAATTGGCGTTGGCCAGATTATTTCGCGGACTGGTAAGTATCGCTTCTACCCCTTCGTCGGCCTGATGATTATGGCTGTCTCCCTCTACTTGCTGTCCACGCTGGAGACCACCACCCCGCTGTGGCAGGTTGGTGTTTACCTGTTCATCATGGGCTTCGGCCTGGGCACCGGCATGCAGGTTCTGGTTCTCATCGTGCAGAACTCCTTCCCGGTCGCCATGGTCGGTACCGCTACCGCTGCGAATAACTTCTTCCGCCAGATTGGTGGTGCGGTCGGTTCCTCCATTGTGGGTTCGATTTTCATCCACCGCATGAAGGACCTGGCAGGCGAACGCGTTCCGGCGGCTATCGAACAGATCAAGGCCGCATCACCGGAGGCTGCAGCAGAGTTCGCAAAGCAGATGGGCCCGGAGGGCTTTTCCTCTAAGTCGATTGGTTCACTGACGCCGCACGTCCTAGATAGCATGCCGGCGCCAATCCACGAAGCGCTGATCTCCAGCTACAACGATGGTTTGACGCCGATCTTCTTGGTACTAATGCCAGTGATTATTCTGGCAGCAATCATTGTGTTCTTTGTTCGCGAGGATCCGTTGAAGGAAACCGTCGAATAATTAATTCGCGGGAGCCGCGGCTCCCGGCAGCTATGCCCCCACCTGGCCGTCGGCGCGGTCGAGCTTGTCCAGAATCGGACGGTTCGGCTCACCGGCGGCTTCTGCTTCTTCCTGGACGCGCTTCAGTGCGCGCTCCTCTGGCTTTTCCAGGAGCTTTTCCAAAATAATGACATCGCGCCACTGCCCCGCCATTGGGCCGTAGGTCATCTTTGCCATGTGGTGGTAAATCCCCACTTCACGGAAGCCGAGCTTTCGATGCAGCTTTAACGATCCCACATTCTCCGGGAAGACCCACGAGTGAATCGACCAGCAGTCGAGCTCCGTGGCATCGTCGATAAGCTTCTGCAGCAGCGTCGCCGCCAGCCCCATGCCCTGCCCGTCAGGATGGACGTAGATGGAGTCTTCGATGACGCCATTGAAAATCGGGCGCTTGGATACCGGCGCTGCCGATGCCCAAGCCAGAATCTTGTCCGGGTTTTCTGCGTCGACGGCGACGTAACACAAATCCACTCGTTTGAGTGCGATGAATTCGTCCCACTCGGGAGCGGAGTGCTCCCAGGACGCGTGCCCCGTATCCAGGCCAATCTCGTAGATCTCTTGGATCTGTGGATAGTCCTCTTCACGCATCATTCGAATCGTGAAATCGCGCTTCTTTTCAGCCATAACTACAAGTGTGGCTAATTTTTCCGCGCACGTCGAACGAAACGGCAAAAATATTGTAAAAAGATTACTTTCGCCTGCGCGGTCGCCTGCTTCCGCCGCTGCTTCGACGTCCACCACGACCACTGCGCGCATGCTTTACGACGGCCCCAGCGCGCTGCCGGCGGGCTTGCTTAGCAAGCGTCTTTTCTCGGGCCGACAACTTCTTTGGAGCTTCATCAGCCTTCTTGCGCCCCAACTGCGTGCGCGTCGAGCCCTCCCTGCGCCCCTGGACAATGCCGACGAACTCCTGCCGGAGCTCGTCGTCCTCTACTTTCGGCCACACCAACCAAATAGCTGTCCGAGACAGCGGTTCCGTGGCGCCTTCCTCGGCCACCAAGTTCGATGAGGCCACCGCCTTCTTCGACAGCGCCTTCAAAATCGTGCGAGGTCCCACCACGACACCTGCACCAGTGGCCGCAACGGGCAGCATCTGTCGCAGCTCATCCGGATCCACGGAGGTCAACAGCACAGTTTCGTCCGCCAACAGCTCCTCCGGCACGGACTCTGTGAGGGAGAACACGTGCTCTTTCTCGAAGGCCACGCCCCAGGCTTCGTCGTAAAGCCGGATGCGATGGAGCGACTCGGGCAGCGAGCTTTCGGACTCTAACCGAACCAGCGCCATGTCAGCGGCGCCGCCGACCAGGTCGGACATCGGATCGTCGGCGGCGTGGGTGTGCAGTGTTGCCGGAATTCGATCCCTAAAGCGGCGAAACCACTTCTCGGGACTGGTGCCGGTGGCGAACACGATGCGCAGGACGGCGGGTTCAGGAGTCGACATACTCCGCAAGGTTACTCGAATGGGTGCTAGCGTTGAACCCATGAAACCCCTAACCGCAGCCAAAAAACTTGGCATTTTCCTCCCGGCCACACCCGAGGAATTTCGCACTGGTGAGATTTCGCACGCGCAGTTTGCCGAACTGCAATCCAATCCGCCGGAATGGCTCGCTGAGCTACGCCGCAACGGACCGCACCCGCGTCCAGAAGTTGCCCGCAAGCTGGGCATCACTATCACGGCGTTGAAGAAGAACGACATGGACAAGCCGCTGACAACGGCGGAGATTAAGGATTTGCTCGAGCAGATGCCGGAGTGGCTGGAGGCTGCTCGTGAGTCCATGGCGAAGCAGCGCGTGGAAGCCGCTGAGGCAGAGGCCAAGAAGGACGACGGCCCTGGTCGGGCTGCCGCTGAAGCTGCTCGCAACGCCGAGAATTAGCAGACACAGCTGACACAGCTGACACAGCCAACACCTTCAAGGAGGATTCTCCCGTGGCCATCGACTACACCGCACATGCAATCAACCACAAGGGCAACGGTACGGTTGTCCTGATTGGCTCGCTGGGCACCACACAGGAGATGTGGGAGCCACAGGTAGCCGCTTTGAGCGAAAAGTACCAGGTCATCACGCCAGATGTCCGCGGCCATGGCGATTCCCCTATCCCCGAGGGTGAGTGGGACATGAGCCACTTGGCCGCCGACATCATCGAGGTCCTCGATGAGGAGGATATTGACCGCGCACATTTTGTGGGACTATCTCTCGGCGGCGCTATCGCCCAAACCATCGCACTAGAACACGCCGATCGCGTGGTCAGCCTGACACTGTCGTCGACGGCGCCGAAATTCGGCACACCAGAGGCCTGGCAGGAAAAGGCCCAGCTCGTGCGCGACAAGGGCACGGTCGCACTCGCCGACACTGTCGTCCGCAACTGGTTTACCGACGAGTGCTTCGACACTACCCCTGAGCTCCCCGCCCGCTTCCGCGACATGATCGCAGATTGCCCCGATGACGGCTACATCGGCGCCTGCGGAGCACTCTCTCGCTTCGACACCCGTGAGCGCCTCGCCGAGATCACCGCTCCGACGCTGGTCATCGCCGGCAAGCAGGACACCTCTACGTCTCTCGACGTCGTCACTTCGCTTCACGACGGCATCGCGGGCTCGACCATGGTCGTCATTTCGCCGGCCAAGCACCTGCTTAACCAGGAGACCCCGGAGTACTACAACTCTGCTCTGCTGGCGCACATTGATGGGATTGCCGACTAGGGGTTAAGTAAAGAAAAGACACACTTTTCTTTACTTAACCCAAGTTTCCGGCCTGCTAGGCGCGCAGGTCACAGAAAGCAGAAGACCCCGCCGGTGCGTGATGCACCATGCGGGGTCTTGCTGCGACGCTACCGGGAGGGGAAAGCCCCTCGCCGGGTGGCGTTGATCAGGCTTAAGCCTCCGTGACGGAGCCGCCTGCCTTCTCGATCTTCTCCTTAGCGGAGCCCGAGAACTTCTGTGCGGTGACGTTCAGCTTGACGCTGATCTCGCCGTTGCCCAGAACCTTGACCGGCTGCTTAGCGCGGACCAGGCCAGCTGCGACGAGGTCGGCAACTGCGACGTCGCCGCCGTTCGGGAAGGCCTTCTCGAGGTCGGAGACGTTCACGACCTGGAAGATGACCTTGTTGTTGTTCTTGAATCCCTTGAGCTTCGGCAGACGCATCTGCAGTGGCATCTGGCCACCCTCAAAGTATGCAGGAACCTTGTTGCGGGCCTTGGTGCCCTTCGTACCACGACCAGCGGTCTTACCCTTGGATGCTTCACCACGACCCACGCGGGTCTTGGCCTTGTTTGCACCCTTGGCCGGACGGAGGTCGTGGAGCTTGATTGGATCGCTCATTTTTACTCCCCTGCCACTTCTTCAACCTCGACCAGGTGGCGAACGGTGTGGACCATGCCGCGGGTGACAGCGTTGTCTTCGCGGATGATCTCCTGACCGATGCGCTTCAGGCCGAGGGAACGCAGCGTGTCACGCTGGTTCTGCTTCCTACCAACAGTGCCCTTGATCTGACGGATCTTCAGTGCCATGGGTTATGCCCCCTGTCCTGCAGCACGAGCGCGCAGCATGGCTGCCGGAGCAACCTCTTCGAGGCTCTTGCCACGACGTGCGGCGACCTCTTCTGGGCGCACGAGCTCCTTGAGGCCGGCCACCGTTGCGTGAACAACGTTGATGGCGTTCGGCGAGCCGAGCGACTTGCAGAGAATGTCCTGGACGCCAGCGCACTCCAGCACCGGGCGGGCTGCGCCACCGGCGATAACACCGGTACCTGGTGCAGCCGGACGCAGCATGACGACGCCTGCTGCGGCCTCACCCTGCACCGGGTGGGTGATGGTGCCGTTGATCATCGGGACACGGAAGAAGTTCTTGCGAGCTTCCTCGGCACCCTTCTGGATAGCAGCCGGGACTTCCTTGGCCTTGCCGTAGCCGACACCGACCATGCCCTGGCCGTCACCCACGATCACCAGAGCGGTGAAGCTGAAGCGACGACCACCCTTGACGACCTTGGACACACGGTTGATGGTGACGACGCGCTCGATGTACTGGTTGCGCTCGTCCTGCTGGTTGTTGCGACGATCGTTACGGCCACCGCGGTCGTTGCGGCCGCCGCGCTCGTTGCGATCGTTGCGGTTGTTATCGGCGGAGCGTCCGCCGTTACGGTCACGTTCCGACATCACGCGTTCCTTCCGTTGGAGTTCATGGTGTTGGTGGTCATTAGAACTTCAGACCACCTTCGCGGGCGGCGTCAGCCAGAGCGGCGACGCGGCCGTGGTACTGGTAGCCAGCGCGGTCGAAGACGACTGCCTCGATGCCAGCTTCCTTCGCACGCTGTGCGATCAGTTCGCCAACCTTGGCGCCACGTGCCTTCTTGTCGCCCTCGACTCCACGGACCTCTGCTTCGAGGGTGGACGCAGCGCACAGGGTGTGACCGACGGTGTCGTCGATGACCTGAACGTGCATGTGACGAGAGGTACGGTGCACAACGAGACGTGGAGTCTCTGGGGTGCCGGACAGGGTCTTGCGGATACGGAAGTGGCGACGTGCGCGAGCGTTGCGACGGCGGGTGGAGATGTCCTTGCCCACCGGCAAACGCTGGCCTTCCTTGTTCGTTGCGTTGTTGCTCATTACTTACCCGTCTTTCCATCCTTGCGACGGACCTGCTCGCCTTCGTAACGGATGCCCTTACCCTTGTATGGGTCATCCTTCCGCAGACGGCGGATGTTAGCGGCGATCTGTCCAACCTGCTGCTTGTTGATGCCTTCGATGGAGAACTTGGTGTTTCCGTCGACGGCAAACTTGATGCCCTCAGGCGCCTCAATCAGGACTGGGTGAGAGTAGCCCAGTGCGAACTCCAGGTTCTGGCCCTTGAGCTGCACACGGTAACCCACACCGAAGATTTCCATCTTGATGGTGTAGCCAGTAGTAACGCCCACGACCATGTTGTTGATCAGGGAGCGGGACAGGCCGTGCAGGGAACGGTTCTTGCGGCGGTCATCGGGGCGGGAGACGACGAGTTCTTCGCCTTCCTGAGCCACGGTGATTGGTGCCGGAATCTCTTCAGCCAGGGTGCCCTTAGGACCCTTGACTTCAACGTTCTGGCCGTTGATGGTGACGGTGACGCCAGAGGGGACGGTCACCGGTGCCTTGCCAATACGAGACATGGTTAAACCTCCTCTTACCAGACGTAGGCGAGGACTTCTCCGCCCACGCCCTTGTTGTTGGCCTCACGGTCAGTCAGCAGACCCTGGGACGTGGAGATAATAGCCACGCCCAGGCCACCGAGAACCTTTGGCAGATTAGTGGACTTTGCGTAAACGCGCAGACCCGGCTTGGAAACACGACGCACGCCAGCGATGGAACGCTCGCGAGATGGGCCGTACTTCAGGTTAAGCTCCAGGGTCTTGCCGACGGTCTCGTCGTTAACGGAGTAGTCGGCGATGTAGCCTTCCTGCTTCAAGATTTCGGCGATGTTGGCCTTGATCTTGGAGGATGGCATAGACACGGTGTCGTGGAACGCATTGTTTGCGTTGCGCACTCGTGACAACATGTCCGCAATCGGATCAGTCATGGTCATGTGAAGTGACCTGTTGCCTTTTTCGTTATGGTTCCCGTGCTCACCCTTGATGAATCGCGTGTACCGCACGATCGCTGGCTACTCACGCTCCGCCTAACTCAGTAGTTAGGGGTGCTCGCTGCCTTTATCCGTGCGGCCGCTTCGGGCGAGGGGCCTGTAACAAAGTGGATGTACAGTTTTTCTCCCTTGTAGCGGGAGACTCTTTCCGCAGGTCATGTGGCATTCCCGGGATTTTGACGCGTTAGCGTCGAAAAAAAGAACATGGGGGTACCTACCTACGGCAAGACCTGACTAGCCTAGCAACCAGCTAAAACATGTCCAAATCCCTGCTCAGAAGCATAGAGCTGAGGTGTAGGGTCGGCGCCATTCAGGGCCGACCGACCTCACTAGCCGCACCTGCTGGCTCACACACTCACCTGCACAGCTCCACAATCCCTCCTTGTAGTACTTTGATTAGGCTTACCTTGTTCATATAAGCTTGCTCCCGTTAAGATCATGGACTTTCACGCGTCAAGGAGGGATGCATGGCTATCTCTACCCCGCATGCGCAATCCCCTTCTCAATCACACCTGGGGTCTCGCGCGGACGCTACTGCGGACGCTTCTGCCAGCGCTCCATCAGGTAAAATCCCGCGTCGCCTCGTCGGCCTCGGCGTCCTTTTCCTCCTATTGCTCGCCAGCATCGTTGCCAGCATCGTGTTTGGATCACGGCAGATCCCTTTTGGAGAAGTGTCCGCCGTGTTCCGCGATCTCGGCACGGCGTTCGGCCACGCGGAGGGGCTGAATGTGGATCAGCGCGTGATCGTCGAGCTCCGCATTCCCCGCACCCTGTTGGGCCTAGTCGCCGGTGCTGCCCTTGGCGCCTCCGGTGCATTGATCCAAGGGCACACGCGCAACCCTCTCGCGGACACGGGCATTCTCGGCATCAACTACGGTGCGTCCCTGGCCGTGGTTGCCAGCTTCTCCTTGCTGGGTGTGACGTCCGTGTGGGCTACCAGCATGTGGGCGTTCGGTGGGGCCATCGCTGCTACTGCGTTGGTGTTTAGTTTGGCGTCCATAGGAGGAGGACAGGCCAATCCAATGACGCTGGTCCTCGGCGGCGCGGCTTTGTCCGCGGTCCTCAGCGCCATCATCAGCGGTTTTATCCTCACTGACGATGCCAATCTGGATCGCATGCGCTTCTGGACCGTCGGCTCCATCGCGGGCCGGGATCTCACCGTGTTCTACGGCGTGCTGCCGTTTATCCTGGTGGGCCTCCTGCTGGCGTTCATCACGGCACCGCAGCTAAACCTCCTGAATCTGGGCGATGACATCGCCTCCGGACTGGGCATCAACACCCAGCGCGCCCGCCTGATTGGCATGGCTCTGATCGCACTGCTGGCCGGTGCCGCGACAGCTGCCGCCGGCCCCATCACCTTCATCGGCCTGGTGGTCCCGCACCTCGTGCGCGCCATCACGGGCCCTGATTACCGCTGGATCCTCCCTTACTCTGCCCTGACGGGTGCGGTGATGATGCTGTTCGCAGACGTGGTGGGCCGTCTGATCGCTCGTCCGGGCGAGTTGCAAGTAGGCATCATCCTCGCGTTCGTGGGCGCGCCGTTCTTCATCGCCCTTATTTATCGACGCCGGGTGGTGGCCATTTAATGAGTTCCCTCCTTGCCCGCCCTACCTCTTCCACTATCCCTGGGCGCCCGCCATTCCGCGTGGGCTCATTTTCTGTGGTCTGGCGCCCTCGCGCGTTGACGGTGTCTCTATTGCTGCTCGTGGCGATCGTCTTGCTAGCGGCGGTCTCCATCGGCCTGGGTGACTATCCTGTGTCCCCGGCTCGTGTGCTGGAGGTGCTGTTCACCGGCCAGGGCACCCGCATTGAGCGTCTGGTGGTTTTGGATTGGCGCATGCCTCGTGCGCTGACGGCCATTCTGGTGGGCTGTGCGCTGGGATTATCCGGAGCCCTCACTCAGTCCGTGACTCGCAATGCGCTGGCCAGCCCGGATATCTTGGGCTTCACTACGGGCGCGTCCGCGGCCGCGGTCACCGTCATCACTCTGGGTGGTGGCGCTGGTGGTTTCCTCGGCTGGCTCAGCAGCATCGGCATTCCCTTGGCCGCGGTGCTTGGTGCGGCTGTCACCGCAACGGTGATGTGGGCTCTGGCGTGGAGGAGATCGACTGATTCCTTCCGGCTAGTGCTGTTCGGCATCATCATCTCTGCTCTGTTGACCTCGTATATCAACTTCCTGATGATCCGCACGGAGTTGCGCGATGCCGCGGCCGCGCAGTTCTGGCTTACTGGCTCCCTGAGCACTGCGGACTGGTCCAAGATGTGGCCCATCGCCATTGTTGTGTTGGTGTTTACACCGCTGCTGGCCTGGATTGGTCACCAACTTTTAGCCACCTTGCTGGGCTCGGATACTGCACGGGCTTTGGGACAAAACGTCCAGGGTGTGCAGGTGCTTCTGCTCGCCGCTGCCGTGGCTTTGGCAGCAGTGGCGGTCTCGGCCGCTGGCCCCATCGGGTTCGTCGCCTTCGTGGCCCCACAGGTGGCGCTGCGCTTGTGCAACTGCTCTGCACCACCGCTTCTGGCCTCTGCGCTGACCGGCGCTGCGCTACTCCTGCTGGCAGATATCAGCACCCAAACTCTTCTGCCCGTAGAGCTGCCGGTGGGCATTCTCACCTCGGCAATCGGCGGTGCGTTCCTTATTTATTTGCTGGTCCAACGGAATAGGTCAACCACGGCATGAGAAAAGATCCCACCCTGGAAGTTAGCAGTGCCGCGAACAAAGAAGGACACATGACTCAGAAGCACAGCATGAGCGCACGCGGCCTCGCCGTGGGCTACGGCGACCGGACGGTCATCGAAGGCTTGGACGTGGACTTTCCTCGCGGGCAGATCACCACAATCATCGGCCCCAATGGCTGCGGCAAATCCACGTTGTTGCGAGCCATGTCTCGTCTCCTTCCGGCGAATGAGGGCGAAGTGCTGTTAGACGGCGCCGATATCTCATCCATCAGGCGCAAGGACCTCGCACGGACCATCAGCGTGCTGCCACAAACCCCTACCGCCCCGGAGGGACTCAACGTGGCTGATCTCGTCTCGCGCGGTCGGCACCCACACCAATCGTGGATCCGTCAGTGGTCGTCCACGGACGAAGCCGAGGTGCACAAGGCGCTGGAAATGACTGGCTCGATGGGGCTGGCGGAGCGCACCCTGGATTCTCTGTCCGGAGGGCAGCGGCAGCGTGTGTGGATCTCCATGGTTCTTGCGCAGAACACGGACATCCTGTTCCTGGACGAGCCCACCACCTACCTGGATCTGGCCACGTCGGTAGAGATTTTGGAGCTGGTGCAGCGTCTACGCCGAGAGCTGGATCGGACTGTGGTGATGGTGCTGCACGATCTCAACTTGGCTGTACGCTACAGCGATAATCTCGTGGTGATGAAGGATGGACAGGTCCTCGCCACCGGGCGTCCCAGCGAGGTCATTACCCCAGAGCTACTGCTCGAGGCGTTTGCCCTCAACGCGCTAGTCATCGAGGATCCTGTCACCGGCGGTCCGCTGATCGTCCCCAAGTGACGATCAGGGCTTAGTCCTCCATCAGCTCCTGGGCGGGAGTCTTCTTGGACTTCCGCCAGTTGATCATCGCGGAAATCACCACCGGAGTCACAGACACCAGCACGATGACGATGGCGATCATGTCGATGCGATCCGCAATGCCCGGGATATCCCCCAGCAGCACGCCAATGCCGACCATGCTGACAATCCACAGCACTGCACCCGTGACGTTCCATCCCACGAACTTCTTGTACGGCATCTCCGCGGTACCAGCGGCCACGGGAATGTAGGTACGCACGATCGGGATGAAGCGCCCCAGTACCAGAGCCAACGGCCCGTACTTCAGGAAGAAAGCCTCGGCTTGTTCGAGGTGCTCGGTTATGAGGATCTTGGCGTCGGGCTTAAACAACTTGCGGCCAAAGCGGTGGCCGAGCCAGAAACCTACCTGGTCGCCCAAGAACGCCGCGACGATGGCCACGCCCACCAGAATCGGAACGTTCAAGCCCAGCTGATCGCGCAAGATTGCCGCGGTGACCAGCATGGAATCGCCGGGGAGGAACGGGAAGAGCACGCCGGATTCAATAAAGATAATCAGCGCAATGCCGCCGAGCGCCCAGCCGCCAAAGTTCTGGAGCAGGGTGGTGGCGTCCATGAGGTCGCTTAAGTGCACAGGGAATCCCTTCTAGAAAACAACTGGTCTATTCTTACCCCGGTTTCTGACCGGAATACAGGCAGCTCGCCCCTAGCGTGCATCCGTTATCCCCATGAGTGCCCGTCCCCTAGCCAGCAACAGCAAAACCGCCCCAGCACGTTCATGCGGGGCGGTTCGGCAGTTGATTCAGACTACTTCGTGGCGTCTGCCAACGGCTGCTCGATCTTGTCCAGCAGGTAGTTCAGGCTCAGCACGGTCTGCCATCCGAAGGCCTTTTCCAGGTCGCCTTCCAGGTAGACACTGTGTCCGTCCTTCACGGCGGGCAGCTTGCCCACGATCGGATCCTCGGTCACAGAAGCCTTGCTCTGCTTCGGAGAGTAAGACAGTTGATCCCACACCAGCACGTCAGAGTTGATCTGGTCTGCGTTTTCCTTGGAGACCTCACCGTAGAACTTGTCCTTGGTGATGCCCGCGTAGGCCGGGTTGATCTTGAATCCCAGCTCGGTGAAGAAGCGGCTACGCGGATCGCCCTCGGCAAAGACAGCCAGGCTCTCGTCGGAGACAGTGGCCACGCCGAGTTCCTTTTCGGCCCATTCTGGGTGGCGGCCCTTGAGCTCTGCGAACTTCTCCTTGACCTGCTCCACCTGGCGCTTTGCCTCTTCAGGCTTGCCCACGGCCTGCCCGATCTCTTCCGTGGTCACGTCCCATGGTTGCTGTAGTTCTTCGTATTCGCCCTTTTGTACGACGACAGGGGCGATCTCAGACAGCTTCTTGTACGTGTCTTCATCGATGTCCGAGTACACGGCCACGATGAGGTCTGGATTGTCCTTGGCGATGGCTTCCGCGTTGACTTCTGTGTCCTTGTCGATCCGAGGAGTGTCGCCCTCGATCTTGTCATTGGACCAGTTGCCCGCAGCCTGACCATCCGGGGTCATTCCGTCCCAGTACTTCACGGAGACAGGAGTAACTCCCAGCGCCAGCAGTGCGTCCTGATCCGTGTAGCCCAAGGAGACCACGCGCTGCGGGGCTTCCTTGATTTCGGTGGAGCCGTAGCGGTGCTCGATGGTGGTGGGGAATGCGCCCTGCTCGGCGTTGACTGCCTGGGAGTCCCCGGAATTTCCGGACTGGTCATCAGTCGAGCAAGCGGTCAGTGCCGCGCCCAAGGTCAGCACAGCAGCGGTGCTAACGAGAATCTTCTTGAGTGTCATTTTTCTCCGTTGTTACTGGTGACGGATTTCCGCGCGAGGCGTGGCCCGTACACAAAAGGGAAAGGTCAAACCTTTGGTTGGATATATCCAGCCCTATGTCCAAAGAATTCGGTGGCGGTCAGTTCCGAGTTGTCGTCGAGACGAACACGATCCAGAACAATCGCCGGCGCCGGCACGTTGGCACGGGGCGATCCACAGACCACCGCGATTCCTCCCTCGTGAGGGATGGTGACTCGGCCGGGGGTTCCGCCGAAGCGGCCCTGCGAGACGTGCGCGGAAAGCACGCGGACGCGCTGGCCTCGGAATTCAAAGTAAGCATTGGGGTACGGGTCGGACTGCGCCCTGACCAGCAAGGCGATATCTTCCGCAGGTTGGGTGAAATCTATGCGAGATTCCTGCTCGCCGCGCTTGTGGAAGTACGTAGCGCGGGTGGGATCTTGAGGTTGCGCAGTGGCGGTGCCTTGGGCGACGTCACTCAATGCGCGTTCCACGAGGGGCTCGATGAGGTCGATGGTCTTGGCCACGAGATCCGTGGTGGTGTCCTGCGGACCCACGGGGATCGCGCGCTGGGCAACGATGGGTCCGCCGTCCAGCACTTCATCCATCTCGTGCACAGTGACGCCCACGTGAGTTTCCCGGTTCAACAGCGCCCACAGGATGGGCGAAAATCCGGCGTACTCGGGCAGGAGACCATCGTGGACATTCAATGCGCCGTGCTTGGCCAGGCTGAAAACCTCGGGAGGAAGCCAGGTTCGCCAATTGTTGGCCACGATGATGTCTGGTGCAGCATCGCGCAACGCCTCAATGACGTCTTGACCCACGCGCTCAGTGACACACACCTGGAGCTCATGTTCGCTGGCGAGCTCCTCAACGGAGTCTGCCCACATTTGCTCATAAGGGTGATCGCTGGCAGGGTGCGTAACTACCAAAACTACTTCATGACCAGCATTGATGACCGCAGACAACGTCCGGTGTCCCCACGACTGATAGCCGAAAACAGCAACTCGCATGCAGGGGATGTTAGCTTAGGTTTACCTATGTAGTCAATGATGAAAGTGGCGCAATTTTCATGCCAGACTCCCCGGACGTGACCACCCTTCACCGAATCTCGGTGCCCGCGGATGCGGAAGCCCTCGTTTTCCCGGACCCCTACCGCTCGAACGTCGAGCTCACCGAATCGATGTCCACCGTCGATGTGCGCATCCCGGCGCACTCAGCAGTGACCTATAGCTTTCAATCCGGCGAGCTGAAATATCCCGATCCACATAACGCACACGGCGCAGGCCCACAGGCGAGCCTATTGAGCGGCGATTCTGTGGACCAGACACTCTGGCCGCCTCGCTCCCCAGAAGTCATCGCGGACTTGCCCGGCGCACGCCTGTCCATCGACCGGAAGGTATTCGGCAGGCGCTGCACCGCGCGCCTCGATGACCGCGGTGCGGATACCACCGTGGTGTTTTTGGATGGCGATGACTGGATCCATCTGCATGACCTCACGGGCGCACTGGACCGGGCAGTCACGGCAGGGCTTATCCCCCAGATCAACCGCGTCTTCCTGCCGGCAGCCAAAGACCGCAGCGAGGAGTACACCTCCCAAACATTCGCCAGCGCACTGGCCACCGAGCTTCCGCCGATCATCAACAGCAGCCACATAGTCCTGGTGGGGCAAAGCTTCGGCGGTCTCTCCGCCCTGCGCGCAGCTCTTACGGCTTCCACCGAAACCACGCCTGCAATCAAAGGAGCCATCGCCCAGTCCCCTGCCGTCTGGTGGTCCGCTGACCGTTCTGCAGAGCTCGCGGACACGCTCTCGGACGGGCCCGCAGGAGGCGACATTGCCGCACAGCTCACTGGCCCCTCACTCGAAAATCCTGCGGCTCACAGTGGCTCCGGTCTGGCACGCATCGTACTGACGTGCGGTGCAGAAGAGCCGCCCATGCAACGACACGTGGATGCAGTGGCCGATGCCCTGACACGCCGCGGCTTTCCCACCACCAATCACCGCACGCCCGGTGGCCACGACCCTGCGATGTGGCGCCACGGGATCATCCCGGCACTCGCCGAATTGCTGGGCTGAATCTACGAGCGCGCCTCCACAAACTCCGCCACGCGCTCGACTGTCCGCAGACCGTAGAATTCGCGCACGCCAACCTCCACTCCCAGCTCTCCACGCAGCAGTGCGCAGAGCTTGATGACCGCCATGGAGTGCCCACCCATGTCAAAGTAATCAGCATCCACCGGCACGTCCTCGGGCTCAATATCTAGCGATTCGGCAAACAGCTCCGCCGTGATCTCCTCGGTTTCGTTCGCCGGTTCGCGGCCCTTCTCCGTGATCCTTTCTCCCTCACCCAGTGCAGCAAGGTCGGTCTTTCCATTCGACGTCACCGGCAACTCATCCACGATCGACCATCGATCCGGGATCATGTAGCTGGGCAGTTCCTCGCGCAATGCATTACGCACGCCAGTCAGGAAACTCTGCCGCTCCCCCTGGTCCGCATCGCGCAGTTGTGGGGCCACGAGGTGACAGGCCAGGAGTGTGGCGTCGGATATACGAACAGGAACGGTCACGCAGTGGAGGATGCGGGGATCAACGCCGCGGGACACGGCGGCCGAGACGTCGCCGGGATCCACGCGGTGACCACGAATTTTCACCTGATCGTCGCTGCGTCCGAGGTACTCGAACATGCCATCCGCACGCACGCGGACGATGTCTCCCGTGCGATACATCCGCTCACCCGGGGCGCCCCACGGGCAGGCGACCATGGAGCTGGCGGTGCGCGCCGCGAGCCCATGATACTCCTGCGCTAAGCCGCTGCCCGCGAGGTAGAGCTCACCCGGCGCTCCTGTAGGAACGGGGCGCAACCACGGGTCCAAAACGAACGCCGCCGTGCGATCCACCGGCATTCCGATCACGGGCGTGGCGCTCTCATCCGTGCCAGCACCCAGGGCGTTGATGGTGTACTCGGTGGGTCCATAGAGGTTGTATCCGCGCACGTCATCGGCCTTTCGCAAGGTCTCCCACACGCCGTGCGAGACAGCCTCGCCGCCCAAGAGCACCAGCCGCGGGCGATGCGCGCCGGATTCCAGCATCCCCTCCGCGAGCAGCTGCTCGGCAACGGTCGGGGTGACGTTGATGACATCCACCTGATGCGCGCGAATGGCCTCAACCATGGCCGCAGCATCGCGTCGCAAATCCTCGGAGAAGATCCGCACCTCGTGGCCTTCCACCAGCCAAAACAGCTCTTCCCACGACATATCGAAGGCGAAGCTGATGGCATGCGCGATCCGCAACGTCCGCCCATCGGCAGCAGCTGGGGCGAAGATCTTGCGCCGGTGATTGTCCAGCATGTTGTGCAGCCCGCGATGCTTGATCACCACGCCCTTGGGCTTGCCGGTCGATCCGGAGGTGTACATCAGGTAGGCATCGTCCCCGGGCACCGCCGCAGGCGTGTGGGTGGTGGCGTGGGAATCGGCAGTGGTGACGTCGACGCAAGGAAGCGCACCGATCCGCTCCATGCGCTCCCGAGAACTCGAGTCCACCAGCGCGGCTGCGGGCTGGCTGTCCTCCACGAGGACCCGGAGCCGCCCATCGGGGTGCGTCAGATCAAGCGGCGCGTAGCGCACCCCTGCCCACAGGGCTCCCAGCAGAGCCACCACCGAATGCGCGGAGCGCTCCACCGCAATGGCGACAGTATCGCCGCTGGTCACGCCGCAATTCTTGATCTTTTCCGCAATGTCGGAACAGCGAGCAATCAGCTCACCGAACGTCCACTGCTGTGCGTCATCCGCTAGCGCGATGCGATCTGGGAAGCGCTGGGCGGTGTCCTTGAGCTCATCCGCAATGGTGCGGTCAATGCCTTCGGCCTTCTGCCAGGAAGCCATCTGCTCCGTCGTGCTTTGCGGGGAAGAATCCTCCGCTCGGGCTGGCGCCAACTGGGCCAGCTGAGCGAGCGGGACCTCTGGTGTGTCCACAAACGCGGTCAGGACTTCGGTCGCGGCCTTGAGCACGGAATGTGCGAGGGACTCGTCCACCACGTCGTGGCGGAATTCCAGCTTGATGCCCAGCTTCGGCCCCGGAGTGAATACCCAGGTCAGAGGGAAGTGCGTGGAATCTTCCGCGCGCTCCTCCACAACCCCGTGGCGTTCCCGAAGTTCCGCTGCTGCCTGCGGATCGAGGAAGTTCTGCACCACCACCATGGAATCGAACAGCGTGCCTACCCCCAGCTGCCGCTGGATGGCGCCGAGGTCCGCGGAATCGTGGTCCATATCCTCGATGCGCTGGCGATAAACATCCTGGACCAGTTCTTCTATGCTCTGGCCGGGCCGAGCTGTCACTCGCACTGGCACTGTGTTGAGCAGCACTCCCACCACATCAGACATGGCGGGGTCGCTCAAGGCATCGCGGCCACTGACAGACTGACCAAACACCACATCCGAATCCCCTGTGACAGCACCCAAGGCCACGGCCACGGCTGCGTTGACCACGGAGGTCAACGTCACGGCCTGCGCCCGGATCTTTTCCTGCAGTGCGCCGGTCAGCTGCTCGCTGACCTCGGCAAACACCTGGCGAGGCAACTCGCTACCAGCGTGCTCTGAAGAGATATCCGCGGCCTGCGGGGCAACGAGCGTGGGCTGAGACAACGTCTCTAGGCGATGTACCCAATAGTCGCTATCTGCCTGCTCTTTGCGAGTGTCAACGGACTCGAGCAGGGCGTCAGCAATAGAACAACCGCGAGGAACCAACTCTCCCGCACCCTGCGTGCGGGCCTGGCCGGACCTCAACGTCAGCCTCTCGAGGAAGGTTTGCAGCATCACTGCACGCGACCAACCATCGACCAGAACCAGGTGGTAGGTAAGAAGCAGCGTGTCGCCAGGCTGTCCGTCACTTCGGCCGGTGACGATGGTTGCCTTCGCCAGCGGCACGGATGCGAGATCGATGCCCGCGCTGCGATCAGCGTGCATGATCGCCTCGAGATCCCCTTCGGTGGTCTCGACGGGGAGGTCAATGCCCTGTCCACTCCACGGCAAGTTCTGCACGGGTTGGCCGGAAGCATCGGTGTGGAACTCCGCGCCCATGGCTGGATGCACGGTCACTGTGTCCCGGAAGGCTTCCACCACGGCCTCGGCATCCAGTCTCCGGTCAAACGTCAACGCAGTCTGTGCAACGTAGGCACCCGGTGCTGCCACCTGTGACTGGAACCAGATTCCGCGCTGCAGCACGCTCAGCGGAGCGCGGCGTCCTGAGGATTGCTCGCGGCTGACGTGCTCCTGCAACTCGCGAGCAACCTCGCCGATGGCGCTGCGCAAACGCTCGGCGGAAATCACCGCATTCACCACGGACAGCTCCATGCTTACGGCCCGCTCGCTAGACCACACATCGGCCTCCACCAGGTAATCCGTCCACTGGCAGGCGGCATCGCCCGGCGCGTGGAGGACAGCGCCAGTCTCTCCCCGTCCGAGGTAGTTGACCAGGATCTGTGCCCCATGGGCCAGGGTTCGCTGCCCTTGCGGGTGTGTGTATCGCAGTGCCTGATAAGTGCGGCGGTCCGGGGCTGTGCCGTCCTCGTGGAGCGCGCGCATTTCCGCTGCGGCACGTGCTGCATCCGCTGGATCAGCCAACGGGATTTCCACCGGCGCGATGGTGGTAAACCATCCGAGGGTTCGACCATAGGAATGATCAGCCGGACGTCCGTGGCCTTCTACGTCCACGGCCCAGCTCCGCGCGTCCGTGCCCATTGTTCGAGCCACCGCGACGGTCACCAGTCCTGCCACGAGGTCCTGAACGTCCACACCCATCACGTCGGGTGCAACGCTCTGCAGGACCTGCGCGGTCTGTCCGTCAATGTTCACTTCGAGCGTGCTCACATGATCCGTACTCCACTGGTTCGAGTCCTCGACGGGCCGTGGCAGCGTAGCCAGTTCACTCCAGTGCAGGGCATCCTGAGCTGCTGCGGTGTGAGCATCGTGCAGTTCTTGCAGGCAAAGATCCTTGTAGCTCGCCTGCCCGGAGAGAATCCTGCGCCCTGCGAGCGCATCGCGCAGATCGTCTTCCAGAATCATCCAACTGGCGCTATCGATCACCGCGTGATGAGCAACGGCCTTGACGTACCCATCCACACACCCGAGCACCACGCTACGACCAGCAGCAATATCGATGTGATCGATCAATGCATCCACGTCCAAAGCCCGCACAACCATAGGGCCGTCTCCCTCGGCACCAACAAAGTGCGCGAACGCAGAACTGGTGTCCACGCGCGTACGAAGCATCGGATGTGCCTGCGCTACCTGCTGCAGGGCCTGTTCCAAGTCCTCCACAGCGACTGGCCCCAGATCCAAGCGGCGCGCCTGCACAAAGCGGTCGCTCATGCCTCTTTCCATCTGCCTGCGCAGCATCGCCGGGATGGGGAAAGCCCCCGAGATCTCCTGGTGCCCGTCCTTGGGCAGGGCTTCTTCCTGGCTCTGCCTTGTTTCCTGGATTTTCTGCTGGGTGGCCTGCGGCGTGACCCGCTCGGCAATCTTGCGTGGCGTGCGGCCCAAGAAGAAGTCCCGCGGAGTCACGTTGAGATCAGCGCGCGCCAGCGCGTGAGTAACGCGGATGGCAAGAATACTGTCTCCACCTAAGCGGAAGAAGTCCGAGTCCGGCTCCACCTCGGCGCGGTCCAAGCGAAGTGCATCAGCAATTGCCTGCGAGATCGCCTCCACCAGATCCGAGGTGCCCGAAGCCTGCTGAGCAGCAGGAATCTCACCCAGAAGGTCCAGGATCGCGCGCTCATCCCGCTTGCCATTGATGGTCTGCGGCACCTGCGTACTCACCGCGAATAGCTGCGGAACCATGTAGGCAGGGAGCGCGTCTCGGGCCGCTGCGGCAGCTCGGGAGGTGATCGCCTTTGCGTCGGCACGAGAATCCGTAATCAACAACGCACCCGGCACCTGGCCTTCGGGCAGATCGACGACCACCACGGTGGCCTCCCGCACACCGCTGACCTTCTCCAGCGCGCTCTCGATCTCCCCCAGCTCCACGCGATAACCGCGCAGCTGCACCTGCCTATCGGCGCGGCCCACGTAATCCAGATGACCGTTGTTCAGCACCTTTGCCATGTCATTGCTGCAGTACATCCGCGCGCCGCCGCCAACGAAAGGATCGGCCACGAAGCGGGAGGCCGTGGTAGAAGCAAGCCCCCAATAACCCGCGGTGACCTGCGGCCCGGCAACGTACATCATGCCGGTCTCTCCAGGCTGCACCGGCTGTAATTGCGCGTCCAGAACATAGGTACGCAACCCGTCCATCGGGCGGCCGATCGGGCTGCGGGCCTCCCCTGCATTCTCGGAGCATTCGTGTGCTGTGACGTGCACTGTCGTCTCCGTGATGCCATACATGTTGATAAACCGAACATTCGGATGAGCACTGCAGTAGGCAGCCTCCGCGCGGGCCTCCAAGGCCTCGCCGCCGAAGATCACCGTGCGCACCGCAGAGTCCTGCCCGAGGTGCGGCTCCAACGCGGCAAAGGCGGTTGGGGTCTGGCTCAGCACCGTGATGGCTTCGGCACGCAACACCTCTGCGGCATCCTCGGGCGAGCGCATCAGCGCATACGGCATCACCACGGCACGCCCGCCGGAGCTCAGCGCTGCCCACATCTCCCACACCGAAAAGTCAAAGGCGAAGCTGTGGCTGATCGACCACACGTCCTCCTGCGAAAACTCCACGTGGCTGCGAGCATTGCCCAGCATCGCGGTCACGTTGGCGTGTGTGACGGCCACGCCCTTCGGCCGCCCTGTGGAGCCGGAGGTGTAGATCACGTAGGCGATGTCATTGGCACGGGCCACGCTTGCCGACCGGCCCGCAGGCGGCTTCGCTTCCCCGCTCATCGTCTGTTCACTGACCACGAGGACGGGACAATCTACCAGCTCAGAGACCATTTTTTCCGCGCTGGGAGACACCAGCACGGCATCGGGCTGGCAATCCTCCAGGATCAATTCCACCCGCGCTTGCGGGGACAACGGATCCACGGGAACGTAGGTGCCGGCGGACATCGTGGTCGCCAGAATGGCCGCAACCTGCCACGCATCGCGCTCCATGAGCAGGGCTACTCTCGGGGTGTGGATGGCAACCTTCCGGTCCAGCACAGCGCGTATACGCTGAGCGGCGTCGTCTAGTTCTTCGTAGGTCCAATGCTCCGCAGCACCGTCTTCTCCGATGCTGGTCAGGGCGGGCCGGTCGCGGGAGTGCTCGAAGCTGCGTCGCCACAAAGAAGGAAGCGTGTCCACACCAGATACCGCACCCAACGCCTCTGCAACCTCACCCACGGTCGCCACCGCACCGGATTCAGACAGCAAAGAATCCACACTCACCGCGAGCATCTGCGCGATCCTTTCGGCACGTACCTCGGTGATTCGCTGCGGATCGTAGATCAGGCGCAGTGGGTGCTCAGCGGAAGGGTTGACCACGACGGACAGGGGAAAGTGCGGCGCGCCATTGTTGCGCACGTCAGCAACCTGTAGTGGCGAGCCGGGGCAGCCCACGTCCTGTGGAGATAGCGGCACCTCCACCACCATCAACGTATCCAGCAGTTCGCTGGCGTTGGTTCCCAGGTCGCGGGCAATATCAGCCAGGCTGACGTGCTGCACATCGCGGACCTGATTGTTGTGATGGACCATGGCGTGCAGCATGCTGGTCACCGGCAGGGTGGGATCAGATTGCCCCGGCGCGACCACCGGGATGGTGTTGAGCTGCATGCCCACGGCATCGGCCACGCCAAGAACGGGAATGTCACGGCCGGAAACGGAAGTGGCAAACACCACGTCAGCCCCAGGTTCGCAGCCCACCAAGGTGCGAAGGACCAGCCCCCACGCCGCGTGCACCACATCCGGCAGGCCCACACCCGCTGCCCGAGCACGCTCAGACAAGCCAACAGTCCGCGGATCGTCTACCAGCAACTCCCGGCGCTCGAGCGAACTCGAAGGATTAGGGCACAGCACCGTGGGGCGTACCTCGCGCATTTCCTCGCGCCAGACGGACATATCGGCTTCCGCGTCTCTGCGCGCCACCCATCGCACGCTGCCGGCCATTCCGGCGTCCGGGTCGTAGCGCGGGATTCGGGCATCGTCATCCCGGTAGATCTCCAGGAGATCCCGCAGCATGATGGGCACGGACCATCCGTCGGCGATCAGGTGATGCACCGTCTGGATCACGGCGATGTCCTGGCCACACACCGCACCATCGACACTGGTCGGGAGCACAACGGTCCATCGCATGAGCGGCTCGGGCGCGGCATCACCGGGCGGCTGCAAGGAGATTCCCCGCGAGAGGTCATCAGCGGCAATCTCTTCCGTACGCTGCACGAGCCACCCGTCTAATCCAGGCCCAGCCAACTCGGCAGGCACCGTCACGTCCCGAAAGTCCACCCGCAAATGCTCGGCAATCCCCGGATCAATCACGGCAACCACATCGCCACCGTCAGTTTCCCAAGGGCGGGTGCTCAGTGCGGGGTGGCGTCGGATCAAATTACGCGCAGCGCGGGCGAATCGCTCCCGGTCAAACGGTTCGCTGCATTCCACCCGCAAGACCTGTTGCTCCACATACGAGCTGGCCGATTCCTCGAATAGCGAGTGGAAGTACATGCCGTGCTGCAGCGGGGTCAGCGGCAGCACGTCCTGCAGCTCCGCGGAGCTCTGCGCAGTGATTCGTGCCAGGTCCGCAGAGTTCACGGGTGCGGGGGCAACGTCGCCCACGGACAACACGCCGTGATCGGCAAGCGCTGCCACCTCGCGCAATGCCACATCCCAGTGCGCGACCAATTCGTCGATCCGTTCGGGGGAGATCCTGCCGCGCGCCCAGGAGATCGTGGTGCGCAGGACGTATCCCTCGCCGGTGTCTTCGGCGATCGCGTTGAACTCCAGCTCGCGGACCAACGGCTGGTCCGGGTCGCGTTGCTCGCCGAGTTGGCCGGTGGAACCCGCGGGAGCGAAATCTTGTGCTCCTGCGGATACGCGCCCCAAGTAGTTGAACAGCACCTGTGCCTGCGGAGGGGTCTTCGCGGACTGATGCAACCAGGTGTGGGCCTGGTAAGGAACGCCGTTGCCGGGGATGGCCGCGAGCTGGTCTTTCACTGCGTTGAGTGCCAGCGCTAGCGGGGCGATGCTGCCCTCGACCTCTGTGGAGGCCTCCTGCACTGCCGCCCGGGTGGGGTCGATCAGCATGGGATATAGGCAGGTGAACCAGCCCACCGTGCGTGAAAGGTCTGCTTCCCTGCCCTGTGGCCCGGGTACGAATCGGGTTTCGCGGCCGTGCCCCTCCATCTCCACCAGGGTCCATGTTTGTTTGTTTCGACGCCAACGCGCCAACGCCACGCTCAATGCCGTAAGCAATACGGAATTCGCCCCCGTGCGGAAAGCGTGGGGCACCGCACCCAGTAATTCGTCCGTGATCTGCACTGATGCCTCATGTACCACGCTGCGCTCCTCACGGACTGTGGGCGCTTTCTCGGGACTATCAGCAAGCGCTGGCACCTGCGGGTCCCGCAGAGGTTCATCTGCACTCGGCAATGGGGGCAGGGAACTATTGGCATCCTCCGCGAATTCGCCAGTATCAACGGCCTGTTGCAGCAGCTGCGTCCATCGGCGCAGGGACGTCCGCTCCGGCGCGAGCTGTTCCCCGCGATACGCCGCGGCGAGGTCCTCGCCGATAATGTTCCATGACACGCCATCGACCACCAGGTGATGCACCACAAGGCGCAATCTTCCGGGCACCAGCCCAGCCGCTACCACCACTCCGACTGCCGGATCCAGCAGTTCAGAAAGCGCAGCGATGTCCGTGGTGGGGTGGATCGCCACCGCTTCTTCGGCAGATTCCTCCGGGAGTTCCAGCCGCAAGGGATTCCGCTGCACACGGGCCCGCAGTGCAGGGTGCGCCTGCAGCACGTCAGCCACCATTCGCCCGGCCAGCTGCGCATCCACATCTTCTGGAACTGAAAACTCCACGGACTGAATGAAGCCGTCCACGTGATCAGTAATGGAATCGAACCAGCGCAGAATCGGCAGCGACTGCACCTCACCGGTTGGTTCATCGTCTGGATCCTGCACGAAGGTTCCGCGCTCTTCGGCGCACCGAGCCAGTTGCTGTGGAGTGCGCGCAGAGAAAATATCTCCCACACTCACCTCCACCCCGCGCCGTCCCAGAGCCGAGACCAGGGTGATGGCCCGCAGGCTATCGCCACCGATATCGAAGAAGTCCGTCTCCGCACCCACCGCGCTAACCCCCAATGCTTCAGCCATTGCCTCCGCGAGCAGAGCAACGGTTTCCCCGTCACGTTCAGCATCGGCCGGGGCATCAGTGAGCGAGCTCCAATCAGGTTCCGGCAGTGCCTTCCGATCCACTTTTCCGTTGGCCGTCCGCGGCAACTCATCCATGACGGTGATAATCGCGGGCACCATGTATTCGGGCAGTACCTCGGCACACCAACTACGGATCGCAGCACCCACGAGGCCCGCAGTCACCGTCACGTAGCCCAGCAGTCGCCCCTCCCGAGCAATCACGCTCGCCGCCTCCACATCTGGGTGTCCCACCAGCGCAGATTCCACGTCCTCCAACTCCAGACGCATGCCACGGATTTTCACCTGATTATCGGCCCGCCCCACGAATTCCAGCGAGCCGTCGTTGTGCCGGCGCACCAGGTCTCCCGTGCGGTACATCCGGGTTCCGTCCGACGCAAACACATCCGCAACAAAGCGGCTGGCCGTGAGTCCTGGGGCATTGATATACCCCTTGGCC
This sequence comes from Corynebacterium sp. MSK012, assembly GCF_030232435.1. NCBI lineage: Bacteria > Bacillati > Actinomycetota > Actinomycetes > Mycobacteriales > Corynebacteriaceae > Corynebacterium > Corynebacterium sp. MSK012. The sequence goes on from NZ_JASPJU010000003.1 coordinate 196,991, forward strand.
AGCAGGAATCCGGCCACATAGAGTTCACCAATTTCTTGGTCTGGAACCACCCGCAGGTGCTCATCGAGCACATAGAGCCGACAGTTGGGATTGGCCACACCGATGCTCGTGTTGAGGCGATCCTCGTCGTCACGGTAGATGACGTGGGAGACACCGATGGTAGCTTCCGCTGGCCCGTACCCGTGGTACAGCGGGATGGCCAGCTGCTGGCGAAAGCGACGGAACAGCGCCTGGGTGAGCATCTCTCCGCCACACCAGACATGCCGCAAGCTGTCTAATAGATTCGTGCCTTCGGCCTGTTTGAGCATGACGTCGAGAACACTCGAAACCAGATACGCAAACGTCACGCCCTCGCGATGGATGAGGCGGGCCAAGCGTTGGGGGTCTTGCTCCACGCCCGGCGCGGCCACCACCACGCGGCCCCCGCAAACCAGCGGCAGGAAGATCTCATTGATGGAGATATCAAAGGCCAGCGGTGCCTTGAACAGGGAGGCATCATCGCGGCCGAAGAACAGGATCTGATCGCGCTGCCAGAGCAAGCGCTCCACGATCGCACCGTGGCGGATCATTGCGCCCTTTGGGCGGCCGGTGCTGCCAGAGGTAAAGATGACGTACGCAACGCTGTCCGTGGACGGCGGGGTGAACAGCTCGCGGGTGGCATCGAGGTCGAATAGCGCGTCTTCGGTGAGCGCGCAGTTGTCCGGCGTGAGTACGAAGCTCAGGCTGGCATCGTGGGTGACGGATTCCCGGCGCGCCTGCGGCCACGAGGGGTCTAGCGGGACAAAACTGCCACCGGCGAGCAACGTGGCGACGATACCCACCACCATCTCCGCGCTGCGCGGCAGGGAGATTCCCACACTCTGACCAGCGTCAATACCGTGTTCCCGCAAATTTCGCGCTACAGCAGTTGCATGGGCGACGAGCTGCGCATAGGTCAGTCTGTGCCGGTCATCCACCACTGCGAGCGCATCCGGGGTCTCCTGCGCATGCTGCAGGAGCAGGCTAATCAGGTCCGGGCGATCGCGATCCTGATCCGTGTCATTCCATATGCGCTGCTGGGCGATCCGATCCTGTTCACTGCGGCCATGACCGATGACGGCGCCGCCATCTCGAGAAGCAAGCGTATCGCCAGAGGAAAACGGAGTGTGAGCAGACGATCGGGTGGGCACAAAGAGCCTTTCGGTTGATGGGGAAACAGGGAATCAGACGCGGATGGCGGACGTCGGGCTAGGTGTCAGCCAACCTCAAGCGGAGCACGGCTCGGGAAAATCAGCCTGCGATCAGGTGCGAAGAATCCCGATGTTGCTCGGAGCGGAGATCTTCATCCGCCGGCGCACGATGCGTGCGTTGCTGACCCGTGATGGCCTCCACCAGTTCCCCGGAGCGGGTCGCGATGTTGGAGAGCAACGTGGAACCGAGTCCATGCGTGGCCTCAGTTGCTCCCTGCACGAAGAGTCCTGGCACGCGCTCGCCATTGAGCACGGCGCCGTAATCCCTAGTGACGGTGAATTCTTCACTGCCGTGACTATCAGCGTGAATCCCCGCAAGACCGCGAGATCGGAAGCCCGTGGCGCACACCACCACGTCAAAGTTTTCTGTCACCACGTCTCCGGTTACTCGGTGGCGAATGTCCACGTCGACGCTGCCGTCGGAACAATTACGCGCACCGAGCACCTCCGTGGTCCGGCGAATATCGAGCCGCTGACGCCCGGTGACGCTTTCCCGATACTGACGGTCGTGGAGCTCATCGAGGAGCTCAGATTCCACGCAGGCGTAATTGGTGTACCGGTGGCGGATCAACAGCTCGTTGCGGATCGCATCGGGCGCATGGAAGAAGTCATCAACGGCCTCCGGGTCGAACACCCGATTGGCGAAGGGGCTGTCATCGGCGGGGATGAAGCCGTAGCTGTTCAAGCTGCCCGTGACGGTATCGATATGCGGGCAATCGTGGAAGTACCGGATGGCCTCGGCTGCGGACTGGCCCGCGCCGATCACCAAAGCTCGGCGGATATCCCACCCACTGTTCAGCAGCTTCTTGGTGCGCGGGAGCAAATCGATGTTGTGGAAGATGCGCGAGGTGTCCAAGGAGCTGTCCTCTGCCCACGCAGGCATCTTGGCTTCCAGCCCGCGGGCAACCACCACGTTGCGGCAGCGAATGGACTCCGACTGCTGAGCTCGCTGCCCTTCGGACTCACCGCTTCCTAACTTCCTGCGGACGTGCACCACAAAACGAGCTCCGTCTGCGGCCAGTTCCGGAAGCGTCTCGATGGACGTCACGGTGGTGTTGTACTGCGTGTCCACGGTGATGTGATCCGCGATCCATCGGAGGTAATCGGCGAATTCCACGCGTTCCGGGGTGAAGGTTTGGCGGTTAATGAAATCAATCAAGCGGTCGCTGTGATGCAAGTAGTTGATGAAGCTGAAGCGGCTCTGCGGATTGCGCACCGTAACCAGGTCTTTAAGGAAGCTGATCTGCATGTTGGATCCTTCGAGGAGCATGCCTGGGTGCCAGTTGAATTCCGGGCGGGCTTCCACAAAGAGTGCATCGAATTCTGGAGCTTGCTCTTCGATAGCTACCGCGAGCCCGAGGTTTCCGGGGCCGATGCCGATCCCGACGATGTCGCGGACGGAATTTTCGTGGGTACTGCGCTCTGCGGATGTCTGAGCTTGACGATCGATGATGGTCACTATGGCCTCTCTGTAGGATGCGCCAACCAACTTCTTAGGGTAGGCAATGCAAAGGGTAGGCTAACCTATCTTCTATTGCTCAACAACCCCCTAGCGGGAATTGCTCACCCCGCGTCCGCAAACTCCCAGCTAGAGGCTTCACATCAACTACGTCCTCGGCTACCGACTGGAAGGCCCTCCCCACACACAGGACCACCGTGGTACGCCCGCGGCGAATATCTCTCACCGCACGCGCCACTTTCATGCCCGTCATTGAATCCACTGACGAGACCGGATCAACCATCACCAACATCTCCGGCTCAGCCAGTAGCGCTCGTGCCAATCCCAGCCGCTGCCGCTGACCACCGGAAAGATTGCGCGCACCTTCGGTCAGCTCGTGATCCAATACCCCGGCTGAATGAGCCGCCCCCGGCGCCAGTTCATCGAGCCCTAAGGCGTTAAGAATGTCTACTGCATCCTCCGCCCTGCCCTCTCCAGAGCTCCGCAGCACCGCCTGCCCCACTGTGTCCCCAAACAATGCCGGCTTCCGAGGCTCGGCAAGCACAGCGGAACGCACATCGTCTACCGAGATCTCGCAAATATCGCGCCCCCGGATCCACAGTTGTTGAGTTTGTGGCCTAGTCAGGGAGCCAAGCTCCATCGACTCCCCCGCGACCAACGCATCCACCAGAGCATCTGCCCATGCGGCTGAACAGTGCACCACCGTCAGTCGCCCCTCTGCGAACGCCACGGAAGCCTGCTCTGATCCCTCGACCTCGCCGTCTCCTTCGGCCTCACCGTCTCCACCGCGCATGGAAATGGCAGGCGTGCCAATCTGAGCAGATGGCACGCCCTGCCCCTCACGCAGCCGCTGAGCTTCCGCCACGCGCTGCAGCCTCCGAACGGAAGCCCTCGCCAATCCAATGAAGCGCGGCATTCTGCTGCACTGCCGCATCGGCTCCGCGATAAATTGTGACAGCGCCACCACGGTGACCAACTCCCCCAACGTCACATCGCCGGAAATGGTTCGATAGCCCGCGTACAGGCCCACCGCACTCAGCAACAGCACATTGCTGCCCATCGCCACGGCTTCATAACCTCCGCTGACCCACGCGAGCTTCCGAGCATCCGCACACGCCTCTTCAGATTTACGCGCATATCCACGGTAGGCCGGATGCGCGCCAGCCACTCCCGAGATCACCGGCAGCCCCTGCAGAATGTCGGTCATGCGCGCGGTCACTCGCGCGAGCAGAGTTTGTTGCCGCTCCGCGCGGCGTTCAATGATCTGAGACAGCCGGTGCAGGACTATCAACACCACCGCGCTGAGCACCAACACCACCACTCCCAGTGGCAGATCAATCAGCGCCAGAACAATCGTGCAGAAAACGGCTCCCACCAGCGCACTGATCCCCACCGGGACCACTTCGATGATGTCTACCGCCTGCACCACGTCTTCACCCACCACCGTGGGCAATTCCTGGCGAGGCAGACTGTCCGCATCGTCGGAATGCCCACCATGGCTCACCACCTGCGAGGTGATGCCTGCCCGCAATTCACATACGTTCCGAGCCGACGTAGCCTGCAGTATCCGGAACCCTGTCTGCCAGCTCACAGACACCGTCGCCAGCGTAGCGCCTAAGGCTGCGATTCCACCCACCAGGTGCCACACATTCTCGCTAGCGATAAGACTGTGCGCCAACCATCCCAGTAACACCGCAATCATGGCTTCTGCCACGTGGTAGATGCTCAGCAACAAGCCACTCAGAGCCATCGCGCGAGAATTTTTTCTGACCAGCCCGCGCAGCGTCACCACCTTGTTGTCAGACACGCGCCTGCCTCCCCTGCTCATTCCAGGCGGTCCACATATCGGCATATGTTCCGTTTCTTGCTGCCAGCTCCTCGTGCGTACCTGTTTCCACCACGCGCCCGCGCTCCATCACCACCACGCTATCGGCGGAGGTTGCTTGGCTGAGCCGGTGCGCAATCACCATCGCCGTCCGTCCGCGGATCGCCGCGCGGGCAGCGTCCTCCAAGGACATCGAAAAGGCCTCGTGTGATTGCTGTGTTTCCTCGAGGTCACCGTCATCTTCGGCCGTTGATTCGTCAAGAATGACGACGCCAGCCCGAGACAATGCCACCCTGGCCAGCGCCAGACGCTGTGCCGCCACCGCATCTACGTGCAGGCCCCCTTCGCCCAGCATTGTGTCTAAGCCCTGCTTGTCGCCATGGGACAAGGATGTGCACCAATCTTCCGCACCGGTTCGGCGCAGCGCATCCCATATTTCTGCGTCGCTGGCACCTTCGGCTGCCAGCAGGAGATTATCGCGCAAACTCATCGCGAAGACGTAGTTTTCCTGGGAGGCAACGCAAAAGATCGAGCTTCTTTCTTGCGCACTCATTCCCACCACGTCGCACCCCCCAACGGTGATCACACCCGGCTCTGCCATCTCGAGGGTTCCAGAGACAATTTCCGCAACCGTGGACTTGCCAGCTCCCGATCCGCCGACCACGCATACCGTGCACCCCGCAGGGATGTGGAACGCCAAGTCATGCAAGATCTCTGGGCCATCCTCGTACCGATAATTCAGGCCCTTGACCTCTACAGCTGGACTCTGCCGATGCGAGGAGTAGTCATCAATCGGCTGTGGCGTATCCGCACCCGCGGAGCGAATGAGTCCCACGATGCGCCCCAAGGCCGCCCCGCTGCGCTGCAGTTCATCAAAGGTGAACAGAATCGTGCCGATCGGCACGAACTGACGGTGGAACAGAATCAACGCTGCCGAGATCTCGCCCACCGTCACCGCATCTTCGCGGAAGAGCAACCAGCCTACGACAGACAGGGCTGACAACCCCATGAACTCCGCGAAGTTCTCCCGCGCCACCAGCCCGGAAAACACACGAAACGCAGCGATTGATTCGTCCCGCGAAGCCTGCGCGTAGCGCCTGGTGAGACCTTGGCGGCTATCCACCAGCCGATGCGAACGAACCGAACGAATGCCCTCCATAGAACCTTGCAAGGAACCGATGACACCGGCTTCTAATTCGCGTTGGCGTCGATACAAAGGGGCAGAACGAGGAAGATACCATCGCAACCCCAGCGCATAGAACGGAATCCCGCACAGCCCCGCCAACGCGAGGCGCCAATCCAACCCCGCTATTCCAGCGCTGGCCACCACGACCATCACCAGCGCGCTGAGGGTCGATGGAACCGACTTGCGGGCACTGCTCACCAGCGCGGCGACATCCGCACCAACTCGGCCCAGCACCTCTCCCCGGCCCAGGGACTCCACCGTGGTGGAAGGCAGATTCAGCACCGCGGCGACGGCGCGCTCACGCAACTTCGCAACTACCTGGGCAATCGTCACACCCGTCAGCGCCTCCGCAAGGCCAGCGACAACGGCAGTACCAACACACGCCACGGCAGCCCACACAATCACCTTCAGCACGCCAGACTTGCCGTCACCGGCGGCTACCGCATCGATGACGCTGGCCAGCAGATAAATGGGCACCAGAGAGAGCAAGGCACCGGCGAAAGTGAACAGCACCGCACTAATTGCTGGAGTTGCGGTGCGACGGAGCAGGCGGCCAATCTCCGCAGCGGACTCACCAGGCAAAGCAGTGGGAAGTACGGCACTCACTTAAGCGTGAGACTTTCCTGCCGGTTGCAAGGTGGTCCACTCGCGGTCGATGAACTCCATCGCCTCGTCCCGCGATACCCCGCCGTCTACGCCACGGGAAGGGTCTCCCAGAGCCACGGTCCATCCGTCTGGCACGGCGGCGAACGTAGGCCACAACGAGTACTGTCCCTCGTCGTTGATAAGGGCGAAGAAGCTGCCCTGTTCGTCATCAAACGGGTTGCTAGACAACACGCGCTCCTTGTCTCATGATGCGGAAATAACGGGTTTATGGGCTGCGTTGGCCAAAGTGGTGGCACAAGTGCAGCAAGCGTGAATTAACTTAGCATAACCTAATATGCGGCTTTTGAGGGTTAAGTAAAGAAAAGTGTGTCCGCATGCCACCATAACCCCAGACCACACACCACAAATCACCAAAGAATAGCT
>NZ_JASPJU010000004.1:0-196408 GCF_030232435.1 Corynebacterium sp. MSK012
CTCACGTCCAACTGCGCTTGCTGATGCCCCGTTGGCGATGTGTTGAAGCGCAATCGGTTTGATGGCACTGTATTTCGTTCGGCGGGTTTGCTTCACTACTTCTCCTGGTCGAAAGTGGTGATGCATTCACCGCCTGAACCTACCGCACAAAATTTGCCACGAAAGTGTCATAAACCTAGTCAGTAACTTGGGCACTAGCTCGGCCTCAAGCTCAGAAGGACCGTGGGGCACGGTCACACGGGTCCCGTAAACCACGCAAACTACAAAAACCACGCAAGCCCCAAAAGTTTTCCCCCGACTGGGTGCTCAGCCGAAAAGGAATGGAACCGCGAGGGCAATTTCCGCGCCTTATTAAATAGGGGCCACAAAACAGTGCCACAAAAATAGGGACGAAATAACTACCACGGGGCAACAGCCACAGGACAACAACCACGGGGCGGGGGAGAAATGGTCAACAAGAAACGCAAGCAACTGGTGGCGGACCAGTTTGGAATCATTAGGCCAGATGACCAGCCGGGGAATGGATACCGCGAGGTCGCAAGGCAAGCGCGGGCCGGTTATCTGGAGCGGCTTTGCCGAGGTCACTATGTAGTCGCGCACGCCTGGGAGGGGCTCCACCGCGAGAAACGCCTGGCTATTACTGCTTTGGCGGTGGTCTCCGAGACGTCGTCAGGCGTTATTTCGGGAGCTGCAGCGCTGGCCTTGCACGGTTCGTGGGTGCTGGTGCGCGATGCGAAGATTGTGGTCGTGGGCGGGAGTCAGGAGTTCCACGGCATCGACTATTGCATGCGCCTGCGCTCGGAGATCCATCTGGATCACACGCAGGGGCTCGCGGACCGGCGGGTCGCGGTGCTCGCGCGTGCGGCCTTCGATGAGTGTCGCGTCCGGTTCAGGCAGAAGGGGCCGGAGTCCGTGTCGTGGCGGGCGGCGGTGTTGGCTGTCGAAGGTGCGCTGCGGCATGGCGCCACGCGCGATCAGCTTGAGGAGCTCCCGGCGCATTATCCCAGCGTGCGGGGCCAAGAGCTGTTTCATCGTGCGCTCGCGGTCTGTCATGGTCGTTGCGAAACGCCCGGTGAGGCGCTGACTAAAGCCGCTCTTCTCGAACTCGGCCTGAAGTTCCACGAGCAAGCCGAAATCTGGACTCGCGGCACCAGCCACGATCCGCCGCACTTTCTCGCCCGCGTGGATTTTTATATCCCTGACCTGCTGCTTGTCGTGGAGTTCGATGGCCACATCAAGTATTCGGCAAGCGAGGTCGCGCCGACGCCTGCGGCTCAGTCCGAGCTGCTCACGCGGGAGACCTACCGCGAGCGTTCGCTGCGCGCAACGGGGCTGGATGTCGCGAGGGTGGTGTGGAAAGAGGTGGAATTGCACGCAGTTCGCTTATCGACGCTCCGTTCAATCCTCATCGAGCGCGAACGCGTGGTAGCCGCAGGTGGGGTGACTTTCCGTGCGGATGTGCGCAATGCTGGCCCGTTGATTGGGTAGTTGGGTAATTGGGTAGTGGGGCCGAGGGACCGCTGGATAGTTTGCCCCAAAAAGAAACTGACTAGGTTTATGACACTTTGAGCACAAATTTTGCCACGAAAGTGTCATAAACCTAGTCAGTAACTATGTGGAGTTTAAGCCAGTGCGCGGTTGACCGCGCTGGTGACTGCCTTCAGCGACGCGTAGGTGATAGAACCAGCGATGCCGGAGCCCCAGACCTTGGTGCCGTTGACATCTGCGAGGACGTAGGCCGCAGCCTCGGCGTCGTCACCTGCGGTGCGAGCGTGCTGGACGTACTCCTGAACCTCGACGTTGATGCCGAGCTTCTCCAGGGCGTTGGCGTAAGCGGCCAGCGGGCCGTTGCCGACACCCTCGACGGTCTGCTCTTTACCCTCGTAGACGATGTGAGCCTTGATCTTGGTGGCATCCGACTCGTTCTGAGGGGCATCGACAGTCAGGGCAATCTGCTCGAGCGGAGTTTCGCGGTCCAGGTACTCACCTGCGAAGATGTCCCAAATCGCCTTGGAGTTGACTTCGCCGCCCTCGGCGTCGGTGACTGCCTGCACGACGGAGGAGAACTCAACCTGCATGGAGCGCGGCAGGTTCATGCCGTGGTCCGTCTTCATGATGTAGGCCACGCCACCCTTGCCGGACTGGGAGTTCACGCGAATAACGGCCTCGTAAGAACGACCAACGTCCTTCGGGTCGATGGGCAGGTAAGGAACTTCCCAGGTCACCGCGCGCAGGTCCTCGTCGGAAAGCTCCTTGACGGCAGCGCCCGGGCGGACCTTGTCTGCCATTGCGTCGAGGCCCTTGTTCACGGCGTCCTGGTGGGAACCGGAGAAAGCGGTGAAGACCAGGTCGCCGCCGTACGGGTGGCGCTCCGGAACGCGCAGCTGGTTGCAGTACTCGACGGTGCGGCGGATCATATCGATGTCGGAAAAGTCGATTTGCGGGTCGACTCCCTGGGTCAGCATGTTCAGGCCCAGGGTGACCAGGCAGACGTTACCGGTGCGCTCGCCGTTGCCGAAGAGGCAGCCCTCGATGCGGTCAGCGCCGGCCATGTAGCCGAGCTCAGCGGTGGCGATGCCGGTGCCGCGGTCGTTGTGCGGGTGCAGCGACAGAATGATGGAGTCGCGGCGGTTGAGGTTGCGGTGCATCCACTCGATGGAGTCTGCGTAGACGTTCGGAGTGATCATCTCCACGGTCGACGGCAGGTTGATGATGATTGGGTTGTCCGGAGTCGGGTCGATGACATCAACCACGGCGTCGACAACTTCCTTGGCGTACTCAACCTCGGTGCCGGTGTAGGACTCCGGCGAGTACTCCCAGCGCCAGTTGGTGTCCGGGTAGTCCTTCGCGATGGTCTTAATCAGCTCCGCGGCGTCGGTGGCAATCTTCTTGATTGCGTCCTTGTCCTTACGGAACACAACATCGCGCTGCAGGATCGAGGTGGAGTTGTAGAAGTGAACGATGACGTTCTTTGCGCCGGCACATGCCTCGAAGGTGCGGCGGATCAGGTGCTCGCGAGCCTGAACCAGAACCTGGATGGTGACATCGTCCGGGATCATGTTCTTCTCAATGATCTCGCGCACGAAGTTGTAGTCAGTCTGGGAAGCGGACGGGAATCCGACCTCAATTTCCTTGTATCCCATCTGGACCAGCAGCTCGAACATGCGGCGCTTGCGCTCCGGGCTCATCGGATCAATCAGTGCCTGGTTGCCGTCGCGCAGGTCGACGGCACACCAAACCGGTGCCTTAGTAATGCGCTTGTCCGGCCAGGTGCGGTCCTTCAGCTGGAAGTCCTGAACTTCCTGGTCGTAAGGCAGGTAGCGGTTGGTTGCCATCTGGGAGTTGCGCTGCTTATTCCAAGCAGGCTGTCCTTCCGGAATCTCGCCAGCAGGAGTGGAGATTACAGAAGGAGCGGAAATAAAAGCGTCGGAAGGAGACATGTTGTGGGCCTTTCTAATTCGGACTTTTCTTGTAGGCCGGCACAACTAACCCCGCGACGGGGAGCCGGCCTTAAACCCAAGCCCCGCCGCGGCATAGAAGCAGTAGTCCGCGTTGCATGTGATGTACCTTACCCCTTTGTTTATATGATTTTCATCATTCGGGGGTTTTAGTGGGGGAAATATGCGCGGGTTTCTGTGCCGTAAGAGTTCTGCGTCGTTAGGGGCTGTGCGGTGGGGCTCCGTGCAGTGAAAGGCGTTGCCGACGGCCCCGCCCATCGATAGTTCTAAAGCTAGGACCAATGTATTTAGTGGATTAAAGATGATAGCGTCCTTAAGGTGCAAACTAGCTGGTCTATTCTTAAGCGAGACTTGCGCCGATTCCGCAATAGCCCAAGAGTGTGGGTAATCATCATCGGCGTGATGATCACCCCTGCCTTGTACTCCTGGTTCAACATCCCGGGCTTCTGGGATCCGTACGAGCACACCGAGAACATCGGTGTGGCAATTGTGAATGAGGACAAGGGCGCGAGTTCCTCGGTTACCGGAAGCCTCAATATCGGTAACCAGGTGGTCAAACAACTAAAACAAAATCATGAACTGGGCTGGCAGTTCCCCGATGCCGAGAAGGCAGACCGGGACCTAAAGCGCGGCAGGGTCTATGCCGAAATCACCATTCCGCCGAATTTCTCGCAGGAAATGGTTGACCTGATTCAAGGGCAGGGGCATCCAGCAAAGCTGAAATACCGCGCTAACCAGAAGATCAACGCGATCTCGCCGCACATCACGGCGCAGGGCGCGTCCGGTATTGATGGTCAGATTTCCGCTTCCTTTAATAAGGAGATTGCGAAGGCGGTCACCGAGGAGGTTAAGGAAGCTGGCGGCCTGCTGCAGGGCCGGTTCGATGCGGCTCGTCTCAATTCCGCTGACGCTTTCCAGGATGTCGCCGATGCGGTTGCCAATAGCCGCGATGAAGTCGGTGCTATCCAGGAGCAGATTGGCAATCTGCAGCCGACGATTGCGCAGATCAAGAAGACTCTCGGCAGCGTGGACACGGCCCTCGATGACGCCCAGGATGCGTTGACGCAGGTGCAGGCGATTACTGGTGAGCTCAACAACGAGGTCCTGAATTTCTCCGCGGATCTCAACGACGCCTACTTGCAGGGCAGCACCGCTCTGGTGGAGGGCACCGGTAACGCCAACGCCGCGATTGGCGCGATGACTGGCAATCTGCAGGGCGCAATTTCCCGTTCGGATTCTGCGACGGCTGCGGCGGAGGACATCGTCAACCAGGCGGATCAGGTCATTGGTGGGCTGAATTCCCTGCTGGAGGCCAACCCGCTCAATGGCCCGGATAAGCAGGCAATCCAGCGCACCATCGATGCGCTCGACGAGAGCAACGCCACCAATAAAGAGCTGGTGGAGGGCCTGAAGAACGTCTCCGGCTCGGCGCAGGGAACTCTTGACTCCCTCAACGCCACCAGCGAGGCATTGGCGCAGGCCACTAAGGACGGCAAGGCCGCCTCGGATCAGATTCGTCAGGCGTCCCAGGACGCACTCCCGCAGTTGAGCAAGGCGCTTAATCAGCTCAACGCGCGCGTGGGTTCGTACGCGGCGGCGCTGGGCGCGCAAAAGGACACCGTCAAGGAAACGTCCGCGCTTCTCGACGCTACGAGTGGGCAGCTTTCCGCTGCGACTCAGGTCCTCGAGAGCTTCAAGGCTGACCTTGATGGCGTACGCGATGGCCTGGAAACCGCGCGTCTCGATGTTCTTACCCTGGGTACCACCGAAGAGCGCGAAGCCATGAACATGGTCAATGACCTCGACCCCGAGGGAATTTCGCAGTTCCTGAGCGATCCGGCCGAGATCCAGACTGAGGCCGTGTTCCCGGTGGATCACTACGGCTCGGGTATGGCGGCGCTGTTTACCAACCTGTCGTTGTGGATTGGTGCGTTCATTCTGATTGTGATTTTCCGCGTGGAAGTCGACGCGGAAGGTTTCAAGGAAATCACGGTGGGCCAGGCGTACATGGGCCGCACATTGCTGCTGGGCATCATCGCTACTTTCCAGGCGCTGATTGTCTCTATCGGTGACATCGTCATTGGTGTGCAGCATGTCAGCGCGGTTGCGTTCGTCCTCACCTGTGTCGTGGTGGAGTTGTGTTATCTCGCCATTATTTACAGTTTGGTGGCGGCGTTTGGCCACGTGGGACGTGGTATTGCCGTAGTGCTCGCGTTTATTCAGATTCCTGGCGCCGCCGGTCTCTATCCAATTGAGATGACCCCGGACTTCTTCCAGGCGCTGAATCCGTTCTTGCCGTTGACCTACGGCATTGATGCTCTCCGCGAGACCATTGGTGGTTTCTACTCGAATTACTACCTGAAGAACATGCTCACCTTGATGGCCATGGCAGTGGTCGCCTACGTGGTCGGTTACTGGCTGCGCCGCAGCCTGTCCTCGGTCAATGTCTTGGTTAACCACCAGCTTGAAGAGGGCGGACTGGTCAACAACGAAGAAGTCCACCTGGTCGGTAGCGGATACAAGCTCAGTGACCTCGTCTTTGCGCTGCGTAACCGCGAGGAGTACCAATCGCGAGTCGACGAGCGGATGGAGAATCTGCGTGGCAGCTACACGCTGTTCATGCGCATGGCCATTGGCATCGCCGTGGCCGCCCTGGTGGTGCTGGGTATTTTGGCCCGTAACTACCCGGATCAGAAGGCCCTGTTCTTCGGTCTGGCTTGCCTGTTTGTGCTGCTCTGCCTCGCCTACATCGCGGTGCGCGAGTACGTCAAGCAGTCTGTGATTCACGCCCAGGAGCTCAGCGAGATGTCGGAGGAGGAGCTGCGCGCCTACATGGAGCACCAGACTTCCCATCCGCATGCGTACTCGTTGGAAAATGCTGGCGATACGTTTGAGCCACAGACGAAGGTGTCGTCGGCAAGCGTGAAGACTTCCCCAGAAGGTGAAGCCTAATGAGAAACGTTCTTGAAATTGTGCGGAACGACTTTCGGGTGATCCGCCAGAACACGATGACCGGCATCATGGTTTTCGGTCTGGTGCTGATTCCGCTGCTGTTCACCTGCTTTAATGTGCTGGCCAGCTGGGAGCCGTTTGAGAACACCGAAAAGCTGAAGATTGCGGTCGCCAGTAATGACCGTGGTCATCGCACGGATATCGGTGCGATTGACGTCAACTTGGGCAATGAGGTGCTGTCGAAGCTGAGCCGTAACCACGAAATTGACTGGCAGATTACGGATTCTGAGGACGCCATCGACGGCACTAAGTCCGGTGACTACTACGCGGCAATCGTGCTTCCGGAGAACTTCAGTACTGAACTGATGACCTTCTACGTCCGGGGCACCAAGGCGCCTAAGCTGACGCTCTATACGAATGAGAAGAAGAACGCGCTTTCGTCAATCATTACGAGTAAGGGCGCGAGTGGCGTTATTCAGGAGATTGACAAGAACTTCACGCAGGTCGTCGCCAGTGTTGGGCTGGGCGTGATCACCTCGCTGGATGAGTATCTAAACACCTCCGACTCCAAGCAGGCACTGACGCGCGTGCAAAACCGCGTTGATGACACCGCCGCGCGGCTGCGCTCCGGTGCGCAGACTGCTCGTTCGCTGTCCACGCTGGTGGAGACCACCGTGCCACTGGTGGAGACTGCGGATTCCATCTTGGAAAACGCTGGTGCGCGGATGGATATTCTGCGCAACGGTTCGGGTGACGGCAACGTCGCCGGCGATCTGGAGGCCGCGGTCGGCAATGTTCGCGGCTCGGTTAGCACGGCGCTCGACGCAACGCAGGCGAGCTATGAAGGCGTGCGCGACCGGGTCAACGAGCTTGTCGACGGCACCCAGGCCACCAGCGGCGCGACCGCGGATACCTTTGATGCGATGGCGGCCAAGTTCGGCCAGCAGGCCGACGGCCTGACTGCGATGCGCGACCGCCTGGAAGACACCGTTGGGGCAGTGGTTCCGGGTATCGCGAAGCCGGGCTATGACCATGCAATCTCCGACTTGAACACCTCGATCGCTCGCACCCGTGGGCTGCAGGAGAGTTTCTCCGCCGTGGCGGCGGATTTGCGCGGTGGCCGGGATACGGGATCGTCGATAAGCCAGGCGAAGGACGCTTTCACGGCTGCGATTGCCGCTGTGGAAAATGCCAAAAACTCCTACGAGCAGAACCTGCGCCCGCAGATCGACGCACTGTCGGAGCCGGTGTCGCGTCTGAGCAACGACATCGAGGTCATTGGCGAGGACATTCGCGGCATCCGCGGTACGATTTCCGGCTCGCCGGTGGATACGCTTCGTAAGACCAGCGCCGCCACGATGGGTCTGAGCACCCGCTTTGATGATTTGGCCGCTCGCTTCGACGAGATTCACAACGCGCTGGAAGAGGCGAAGGACACCGGTGACCTCTCGCGAATTGCTGAGGCCGTCGGTGATGACCCAAGTGCCCTGGCAGCGCAGTTGGCCGCGCCGGTGCAGGTCGAGGAAGACCCCGTCTTCCCAGTCCAGAGCTTCGGTGCGGGTATGGCGCCGTTCTATGCGACCCTCGCGCTGTGGATCGGTGCGCTGCTGTCGTCGGTACTGATCCGCACCACGGTCCGTAGCCGCGACGGTCAGAAGGTCGGCGATGATGAGGCCGAGAATGTGGTCAGCGATGCAGTCGATGATGCGCAGGGCGATGCAGCCAGCGATGAAATCGACGAGCCGACCAGTGACGCACAAATCAACGCTGCGCAGGCCGAGGACTACACCCGCGTCGAGAAATACTTCGGCCGGTTCGCCACCTTCGCCAGCGTGGGCCTGGTTCAGTCCACACTGATGGTGTTGGGACTCCAGGTGTACGTGGGCATCGAGCCCGCGCACCGATTCCTGATGCTGCTGGCCGGCTGGGTGATTTCGCTGGTGTTTATGATGATTGTCTTCTCGTTCGTCTTCACCTTCGACAACGCCGGCAAGGCCATCTGCGTGCTGTTGCTGGTGATGCAGGTCTCGGCCGCAGGTGGCGCGTATCCGCTGCCGCTGGTGCCACAGTGGGTCCAGAACATTAGCCCTTGGCTGCCGGGTACCTACGCGATCGATATGTTCCGCAGCTCCATCGCCGGTATCTATGAGGCAGACTACTGGAAGCTGATGTTCATGTTGGCGCTGTTCATCATCCCGTCGCTGATTCTGGCGCTGGGCCTTCAGCGCATCTTTGAAAAGGGAATCAACGAGATCAAGAACGCAATCGAGGAGACGAAGGTGATGGCGACTTCGTAAGGGGGCCTAATCCTCCGCCTCGTCATTCCCTGTCTCGTCGCTCTCGCGCTCGGCTTCCGGCTCGCCCTTGCCGTCGCGCGAGAGCTTCCGCAGCCACCAAATCAGCAGCGCAATGATCACCGCCGCTGCTGCCAGGATGGCCCACATCCACCACTGCCACTGCGAACCGCTGCCGTCGAACACGGACTCCTCGTCAGGATCCATCGGCACCTGATGCCCCGTCACCAGCAGTCGGTGCGTGTTAATGCCGTAAGGCGTGCACGTAATCAGGGTGATCAGGTCTTCTCCGGGGACGCGTCGTAAAGCATCGGTTTCATCCGGCTTTACGACGGCTACGTCGTGGACCTCATACTTCAATTTGTGACCCGCGACTGCGATGTAGAACGCGTCGCCCTTCTTGACCTTGTCGAGGTTGTCCCACAGCGTCGCATTTTGCAGACCCGTATGCGCGGACAGCGACGCGTGACGACCTTCACCCTCGCCCACGCCGCCGACCGGGAAGTCGGTGCCGTAGAGGTGACCGACACCGCGCGAGAGCGACTTTTCCGACGTGCCATGGAAAATGGGCAGGTCAGAGTTGATGGACGGGATGACGATGCGACCGAGCGCGTCGGTCTCGCCAAGCACGTCGAGGTAGTGGCGGTAGCGCTGGTACTCCGGGGAAGACTCGTCATCGGAGGTGGTCCAGGCATCGCCGGGATTGACCTCGCCGAGGCTGGCGTTGTACTCGTGGGCCTCGTTCCAGGCGGTGTCCAAGACCTCAGGAGGAGCGGATTTCTCCAGCTTGGAGTACTCATCTGCGGCGCGGGCCTGCAGGAAGTTGTTCCACTGCGTTGCGACAACCGGGTACAGCAGCACGCCCAAACCGCCAATGATCAACAGCAGGGCGATGATGGTGTTCGAGTTGAGCTTCTTGCCCTTTTGGGGCTTTGCTTTGGTGTTGGTTGCGGCGGTTTTGGTTGCGGCGCTGGTGCTGTTTGCGCGTTCGGACTTCCGCTTAGATGTCGGTTTGGATGCCCGCTTGGAAGTTGCCCGCTTGGAATGGGAATGACGCCCCATCGAGTCCTACCTTTGGTGACCTTGTGCATAGCGGCCACGGGTCTTTCTCACCAGGGATAATTCCCGGGCAGGGGATAGCCAGGCCGACAAATCGCTAACGACTTAATAAGTGCACATACCAATTTAGGTCATGCAACCCGGGAGAGCTGAACTCTACTTACCGAGCGGTGGCATCGGTGGAGTCTGTGGTGGTGATTTCGGTGCTTGGGGCGTCGGTGGTTGCGGTGCTTGTGGTGTCGGTGGTCGCGGTGTCTGCGGTGTTTTCGGTGCTTGGGGCGCTTGTGGAGGCTGTGGCGGTGGCTTCTGCCGGCCGAGCCGCCAGGGCAATAGTGGCAGAAATCATGGTCGCCAGTGCGATAAACAGCGCCACCCACTGCACACCAACTGCCTGGAAGCGTTCACCAAGAACGATGTATCCCAAGCTGAAGGCAACAATCGGCTCCACGACGGTCATAGCTGGTAGCGAAGCCTGCAACGGTCCCGCGTTAAAAGCCGCCTGCTGCAGGCCGACGCCAATAACCGCCAGTGCCACCAGCAGCCAGAGTTCCCAGGAGAGCAGGAGCTGGACGAGTCCGTCGTTGACATAGGTATCGACCACCGACTTAGACAGCAGCGCGACGAAGCCGTACAGCCAGCCGGTTGCCGTGCCGAGCAGCAGGGCCTTCGGGTTCTGGCGTAGCACTCCGCGCTGTTTGGTGTCTGAGCCGCCGCCGGTGCCGGTGCCGGTGTTGGGCCACTGAACTGCAGCGGCGTACAGTCCGCAGGTGACCACGCCACCGGCGGCAAGAGCCCATCCCCACAGGTAGGTGGGGATATCGGTGGAGCCGGCAGTCGGCTTGCCGAGCAACACCAGCGTCGCCACCGCAAAAGTAAGCGCCACGGACCAAATCATCTCTGACCGCGAAATCCGCCGACCATTGACCTTCGCCGCCAGCGGGAGCGTGAGCATCAGCTTCATAACCAACAACGGCTGTACCAGGAGCAACGTGCCAAATGCCAACGCTGCGACCTGAAATACATACCCGGCAATCGCCAAAGTCGAGCCTAGCCACCAGCGTGGCAGCTTCAGGGTCTTCGCCACTCCGCGAAGTGTGCTGGTGCCCTCTTCCAGTGTTCCGGAGAGGTTGTGGCGGATGACGGTTCCCCACGCGATGCTGAGTGCGGACAGCAGTGCCAGTATCGCAGCGAGAAGGTCATTGTTCACGTAGGGAATGCTAGGCATGCAACACTTGTCATGTCCACTTCGCAGGGGTTGGGCGGGGCAGTGGTTGGTGCCCGCAGCGCCTCGGGAATTAGCTGGTTCGGCCGATATGCTGACTGAGCTCGGGCCGGGGAGCCCGGAGTGGAGCTGGCTGAGCCCGGAGTTCTTGGCACAGTACCGAGAGTTACTGACTAGGTTTATGTCAGTTTTGACAAGTTTCAGGGCATATTTTTGTCATAAACTTAGTCAGTTTCACATTTGCAGCCCGCAGCAGCGTCCGATCCGCACCCAACCCATGCCCAATAACCCCGCAACCCCTACGCAACCCATTCCAAACCCTCCACACAACCCCCGCAAGCTACGTTTTGGTAACCCACTATGTAATTACGAATGCGACTCAAGTAAATTGAGTCAATAATAGTTACGTGCATATAGTTGCCTAGTTTTTGGAGGTTGCCGACCATGGCACTGGTTGTGCAGAAGTACGGTGGTTCATCCCTGGAGAGCGCCGAACGCATTCGTCGTGTTGCAGAACGAATTGTGGAAACCAAAAAGCAGGGCAATGACGTCGTGGTTGTGTGCTCCGCAATGGGCGACACCACCGATGAGCTTCTGGACCTCGCTGAGCAGGTCAACCCGGTCCCGCCGGGACGCGAGATGGATATGCTCCTGACCGCCGGTGAGCGTATTTCTAATGCACTGGTCGCTATGGCGATTGCAAGCCTCGGCGCCTCGGCTCGGTCTTTCACCGGTTCACAGGCCGGCGTGATCACCACGGAGCGCCACGGTAACGCCCGCATTGTCGAGGTCACTCCAGGTCGCGTCCGCGAGGCCCTCGATGAGGGCCATATCTGCCTGGTGGCCGGTTTCCAGGGGGTGAACCGCGAGACCAAGGATGTCACTACGCTGGGCCGTGGTGGCTCGGATACCACTGCGGTCGCGCTCGCGGCAGCTCTGGAGGCAGATGTCTGCGAGATTTACTCCGACGTGGACGGCGTGTACACCGCGGATCCGCGCATTGTGCCGGACGCACAGCGTTTGGACAACATTTCCTTCGAGGAGATGTTGGAGATGGCCGCGGTTGGCGCGAAGATTTTGCAGCTGCGAAGTGTCGAATACGCCCGCGCGTTTAATGTCCCGTTGCGTGTGCGTTCGTCGTATAGCAATGAACTTGGCACCCTTGTTGATGGATCGATGGAGGATATCCCTATGGAAGAAGCAGTGTTGACCGGTGTGGCGCATGACCGCTCCGAGGCGAAGGTGACCGTGCTGGGCATTCCGGATGATCCGGGCCAGGCGGCGAAGATGTTCCGTGCTGTTGCGGATGCGGAGATCAACATCGATATGGTGCTGCAGAACGTCTCCACCGTCGCGGATAACCGCACTGACATTACTTTCACGTGCCCGCGCGAGGATGCTCCGAAGGCGATGGCGTTGCTGAAGAAGCTGCAGGCTGACAACGACTGGAAGGACGTGCTTTACGACGATCACGTGGGCAAGGTCTCCTTGGTCGGTGCTGGCATGAAGTCCCACCCGGGTGTGACTGCGACGTTCTGTGAGGCGCTCGCTGATGAGGGTGTGAATATCGATCTGATTTCCACTTCTGAGATTCGTATCTCGGTGCTGGTTAATGACCAGGATGTCGACAAGTCTGTGAAGGCCCTGCACGACGCTTTCAATCTCGGTGGAGACACTGAGGCTGTTGTTTACGCTGGTACGGGACGTTAAGGAGTTTTCATGACCACGATTGCTGTTGTTGGTGCCACTGGTCAGGTTGGCCGTGTGATGCGCACCCTGTTGGCGGAGCGTAATTTCCCGGCCGATAAGGTTCGTTTCTTCGCTTCTGCTCGTAGTGCGGGCAAGGAGTTGGAGTTCCGCGGCGAGAAGATTGTTGTCGAGGATGTCGCGGCTACTTCTGACGAGGATCTGAAGGGCATTGATGTCGCGGTGTTCTCCGCTGGCGGCACGCTGTCGAAGGAGCAGGCTCCGCGTTTTGCGGCTGCTGGCGCTGTTGTTGTTGATAACTCGTCGGCGTGGCGTAAGGATCCGGAGGTCCCGTTGGTGGTCTCCGAGGTCAACCCGGATGCTTTGCAGGACATCCCGAAGGGAATTGTCGCTAATCCGAACTGCACCACGATGGCCGCGATGCCGGTGCTCAAGCCGCTTCACGACGAGGCCGGGTTGCAGCGTCTGCGTGTGTCCTCCTACCAGGCCGTCTCGGGTTCGGGCCTTGCTGGCGTGAATACTCTGGCTGGCCAGGTGCGCGAGAACATCGACAACCTGGAGAAGCTGACCACTGATGGTTCGGCTCTGGTAGCGGAGGACTTTGGTCCGTACGTCGCACCGATTGCTTTCAACGCGCTGCCGGTGGCCGGCAACTTTGTTGATGATGGTTCGCTGGAGACCGATGAGGAGCAGAAGCTCCGCAATGAGTCCCGCAAGATTCTGTCTATCCCCGAGCTGGCTGTTGCTGGTACCTGTGTGCGTGTTCCGGTCTTCACTGGCCACACGCTGGTGATCCACACTGAGTTTGAGAATGCTCTGTCCGTGGAGAAGGCTACTGAGCTGCTGGAGTCCGCGCCGGGCGTGAAGGTCGTCGACGTTCCGAATCCGCTTGCTGCCGCTGGTGTGGATGAGTCCCTGGTGGGTCGTATCCGTGTCGACCAGTCGGTTCCGGAGGGGCGTGGCCTGGTGATGGTTGTCTCTGGCGACAATCTGCGTAAGGGCGCTGCGCTGAATACCATCCAGATTGCGGAGCTGTTGGTCGCTGACCAGTAGTTGAGCGCAGTACTTAAAAGCGCAAAAAGTTAAGCCTCGGCACTTAGCGAACTTCGTGCTCTCAATGACAACTACTCCCCACTAGTCGGTAACTGATTTCTCAGTCCAACTAATGGGGAGTAGTTCACATTGTTGCGGTAGGGGGCCTATTTTTTCTTATTGACGCCCACGCTTTCCGCTTGGCTGCAGCGCCAGCGGAATGTGAGATTGTGCGAGCGCAGTGCTGGGGGGGGATTGCGTCACGGGAGGCGCCGGCGCCCTATTTGGCGGCGTGAGGATGTGCAGATGTCGCTAGACCGGGGATGCGTGGCCGACGGCGCCGTATTTGGGGCGCTAGCAGGGGTGAATGTCGCTAGAACGGGAATGCGTTAAAGACACTGATTTGCAGCTCCGCAAAACTGCAGGTCAGGGAATTGTCGCAAAATTCGGAGGCGCGCCTGTGCTGACAGATTCCCGTTCTAGCGACATTTCGACCTTCGAAGTGCAACTTTTCCGACAGTTGGTGCCACGAGTTGCAATAGCGCGAGCATCTCGGCATTGAGAGCCAGGGTGGCTAGGGTGGCCAGGGCGGTGACAGTGGCCAGGGTGGCTAGGGTGGCCAGCGTGGCGACGGTGGCCAGCGTGGCGACGGTGGCCAGGGCGGCGATGGAGTCGGTAGCGGCCGAGCAGGAAGCGGACTAATTTAGGGTAGCCTGTTGTGTGGTTAGCCTTACCTGTGTAATATAGGCTCGATTGCTGTGTTGGCCGTAGCCGAAAGAGGCCATCAGTCTCTTGGGGCTACGGGTACTTTACAGCGTTTCAAAGAGTTCCTTACGCGTTAGGTTTTCACATGTTTCGAAACAATTCGCTGACCCGTCGAGCGGCGCTGAAGACCGCCGCTGTCTTGGCAGCATCCACTCTTGTTCTGTCTGGTTGCTCCCGAGGCGACGACGCGGCGGCGTCAAAAAATGAGGGCACCGGGGACGAGCGCATCGCCGCAGTTGGCCTGGGAGACAGCGATACCTTGCTCGCTCTAGGCATCCAACCAGTCCTCGTAGCGCCCTGGGGTGCTGAGGGAGATGTTGATGCATCTGGCGTCGGCCCATGGGCTACCGAAAAGCTCGGTGACAACAAGCCTGAAGTGGTTTACGGTACTGCCAACGGATTCACTGCTGAAATCCTGGAGAAGATCTCCGCCGCTGATCCGGACAAGATCATTGCGGTGAACTCTGCCGTAGACGCGCAGGCGAAGAAGGCGCTTAATGACATCGCCCCAACCACCGTTAAGCCAGACGGTGCCACGGACTGGCAGATCCCCTGGCGGGATCAGGTCAACCAGATCGCCGGCGCTGTAGACAAGCAAGAAGAAGGCGACAAACTCGTCGAAGAAACGCAGAAGGCCTTCGATGATTTCCAACAGCAGCACCCTGAGCTCAAAGGCAAGCGTGCGGCTATCGTCATGCCTTATCAGGGAAAGATCGGCCTGTACACCTCCGGTGACGGTCGCGGGCAGTTTATCAAGAGTCTGGGCTTCGAGATCCCGAAGGAGCTCGAAGGTAACGGGGGCGAGTTCTACCGCGACATCGCACCTGAGAACTACAGCGACCTCAACAACGTCGATTACCTCTTCATCCTTGATTACCAGGGTGCCGCCGATACCTTGAAGAAGGATCCAACATTCAGCAAGCTGGACGTTGTTCGCGAAGGCAAGGTCCGCTGGATGGACGAAAACGTGGGCAATGCAATGAGTATGCCGAACCCATTGACCATCCCCTGGGCAGTCGACAAGTTCTCTGACGCAATTTAATTGAAAGTGTCCGTTTCAAGAACTCGACATTCTTTGGTGTTTTCCCGGCGTTTGCTTACTTCGGCCGCACTCGTTGGCTTGGCTTTGCTGCTGCTTGCCTCCCTGTACTTGGGTTCCAAAGATCTTTCCATTGGCGAAGTGACCAGCATCCTCATGCATGGTCCGCACCCATCTACGCAATCCGGCATCATTTGGGACTTGCGCGTTCCGCGCACCCTCTTGGCTGTGATCACAGGCGCAGCCCTGGCTATGGCGGGTGCCATTGCTCAGAGCTGGACCCGCAACCCCCTGGCAGATCCCGGCATTATCGGCGTGAACGCTGGAGCAAGTTTCGCAGTCGCTGCGGCACTGACCTTGGGCTGGGCAACGACGGTCGGGGAGCGGACACTTGTAGGGCTCGTCGGGGCGGCCGTCGCTGCCTTAATCGTGCTGTTGATTTCCCGCGTATCGCGTAACCCGCTAACTCTGGTACTCGTGGGCGTGGGAGTTACCTTCGCCCTGCAAGCGGCCACGAATATGCTGAGCCTCTATTCTTCCGACACCCTGGAAGGGCTCCGCCGCTGGACCGTTGGCTCTACAGCTGGGCGGGGTATGGAAGACGTGGCCTTAGCTGCTTTAGGTCTAGCACTAGGTGCTCTATGTGGTGCGCTTGCAGCACGCCCGCTGGATCTACTTGCGATGGGAGAGGACTCCGCCCGTTCCCTTGGCAGCTCGCCCACGAGAACCCGCTTGTTGGCTGCCGCAGCGGTGATCATCCTCGCCGGCTCGGCGACAGCCACTGTGGGGCTTGTGACATTCGTGGGCTTCGCCGTGCCACACCTACTACGCCCGTTTACCGGCCCGTCCCTGACTCGCCTCTTGCTGCCGACCGGCATTGTTGGTGGCGCGGCTGTGTTGCTAGCCGATATTGTGGGCCGCTTCGTCCTGCAGCCTAACGAGCTGGAAATGTCCATTGTCTTAGCTATTGTCGGTGCCCCAGTGATGATTCTGGCGGTGCGACGTAAGAAGAGTTCACCGACCTCGAATGACTCGGAGCTGACGATATGAGCGATATGACGTCTATCCGTAGTATTAAGCGTTCACGAAGCAGACGCGTCCTGGCGGCTTCGGCAGGGTTCGCCCTCATAGCGGCTCTTTGTTACTGCTTAATCCTGGGGCAAGGAGCGGTGAAGCTCAGCCCGATGGAAGTCATCGAGGTTCTCACCGGTGGGGGCACACAGCAAGCAATCAACGTGGTGTGGGATCTCCGCCTGCCTGTAGCAATCGCTACCGTTCTGGTCGGCGCGGCTCTAGGGCTGGCAGGTGCGTGGACTCAGACCATGGCCCGCAATCCGCTGGCCAGCCCGGACATTCTCGGTGTATCCGGCGGCGCGGCGGTTTTGGTTGTGGCGGGCACCGTAGTTACCCGCCCTGCATGGAGTGAGGGGGTGCCGACGTTCTGGTGGCGTGCTGCACTCGCTTTGCTTGGCGCACTAGTGATCGTTGGTTTGCTCGTTCTACTCGGTGGCTTCGGGACGTCGCAGCGCGTAGTGGTCATCGGCCTGGCACTGTCTTTCCTCACGCAGTCTTTAGTGCAGTATCTCCTGCTCCGGGCTGACTTAACTCGTGCCACGGATGCCCAAACTTGGCTCGCTGGGTCTACCGGCTTTGTGCGTATGGAAGCTTTGTTTCCTATGGTGTTGGGCCTGTTGCCCTTCGTAGTTTTAGGCCTTTGTGTTACGCGCGATGTCCCTCTTCTTTCTCATGATGACGCCACCGCGTCCACACTTGGGGTAAATGTCACGAGGGTGCGCGCTATTTTGCTCATTGCCGCAACGGGCATTGTCGCGGTGGTGGTTTCCTTTGTCGGCCCAATTGGATTCGTGGCACTATTGGCTCCTCAGCTGGCCAAGCTGGTGGCCGGAACGCCCACGCCCCATCCGTTGTGCTCTACTTTTGCAGGCGCTGCTCTATTAGCTGCGTGCGCCGTCGTGGCGGGCGCACTGCCATTTACATCCCCTGTGGGTTTGGTTACCGCCATCATCGGTGGCCCCGCGTTGGTGTTGCTTGTGTGGTTGGCGGCCCGTCGCGGAACTCTGAAAGGAATGGTTCAATGAACGTTCAAGTTGATCACGTCACCGTGGGCTACAACGACGGCCCAAGCATTGTTAAGGACGTGTCTTTCACTGCAGAGCCCGGGAAGGTCACCACGCTCTTAGGCCCCAATGGTTGTGGCAAGTCGACGTTGCTCAAGACGCTTTCTCGGCTGCTTGCTCCCGCCGAAGGACGGGTTCTTGTAGAGAAAAAGGACGTGCATAGTTTGCGGTCGCGCGAAGCCGCCCAACTAATTGCGCTTTTGCCACAACACCCGCTGTGTCCGGCGGGATTGACCGTTGGAGAACTTGTGGAGCGCGGACGGCACCCTTATCGTCGATCGCTCTGGGGTGGGGGAGCGACGGCGTCAGAAGATAAAGAAAAAGTGCGCGAGGCGCTGAAGAAGACGAAGGTTGACCATCTTGTTGCCCGCGACGTGGCGGAGCTTTCTGGCGGCCAGCGGCAGCGGGTCTGGATGGCGATGGTGTTGGCGCAGGATACGCCAATTGTGCTGTTGGACGAACCGACTACCTACCTAGATCCGGCACATGCGATAGAGATTCTAAGTATCGTGCGGGAGCTCGCTCAAGAGGGCAAGACGGTGATTACCGTACTTCATGATCTTGGCCTGGCGGGAGCTTTTAGCGACGAGATGATCGTCATGAAGGAAGGGGAAAAGATCGCCGAGGGTTCTCCAAAGGAGGCTCTGACGGTGGATGTGTTGCGCGAGGCATATGGCCTGAATGCCGAGGTGTGGGAAGATCCCCGCGGTATGGCTCCGATTATTGTGCCGCGAGGGATTGTGGCTAATTAAGGCCGTGCCCTGCCTAGGAACCAATAGGGGCACCACTGCACGGATTCGCTATTGAGGCCCCAGGTGTGAATTGCGTGGCGCCGTACTTCCTTGCAGAGCTGTCCTTCACCCGCGACCCAGACGTACTTCGACTGTGTTGCGGGGTGTTCGGCACGGTCCAGTTGCTGTAGGTGGGACATCACTGCCGTGCTGAAGTCCGTTGTAGCGCTAAACAGCACTTCTAGGCTGCCCAGCTTGCTCTCCCAGTCGGCGACGAGGGATGGCTCGAGGTCACCATGGTTCTCGGCGACCACTACGAGGTGTATGTCGCGCAACTGTTCCGGGGCAAACGCATCCGCGTAATCCAAAATGGCGCGAACGGAAGGTACGGCAGATGGGTCTGCGATAAGTGTTTGTGAACTTTGCGCGCGGTGCCAGAGGCCCTGGCATGTCCAGATGCCTACCTGGTCGCCAACACGAGTTGCAAGAGCCCAGGCGAGCCCTGGTCCGACGTGCTCATCCTTTGGATTTTTGACGCCATGTGTCGCCACGTCGAAAGTTATCTGTCCGCACTCGGGATCGAGTGAGCGTACGGTGTACCAACGTAAATTTGGGCGTTGGGTCTCCGGCATGGCTGTAACGCTTGCGCGGATATTGGCGCCACCTCCGTGGAGGGGTAAATGGAGATTCTCGCCGGGCTTAGCCGGCATAAAGAGGCCAAAGAATTCGTCCGGGCCGGAAAGCTGAAAGCCGACTAGCTCGGGGGAGCGGATGACAATCCTCTGCAGGTTTTCTGCCGGGGCGCTGACGTCATAAACAGTGGCGCGGATGATTCGATGGTGCGGTTCAGAAGGGGCGGCCAAGAGTAGGTGGTCAGAAAAGGCCGCGCGGTAGGCGGAAGTGTTCGTCGGAGTGTTCAGGGTAACTGGGTTCGAGGTCATAGTGGGAGTTAACTTACCCTTACCTAAAGCAAAAGTGAAAGGGTGAGGGGCAGAAAAAGCCCCGCGGGGATCCGAGGTGAACTGGTCCCCGAAAGTTGGACTGGTTTAACTCTAGGCGGTTAGGGCTTCAAGGGTCTGATTCCGATATTGCATCGGGGTCAGGCCCTTGAGTCGTTGTTGGACGCGTTCGGTGTTGTACCACTGGATGTATTCGTCGATTACTTGGTTGAACTCTGCGACCGTGTCGAAGACTTCACCGTGGTACATCTCGGTTTTCACGTGGCCGAAGAAGTTCTCCATGACCGCGTTGTCGTAACAGTTGGCTTTACGCGACATCGACTGAACACCGCCGTTGTCGCCGATCAGGTCACGCCACGAGGCATGCTGGTACTGGAAACCTTGATCGGTGTGCATCATCCACCCGGGTTCAGGTGCCCACGCCGCGATCACCTTGGGCAAAGAATCGGTGGTCAACGCTGTCGACGGCGATGTAGCCACAGTGTGGGCAACGATTGAGCGGTCGAACAAGTCCATCACCGGTGACAGGTAGACCTTGCGGCCTGCAACCCTGAACTCGGTGACGTCGCTGACAAAGACGGTATTTGGCTGATCCGGGGTGAACTTGCGGTCAAGCTTGTTGTCGGCAATGTGGCTGATCGTCCCGGTGTAGGAAACATAAGGTCTACGTTGGCGGATCTTGGCTCGCAGCCCCATCTCGCACATGAGTTTGTAGACGAGTTTGTGGTTGACCACCCACCCCTGGTTACGCAGGTCAAGTAGCACTCGCCGGTAGCCGTAGCGATGCTTGTTACGCTCGAAGCTTTCCCGAATCGCTTGCTTGAGCTCGGCGTGCTTATCTGGCTTACTGAGTCGTTGCTGGTGGTAGAAGAACGTCGACCGTGGCATACCTGCTGCCTCTAGCAGGTGCTCCAAGCGGTGGTGAGACTTGAGGATGACAATCGCCTGGACTTTCAGGCGCGTCCCTGATTCCTCAAGTCCCGCAATTTTTTTAGATAGGCATTTTCGGCCCGCAACCGTTCGTTTTCGCCACGCAGCTTGTCTTCCTCCGACAGCGGCTTCGGCGTGACCGATCCTTTGGGCCTGCCCTTCGGCTTCGGTTTCAACGCGTCATCGCCGTCTTTGCGCCATTTCCACGACCACCCGCGGACCAGCTGCTGTGATGACAGGCCAAATTCACGCGCAAGATCCATCGCTGTCTCGCCAGCAAGGTGGCGTTGGACAACTTCCTTCTTAATCTCAAACGAATACTGCTGCTTAGTCGGTTTCTCCACAAGACATAGCCTGCATGCAGCACAAACCGACAATAGAGCCGGCGCACAGCGTGTTTGGAGACACCCAGAGCATTAGCAGCGGCTCTATAGCCCATGCCTTGCTGAAATAGTTCAACCAACTGCTCGCGCTGATATTCACTTAGCGAACTTCGTGCTCTCAATGACAACTACTCCCCACTAGTCGGTAACTGATTTCTCAGTCCAACTAATGGGGAGCAGTTCATTAGGTGCCGAGGCTTTTCTGCTGGAAAAGGCGAGCCTGGTTTGGGGTGACCAAACGGCTAGCAATGTGACCCGTGACATGCGACGTTTGGGCATAAGTGCAGGTTAAATTTTGCCGTTATTCTGTTTCCAATTTCCTGGCTGAAGTGGGTCGAATTTCTATATTGTGACCGTTTTTCATCACCGGTACGGTTTTCGTGTGAGCACGGCAGTGGCCGCAAAGGAGAAGGCGAGAAGCCCTTTACCTTCAGCTCTGGGCATCGCGCCACACCATTTATCTACACTTCATTTTTCTAAAGGATCATCATGGATAACCTGTGCAATATCTGCGAACTGATTTCCTCCTTGCCAGCACCGGCTCCGCTGCCGGTACCTGAGTTCAACGTGAACTTCCCGGAGGGCCCACTGGTTCAGGTCGACTCACTGTTCCCGAACTTCCACTCTCTGACTGAGGGCGGCAACCTGGGTCTGCAGAACGTCGGTGGCGATCAGGACAACGCTCTGCAGAACGTTGGCGGCAACCAGGGTCTCCAGAACGCTGGCGGCGATCAGCTGAACGGCGGAGACCAGATTGGCGGCGACAAGCTGGACAAGGGCGACAAGGTCGGCGGCGACCAGGTTAACGACAAGGGCCAGATTGGTGAGCGTCAGTCCGGTTTCCAGACCGGTGGCCAGGACCAGAGCCTGCAAAACGTCGGTGGCGACCAGGGTCTGCAGAACGGTGGCCAGGAGCAGGGTCTCCAGACTGGCGGTAAGAACCAGAACGGCCTTCAGACTGGCGGCCAGGAGCAGGGCCTGCAGACCGGTGGTAAGAACCAGGGTGGCCTCCAGACTGGCGGCCAGGAGCAGGGTGCCCAGACCGGCGGCAACAACCAGGGTGGCCTGCTGGCCGAGGACGGTGCGGGTGACAACCTGCCAGTCGACCTGGACCTCACCGGTGCAAAGGCTATCTAAGGCCGTTTAAGCTGACTTAGGCACTGCACTGCGCAGAAATTAGCTTGCGCGGCGTTTAGCGCGTAACAGCGCACGAGCGCCTTCTCACTCCTGTGGAGTGGGGAGGCGCTTTTTGCGTTTTTAGCTGGCGACGTTGGGTCGATCCGAGTTACTGACTGCGTTTATGACAAAAATGGCCCGAAAAATGGCTTGAAAGTGTCATAAACTCGCACAGTTTCACACTTGCAGCCCTCTATTCGGGCGCGATTTACATAACGTGATCTGTTGGAATGTCTTGAATCGGATCCACTTTTGTCTATTAACTGCGGATGGAGAGGGCTGGGGGTGGAGAGGCGATTATTTACGCAGCCGCAATTAACGCACAATTATGTGGCTTATTAAATGCGCCTAGGGGGTGTTTTTGCAAATGGCTCAGAGGTGTCATTATTGCGTTCGGAAAATTATTGGGGTGCATTTTCATTAGATGGGGGTGGGGTGTCGGCTGTGCCTTATCTCACAATTATAAGAATCGTGACATGGGAGACATTTCAACCCGAATTAATGGGTGGAAATTTATTGAAAAATCTTCATATCTGCAGGTAATGGAGGTTTATCTGGGCTGAATGGCTAGGCGTCGTAGAGGAAGGTGGAATGTTGGTATTTGTCCGTTGTCCATATGGCTACCCCTGAAAAAATATCCAAACAACAATTATCGGCATTGAAATAAAGGGAAATAGGGGTGTCAATTAAATGGCTCAACAAACATAAAATGTATTTGTTATATTCGGGGGCGGCCAACGCTATAAATGAGAATTAGAAGGCGATGTCAACTGGGCTACCTGTGATGGGGGCTGGAGACGCTTATGCGTGGTCATTGATTGTTCATTGAAGGCTGGAAAGGTAGCGAAAGGTGTATAACGCACTGAAATCGAAGGAAGGGGGAGGGCTCATGTTCGGTCGTTTTACAAACGAGAAGCGCTGGTTGGCGCTTTTTAGCTTCATGGCTGTGCTCGCTCTTTTCTTCGCTAAATCTCCAATAATTGCGCATGCGCAGGATGCAGAAGACACTGGCGAAACCCTGACAATCCAGAAGATTTTGAGTGTTCCTGGAACCGTTAAGGGTGTTGAAGCCAATGGAAATGTCCGTGATTTTGAGCCACTCATTGCGGCATTTGACGAGGCGGCAACTCCATTTGGTAGCCACAAAATGGGTTACTGCATTGAGGCCAGCGTCGCCGGTGATCTTTATGACACCGGTCGTGTGCAGAACTTCAGTCAGTTCTCGCGCAGTACAGATACCAATAACAAGCTGCGGAACGACTTTGACCGATACCGGAAGCTCAACTGGATTGCGCACCACGGTTCTCCAGCTGTTGGTTTGGATGAACTGGGGAAGGCAGCTGGAGTTAAAGGACGTCTGAAAGTGCTGGACGCCAATAACGCAACTCAATTCGCTCTGTGGCACTTCTCCGATGGCATTGACTTCTCCCAGGGCATTCACAACCCATCGACGAAGGCTGTCTACGACTACCTCACTGGTCCGGCTAACGTCGGTCAGGGCACTGTCGATGGCACGAACCGCACTGGCTACATTTTCAACAATGGTAAGAAACAAGACATCATTGTGATTGACAATGTCACTCCGTCTTCCGGTGAAGTTCCGGCAGAGCCGACGAAGCCGTCCGAGCCAGAAAAGCCAACCGAACCGGAGCAGCCAACCGAACCGGAAAAGCCGACTACTCCGACCACGCCTGCGGAGACCACGACCCCGTCCGAGTCGACCAAGCCGTCCGAGCCGGAGAAGCCGACCACGCGTAAGCCGTCGATCTCCACTCAGGCTCGCCTGAACGGCAACAAGATTGTTGCGGGCGCTGTGGTTAAGGACATCGTGAAGTTCACCGACCTGGTTCCGGGTAAGAACTACCGCCTGGACGCCACCCTGGTGGACAAGACCAATGCTGATCGCATCTTGGGGACCGGCAGCGTGGAATTCACTCCGGAGACCTCTTCGGGTGAGCAGGCTGTCATGATTACCGTCTCCGATGATGTAGATGAGCCGGTTACCGCTGCTGTTGCATTTGAAAAGCTGACCTCGACAGAGGTCACCGCCGATGGCCAGGACAACACCGATGGTCAGCGGGTAGAAATCGCTACCCACGAGGACATCAACGACGCAGCTCAGACCGTTCACGGCGAAAAGCCGGAGCAGCCGTCGACCTCCGAAGAGACCCCGACGAGCGAAGAGACAACCGAGGAGACGACCGAGGAGACAACGGAGCCGTCGTCCAGCGAGACCACTACTTCTGAGACCAGTGAGTCGGAGGCTCCGACGACGTCGGAAAGCGAAGAGCAGCCGAGCTCTTCGACGACTACTCCTAACACCTCCGAGTCCACGAAGCCGGCCGCTCCGACGGAACCGACCGAGCCGACTGACAGCACTGAGTCGCAGACCACGGAACCGACGGAGCCGACTGAGACTACCGAACCGTCTAAGCCGAGCGAACCCGCTGATACGCCGCTGGAGCCGGAGCTGCGCACGGTAGCCGAGCTTCAGGGCAACCGCATTGAGGCTAATGCCAAGGTTGTCGACACCGTGCATTTCGAGGGCCTGGTGCCTGGTAAGAACTACACCCTCTCCGGTGAACTGGTTAATAAGGCTGATGGCTCTGTGATTGGTCATGGCGAGGCGACGTTCAAGCCGACGTCGGCAAGCGGTACTGTGACTGTCACTCTTGAGGTGTCTGACTCTGTTAAGACTCCTGTTGCTGAGGCTGTAGTGTTCGAGCACCTGACCTCTGATGAGGTTGACTCGACTGGTAAGGAAAGCGCTGGTCAGGTCAATGAGATCGCTGACCACGCAGATATCAACGACGCTAGCCAGACCGTGACCGGCGAGGTTCCGGAGAAGCCGGAAGACACTCCGACTGAGGAAAGCGAAACTCCGTCCGAGGAGACGACCGCACCGGAGACCAGCTCGACTGAGCCGACCACGTCCACGGTTCCGGCAACGCCGAGCGACGATGAGCCGTCCGAGCAGCCGGAGACGACACAGCCGGAAGAGCCGTCTGAGACGACAACTCCGTCTACGTCCGAGTCCGAAAAGCCGAGCAAGCCGAGCAAGCCGAGCAAGCCGACTAAGCCCGCTCAGCCGGAAAAGCCGAGCAAGCCGTCGAAGCCTGCTCAGCCGGAGAAGCCGTCCAAGCCGACGAAGCCTGCCCAGCCGGAAAAACCGAGCAAGCCGACCAAGCCCGCTCAGCCAGAGAAGCCGAGCAAGCCGACTAAGCCCGCTCAGCCGGAAAAGCCGAGCAAGCCGAGCCACCCGAGCACCCCAGCTCAGTCTGAGGGCAACCCAGCCATCACGACTACTGCCGGCATTGCCGGGAAGGGTCTGGTTGAGAAGGGTGCTGTCGTTATCGACACCGTGCACTTCACTGGCCTGAAGCCGGGCACGAAGTACACGTTGACCGGTGAGCTGATGTGCAAGGAGACGGGCAAGTCCACTGGCGCTAGGAGCCGCCTGCACTTTGTGCCGACGGCATCCGCCGGCACGGTTGATGTTCCGATCATCATCACCGACGGCGACTGCGCTTCTCAGGTTGCCTTCGAGACTCTGACCGATGCCAATGGCAAGGAAGTTGCTGTTCACAAGGACATCAACTCTGCGGAGCAGACTGTCACGAACGGCAAGACCCCGGAGAACACGCCATCTGAGCAGCCGAAGGATGAGGGCGAGCAGAACACGCCTAACGACGATTCCTCTGCACCTACCAGCGACTCTGCCACCCCGACCACTGTGATTAATCAGCACTCGGAGCAGAACAACACCAACGTCACCATCATCGGTGGCACTGGCCAGGACAAGCAGAAGAATCACGGAAAGCCGTTGGCTCCGAACTCGGAACGACGTGCAATTAGTTCGGTTCCGTCTGGCCCGACCGGTTTGGCTACTCACGCTCTGCCGACGGTAGCCACGAACTAAGGAGATCCCATGACTGATCAGTTTGGCTCGGACGAGACCGGCAAGGAACCTGGCAACACACCAGGATTCGAACCGGAAACCGAAACCGGCGCACTCGACCACGTTGATCCGTTTGACCAGGACAAAGACCAGGTCGACGGCCAAGCCGAAGACCTACAAAGCGTGCCTTGGTGGAAGCAGCCAAGAATGTATATCGCCGCTATCGCATTAATCGGCGTTATCGCTCTGCTGGTGATTGGCCAGATCAATCGCAATGATTCGACGCTCGATGGTGCGCAGGAGAATCTGCCCACTCCAGCACAGGGTTCTCGGGGAGCTGTGCACGAGATGGAGATGCTCATTGATGGTAAGTCGGCTCCGATTGATTTCGTTCAGCTGACTGATCAAGGATCTCTGATTCCACCGACCGATGTTTCGCGCCTTGGCTGGTACTCGGCTTCCGCAATCCCGGGTGAGAAAGGTGCAGCTGGATCGTCCGTCATTACCGGTCACGTCAATGAGGTGGACCAGGGCGATGGCTACGCTGCACGTTTCGCTGACCTGAAAGCTGGTGACACTGTCACGGTGAAGGTAGATGGCGAAAGCCGAGACTTCACCGTCAGCAAGGATCCAATCCAGGTGGTCAAGGGCGCTCAGATGCCCGAGGCTGTCAACGATGCAGTTGGTGAGAACCGCTTGGTCCTCATTACCTGCGGAGGCGAGTTCGTCGGCGGCACGTTGGGATACGCCGACAACATCATCGTCGAGGCCACTCCAGTGCGCTAATCCAGTGCGCTAGGGCACTAGGGCACTGGGGCGCAGCCTCAATTCATTGACCAATTTCATTGGCTGCGGCTGTTGAACGCCGTCGAACAACGGCGGCGCCGACAGTCGCAGAAAAACACAGAACAAATCTGCAGAAACCCTGCAGAAACACTGAAGATAAGGAAGTTCCTATGAGCATGTTGAAGAAAATCGGTGTCTGGGGTGTGGGCGCACTTGTGCTTGCCGCTCCGGTTGCTACTGCCGCACAGGCGGTAGCTGCACCTGCAACCTCCGCTGACACTGCAGTTGTCGCTCCGGGCAAGGGCGGGTTCCTGCACTCGGGCAAGCTGGCCGTCAACCGCTACGTTTTCGAGCTTGAGCATCGCGATGGCAAGGACTACGTCACCATCACCTTCACCGGCGATCACAGCGCTGACGTGCAGATCATGCCGGATGGCATGACCCCTGAGGGCAAGAAGAAGGTCGACCAGATTGGTGACGTCCTCAAGCTCAACGGCTACAACGATGTTCACTACTGGGCGGTTCTCTAAACGTCCCCTGTGACGCCGAAGCGCGCCCCGTGTCGCTTACTGTCTCTGTGCTTTTACAG
The DNA here is from genome assembly GCF_030232435.1 of Corynebacterium sp. MSK012. Classification (NCBI taxonomy): domain Bacteria; kingdom Bacillati; phylum Actinomycetota; class Actinomycetes; order Mycobacteriales; family Corynebacteriaceae; genus Corynebacterium; species Corynebacterium sp. MSK012. The sequence goes on from NZ_JASPJU010000004.1 coordinate 27,119, forward strand.
GTCCTAGCACAAGGCGGTGGGTCGCGGGGCGTTTCTTGGTTTTTTGATGGTGTCCTTTTGCTTTCGCTTGACGACGTTGTCGTGACAGCAAATACGAGAAGGTTGATGAGCCCTCATTTGCCCGGCGTGCGCTGCGACGATAGCGGTAGGGGGTAAAAGCTATTGATACAAACCAACTGGTTAGCCCTGATTGGGGGAGGGGGATAAATCGCGGAAATCTTTACGCTTTTTTGGGTGAATGAGCAAAAGCCCGTCGCGAACAGTGCAAAGAGCTATCGCGGAGGTAGTACGAAGTGTGAATGCGAAGGGTTTTCATGCCTAGGTGTCGCGGCCCGTTCTCCTTGGGGGTATCGGCCAGATGCTTAAGCGGTTAAGTTATTTATAAGCGGTTCACTGAGCGCTGTTAACCGAGCAAGCAATGAGCTTGAGCTGCAATGTTTATACATTCAAACATTAAAGTTCATAACGCTTAGGCTTAAAAGGTTAGACAGACTGGTCTTTTTCGTAAGGAAAATCTCAGTTTTGGCAAGTCGGGGAACGTTGGTGTCGCCGTCTGGAGTGAATCGCGAGACGTATTGAAGCGTGTCGCTTCATTTTGGACTTCTGTAAAGGACCTGTTTTCGTGAATAAGTTCTCCCGTACCGCCCGCTCGGTAACTTTCGCTGCCATCGTCGGTCTGTCGATGGGTGTCTCCGCCCCGGCTGCAATCGCTCAGGAGAATCCCTCCATCAACCAGGCTGCTGGCGACTCTCCACTGGTGAATAAGAACGCCAAGGGCTCGCTCACCATTCACAAGTTCGGTAACCCGACTGGTGAAGGCCAGCCGTCTGGTACCGAGGCTGATATCAAGGATGTTGAGGCCAACGGTGGCCAGAAGCTTGAGGGTGTCGGCTTTACCGTCTACAAGATCAACAAGACTGCAGATGGCGCTACCGACATTGATGTCACCACTAACGAAGGTCTGCTGGCTGCTTCGAAGCTGAAGGCATCTGACTTCTCTCAGGGCGCAGCTCTCAAGGGTGACCTGCCTGCGGGTGTCTTGCAGAAGGTCGCAGACGGCAAGACTGACGCAGACGGCAAGTGGGTCGTTTCCCAGAATCTTGACCTCGGTGCTTACCTGGTTGTTGAGACTTCCCCGAAGGAAGGCTACGACCCGGCTGTTCCGTTCATCGCTTTCGTTCCGATGACCGCGGATAACGGTGGGGATAACCAGGGCACTAGCTGGAACTACGATGTCCACGCGTTCCCGAAGAACTACAAGGACGAAGAGCCGACCAAGACCGTCAAGGACAAGGACCAGAACGCTGGTGATAAGAACCTTGTCTACACCGTCACTGGTACCGCGCGACAGCTGAAGCCGGACACGGAGCGCACCCAGTTCCAGATCACTGACCAGATTGACCCGAAGCTGGAAATCACCGACGTGAAGGTGACGGTCGCTGGCCATGAGATCCAGCCGACGCAGGATGTTGATGGGAAGTTCTTCGAGGGCAACAACGTCGACGTCGCCCTGAAGCCAGAAGTTGCAAAGACTCTCAAGGCCGGTGACAAGGTCGTCGTTACCATCACCACCAAGCTGAAGCCTGAGTTCGCGAAGGATACCGATATGGCGCCGAACAAGGCTCTGGTCTTCCAGAACAACCCGGATGGTACCGAGAACCATACTCCGAAGGAGACTCCGGAGGTTAAGACCTACTGGGGTGGCCTGCAGTTCAAGAAGGTCGATGGCGACCGCAAGGGTCTGGAAGGCGCTGAGTTCCAGATTGTCCGCCAGGAGGCTGGCAAGCAGTGCTCCGAGATTGACACCAAGAAGAAGGACTCTTGGACTCCGGTAAACGGTCAGCAGAATGGCAAGGTTGATACCACCTTCGTCTCTGGCCAGGACGGTATCGTCAAGATCACCGGTCTTCACGTCAACGACTTCGAAGACAATGCTGAGGTTGCCGCTGATGACCAGTCCCACTACTGCCTGATTGAGACCAAGGCTCCGAAGGGCAAGGAGCTGCTGCCGGAGGCTCTCGAGTTCAAGCTGGTTGCTACTGGAACGGATTCTGAGGGCAACCGCAAGTACGAGCTGGCTTCCGTCCAGGTCGGCGCTAACGAGGGCGAGGTTGTTAACTCTGACGACACCACCCCGAACCTGCCGATGACCGGTGGTGCCGGTGTCGGCATCCTGGCTGCTATCGGTGCAGCTATCGTCGCAGCTGGTGCATGGTTCGCCCGCCGCGGTTCCAAGAACTAAATCCGAGTAGAGGCTCGGTCACTGGAGCGCCTTAGCTCCAGTGTTGCGGGAATAGCGTGCGTTCAACAGCGCACGCCATTCCTGTAGTTTGCGCATCACTGAAATTACTGTTGCGGCCTTTCGATGTGCTCTTTTTCAACAGCAGGCATCTCTACGCCGGTGAGAAAGAGAAAGGCCACATCCCTTTTTGATTGACTTCTTGGGAGTTCCTCCGTGGGTAAACACTCTGCGTCGACTCTGACGCGGGACGCATCAGCTGAGCAGCCTGATCAGCCTGAGCAGGCGAAAAAGAACAGCATGGTTCTCCCCGCAATTCTGGTGATTGTGGGTTTACTTGTGATGCTGTACCCGGTTGTCTCCACGGCATTGAACAATTACGGCACCTCTAAGGCGGCCAAAGAGTTCGCCAAGTTGGAAAAGTCCGTACCCCAAGAAGTTAAAGATGAACAGTGGGAACGCGCTCATTCTTACAATGAGCGCCAAACCACCGGCCCGATTCTGGACCCGTGGCTTAACGAAGTTAATGACCACAACCCCGAGTACGCCGCTTATCTCGATCAGCTAAACGCTACCGACGTGATGGCGCGTCTGATCTTCCCAGAGATTCAGGCCGACCTGCCGATTTACCACGGCACCAGCGATGAGGTGCTCGCCAAGGGGCTCGGACACCTATACGGATCCGATCTTCCAGTCGGCGGTGTTGGAACCCACTCCATCATTACCGGTCACACCGGACTTACTAACGTAACGCTCTTCGATAACCTGCGGAAAGCAAAAGAGGGAGACGCCTTCTATATCCAGGTCGCTGGTCACAAGCTGAAGTACGAGATTGATCAAATCAAGGTTGTACTTCCACATGAGACCGACGATCTTCGTCCCGTTGAAGGCCAGGACTACATCACCCTCATCACTTGCACTCCTTACGGAATTAACACGCATCGTTTGCTAGTGCGTGGGCACCAAGTGCCGATGGATCCGTCGGAAAGCAAAATCTTCGACCAAACGCACGGAGCTGGATGGCAGTGGTGGATGTACGCCCTGCTTGTAGCGGTACTTGTGCTTGGCACGGGCTTTGCGTGGTGGCTCTGGCGCCAGCGCCTCGACGCCGACGACTCTGACGACATCGACGACATCGCCGAAGAGCTTGACGACGACGCTGAGAATGCAGACGTCGAGACTGCTGATGGCGACGCAGACAGCGATGGACTCGCTGGCGGCAGCGAATCGGCATCCGAGGATAATAACAACACTTCGTGGTGGGAAAACGACAATGAATAAATATTTGACATCCACCTGGAACCGGATAGCTGCGTTCTTAGCTGCCTGCGCTCTGGTGTCAGTAATGGGTGCAGTTGGCGCGAATGACGCCAACGCGGCCAGAATTGTTGGGCATCAGGATGCCCCGGGCGTTTCAGCAACGAGCGGCACGGACATTGTGCGCATTACCTTGAGCCCAGGAAACCCGGACGATGATAATTCGCCGGCTTCGGGTTCTATTTCTGGTGTGACCGTCCATCTGGAGCGTCTCAAGGGAATCTCGCCGTCTAGCCCGCAGGACCGCGAGAAGGTTGAAAAAGCCACTGCCGCTGAGCTTGCTACGTGGCCGAAAGATCTCCACTTTAGCCAGGTCACTGATGAAAACGGCTCCGTGAAGTTCAGCGATCTGCCGGAGGGTATTTACCTTGTGACCTCGACGGCTCCGAACGACAGTTACCGGGAGATCAACTCCTTCTTGGTATCGGTGCCTTTCTATGGCGCGGACTATGACTCCACTCCGGTAGAGGGAGTCATTGTGGCGAAGTCGCATAAGCCGGGGGAGACGCCACCACCGTCGACACCTCCGACAACTCCGCCGAAGACCCCACCAACGACGCCGCCGGCAACACCGCCTAAGACTCCACCGACGACGCCGGGCACATCGACTCCGCCGAAGACCCCGCCAACGACGCCGACAACACCGGGTGAACCGGGAACCTCGACGACCCCGTCGACTACCTCCACGCCACCTGATGAGCCGGGGACCTCGACACCTTCGGACTCTTCTGGATCCTCGTCGAGCTCCGGAAGCAGCGGAAGTTCCGGCTCGCTGGCGCTTACCGGTGTACAGGTGGCAGGGCTGGTAGCTCTCGCCGCAGCCCTGATTGGTGGAGGATTCGTCATTATCGCCGCTAGCAGGAAGAACTCAGAAAGTAGGAAGAACTAATGTTTTCGACAACATTCCGCTTGCCGGATTCACTGCGAACTGTGCTTCGCATGTTCTTGGCTGCTTTGCTAGCGGTAGCTCTCGTTGTCAGCGGTCAGGCGTTTGCGCCCAACGCGCCACAGGCGCAGGCACAGACGGAGGTTATTCCGACCACCCCGCCGAAGTATGAGTTTAAGAAGATCAAGGCGAAGCCAAATCCGGGCGACGCGAAGTTTGAGTTCACAGTTAATAGTGACGCGACGATTGACAGTCTCCAGTTCAATGTTGGCGGCTCGGAGTGGCTTCAAACTTATGAATTGAGCATTAATGGCAGGATGATTCCAGCTCAGTTCGACCAGAGTCGACCGCCTTATGAGGCGCGACGGGCACCGTTTGAAATTGTGCACAGTGGATTAAATCAAACGGTGAAAGCGGGCGATAAAATTAACTTAGAGTTATGGATCAATAATAGCGCAGCAACGGGCAGCGTATCTCTGACTCTTCGTGGCACTACCGCAGGTTCTACTGAGCCCACCAATCCAAGTCAGCCAACAGATCCGTCAACGGACCCGACGGAGCCTACCCAGCCGACAAATCCAACAGAGCCGACTGAGCCCACCGAGCCAGAGACCCCGGAGCCGGAACCGGAGCCGGGAACGATAACTCCAGCAGAACCGACTCTTGTCGACCCTGCAACTGCACCGGAGTGCGTGGAGAAGGCTTACATCAATATCCCGGACACCAAGGGAGTTGATTACTACCTCAACGCAAAAAAGGCGCCTGCCGGACCTCATGTGTATGAGCAGAACAAGCCAGGAACTGTCAAAGTCACTGCTGTAGCGCAGCCAGGTTTTAAGCTTGCTCCGAATGCGCGTACCGAGTGGACTTTCAATCTAAGTGGTGAAGTTAAAAACTGCTCAAATTCCTCCGAAGACCCCAAGCCACCGGCTGTCGAAGGGCGTCACTTTGACGCCATCGGTCACGAGTTTGCAGTTAAAGCTGACCCAGTAGATCCGAAGAAGCCCAATGCCTTTACGGCTAAGGTGACTGAGGAGTCTCACATGAAGTATGCAACGGTGCGTATCGAAACTGACGCGACTTTCTTGGATCCGCAGAAGTACAACCTCACGCTGGACCAAATTGAACCAGGTGTGACTTTGCTGAAGCGCAACGTCAACATCGGCAATGGGTTCATCACTATGGATGTCGTACCGGTAAAGGACGGCAAGCCGGTTGACTCTGCTCTCGTGCCTAAAGATGCAGTGTTTACCTTCACCAATAATCTTTCACAGAACAAGAACCTGAAGGTGACGCTCGATGTGTACGGAGAGAAAAAGAGCACACCAAAACCACCGGAGATTATCTCTCCGCCGGATGGAGCTCAGTGGGTTCACGGACGTGTCGCTAATCCGCCGATGCCGCAGCGCTGTGGCCTGCGCATTGCTGTGGTGGCCGACCTGTCCACCTCACTGAATTACGCTGATTCAAATGGCTTTACCGAGTCGAAGCGGGCGGCAAATGCTTTGATTGATTCGCTGGCTGGAACCCCTGCAGAACTGGGTATCTACAACTTCGCGGGTGGAGCGCCACGTGCTGCAAACGGCTCAACCTATGGGCAGAACCCTCCTTACATCTCGTTGCAATCAGAACAAGGTGTAAACCGGGCAAAGAGCATTGTCGCTAATTGGCAAGGCGACGGCTCGACCAACTGGGAGGCAGGCCTCAAGCAGGTCGCGGCAGGAAACTATGACGTGGTGTACTTCATCACCGACGGTATGCCGACATATTCCTCGAAAGCGCCCGGATTAAAACTTGGTGGCGAATTTGTTCAAGAATCCGCCCTTAACCAGGCAATTGATGCAGCTAATGAGCTGAAAGCGGCCGGAACTCGCATCGTCCCGATTATGGTCGACCTGACTGTAGGTGGAAAGTATGCTCAGCGCACAACTGTTACTCAGGATCTCGTACTAAAGAATGTACGTTGGTGGAAGAGTGGCACAAGCATTTCAGAGCCCGGACTTTATTGGCAGTTCACGAATAAGTACGTAGATGCAGCAAGTTATGTGGGCGATGATACTACTGCTAACTTCGAGATTGCGTATAAGAATGGTGGTTTCAAGGTTTGGGAGCGAACCCCACAAGGCAGGAATATCGAGATTACGCGTGATCAATCCAAGTGGACCTATGGTCCGCGTGGGGTCAAGACCATGGGTGAGGATATTTCTGGCACCGGTGACACCATCCGAGTCGAGCAGTACTCCAAGCTCGCCGCGCAGATGAAGCAGATTGGTGAACAACTTGCTTCTCGCTGTAACGGAGTTGTGAAGGTCAAGAAGCGCATTGTCGATGAAAACGGCAAGGTTCTCGAAGACGGTGCCCCTGGCTGGGAATTTACCCTTGCCGCAAATGACAATGTCATCGGCACCGGGTCCGGTCCGCTGGTCCATCAGTCGATGAAGGTGACCTCCGGATCCGAATCCGACAAGGGTACTGCATCGTGGAACATTGAAAGCGAACGTGAGCAATCGCTGGTTCTCACCGAAACGCAGAAGCAGGGCTACACCCTGTTCCGTCGCGGTGACACGTTAGATTCCACCGGTGATTTCAACGCGGTGTGTACTCAAACCCGAGGCGGGAAGACCTCACCACTGAAGGTCGAAAACGTCGGCGAGTTCGGCTTCCGGGTGAAGATGTCGGAATCCAATAAGGTCCTGTCTTCCATTTCCTGTGTAGTCGATAACTACGAAGCGCCGGACACCAAGCCAGGCAAGCTGACCTTGGAAAAGGCGGAATATGTCGATGGCGAAGGAGTCAAGGTTCTACCGGGGCTTGGTGGTGCGACTTTCGATATCTACCCCTCGGCAGGTGGTCAGCCGGATTTCAGCGGAGGACCGGTCTACACCATCACCCCAGATCAGAAGTCAATTGAGATTAACGAAACTGGTACTTTCTACCTGGTAGAGACTAAGTCGCCGGCAGGGCTTAGCCTGCTGCCAGAGCCAGTAGCTTTTGAAATCTCAGTTGACCAGGAGACTAAGGAGTACACCATCTCGGTGGTGGGTGGCAGTAGCCCGCTGATTAAGGCCGAAGGCTCCGGCGAGCTCATGATCATGCAGGTGACCGACACCAAGACCGGAACGCTACCAAAGACCGGTGGAAACGGAGTCCTGCTCTGGACGCTGTTCGGTGCGGTAATCGCAGCTTGCGGTTGGTTCTGGACTCGCCGCCAGCAGGCCTAATAACAAATAATGGGATCTGTGCAGTTGCCTGCACAGAACCCATTTGGCAGTAAAAGAACTAGGCTGGCTTCCCACCCATCAGGAAACCCTACATCACCAAACCCTCTTACCAGGGTGAGTTAGCAGTGATGTATGAGCCAAGCTGCTGCCCGTTCCCATCGATGATGTTCCAGGTAGTCGATACAACACCGACAGCGCCTCTTTCCGGGACCCATACTGGGCCACCGGAGTCGCCGCGTTGAGCGTGCACATTTTGAACCTGTAGAGCACTGTCCTCGGTTTGGTATGCCTCTCGGTCAGCGGCTAAACCGCAGGTCACTTTCCCCGTAGTGTTGCCGTATATGCAGACTGTCTCACCAGTTTGAACATCTGTTGGGGATATTATTGAGTCACCCGAATAGGAATTCTCACCGGCAATAGCGGGGTCATCAAGCGAAACAACTCCGATATCGTTTCCCGTATCTAGTGAATGGTCATAGGTGGGAGACGGTTGGAATACTCCAATTTTCTGAAAGGTCCCATCCGTCACCGTGTCTCCTTCTTGCCCACAATGACCTGCTGTGTAGATCTGAGAGTTACTTTTGTCGACGTAGCCAGCTGTACAGACACTGGCTTGTGGCCCATTAGCGTGAACGATAACAACTGGATCACCTTGGTTGATAGTGGCAGCGTAGGCCGGTAGTCCGGTTGTAGCCGTGATGATGGCAGTGACAGTGAAAATCCATGAAGGTCTATTCATGGGGAAATCTGCTCCTCAGTGAGTTGGTCGGTGGCGGCCCAAAAACTGGTTCTGGCGCTTCCAGGTCGCACATTGAAAAGCATTTCCTCTGGTTGGTTTTCCTAGAGGGCGAATACGAACGCGCATGGTAAGCGTCCAATCATCCTAAAGATGCGCAAAAACGAAGCTAATCTCGTCGAAAAAGATGGAACTTAAGCGTGCCGGGCAGTTTATATACCCGTTTCGTATCGCGAATATAAGGAAATGTATAAAACTATCAGTTAAGGCAGAACCTACGCTCAACTGAGCAATCATGTGCGATAGCGCTCCAAAAATGGGGTGGCAAAAAGGGCAACGCCTATCGGGGGAGCATGGCTAAACAGCTGCACTAACCAGCAGCAGAGTCGCCGCTGGCACTGTCGCCGTCGTCAAGCGCGGCAACCAAATCGTGGCGCGCACGAGTTCCAACCAGGGCCGGTACTAATCCAACGTCGAAATATGGAATAGTGCCGCAAATTGCACCTTGTTATACAAAGTTGTTGAATTTGTTAGCATTCTGCAGGCAAGTGGGGGCCGCTCGTAACATCAGAACCGTGAATGGCAGGTAAAAACTGCCGTCACGCAGGAGTAATCCAAAAATACAAAAATACCCGGAAGGCTGTGGGCAAAAACAAATCAAATCTGCGATCCGGTTATCTAAGAATTTTTTATAACGAAAGCCCTACTAGAGGGGGTCTCACGCAGCTATGTACTCCTAGTCGCACTGCAGATTGCCTGTGGCGGCTATAGCATCGGCATTGTCCAGACATTTCGTCTACAACACTGAGAACAGGAACGGCACATCATGGCTGACAACGCAAAGAACACTGCTAAGAACACCCCGGCAACTCAGGCTGGCTCGGACTCCGCGAATAAGGGAACCGGTCACGGCCACACTTCTATCGACGACAGCGTCGTCTCCAAGATTGCAGGCATCGCTACCCGCGAGGTCTCCGGTGTCTATGACCTTGGTGGTGGCATGGATCGCTTCGCTGGCTCCGTCCGTGAGTTTGTCTCCGGCGGCAGCGCCAACGTGTCCCAGGGAATTGCCGTTGAGGTCGGCGAGCGCCAGGCTGCAGTCGACGTCACCATCATCGCTGAGTACGGCGTTGCCATCCACGAGCTGGCAGAGGCTATCCGCCAGAACGTCATTAGCTCCGTTGAGCGTATGACCGGCCTCGAGGTCACTGAAGTCAATGTCGACGTATCCGATGTTCACACCGACTACCAGACCCCGCAGGAGCGCGAAGAAGAGGCCGCTAAGCAGCGCGAAGAGCAGCGCAAGGCCATCGCAGCTGCTAACGAGCCCAAGGAGCAGCCACGCGTCCAGTAGTTAACAACTATTGCGCGTCGAAGCAGGGCAGGATGGGCAGTTAAGCCCGTATAAAGGGGAATTTCATGTTCGATAATTACACAAAGACTTTCGCGACGATTGCCGTTGTCCTGTGCTTCGCCGCAATGATTGGTGGTTTCACGGGCTTTCTTGCGGTTATTGCCTTCGGAGGTCTGGCCGGTGCAGCCGGTGCGGTACTCGATGGCAAAATCGATGCGCCAGAGCTCAACCGTAAGTTCAACCGAGGAGGCCGCCGACGGTGACTATCCACGTTCCAGCAACGCGTGGCACTACCGTCGTAAGCGAAAAGGCGATCCGCCGCATCGTAGAGATGGCCGTGCGCGCGGTTCCCGGCACCCTCGACCAATCCCGTGTGCTAGGGCGCGACTATCCAATTGTCTCTATCGACAGTGAGATTGCTCCTAGTTCTGCCACGACCAATGCCGTTAGTGCAGTTCGAGTCGCAGTTCGCGCCGTTGCATCATGGCCGGCACCGACAGCGGAAATTGCAGTGCGCATTCGTTCAAGCGTCGCCGCCTGGCTCGCTGATATGGCCGGTCTTGAAAATGTCACCGTCGATGTTGACATCGACAGCGTCGAACCCGGGCACGTGCGTGTCACCCGGCAGGACTTAGCGTACTTTTCAGATCACCCGCAGTTGACACCTGTCCGGGTGAACCAGCAGGTAGTGACCGCCCCAAAGGTGCGGCGGGTCCCAGAAGTGCGGTCCATCGCCGTGCCGACGCCGCAGCCGGTGCGCAGTATTTCAGTACCGCAGCCACAGTTAGTGCGTAGCATTCAGCCGGTGACACCGCAGCCGGTACGCAGCATTACTCCGCCGCGTCCAGAACGAGTACGCAGTGTCCCAGCACCTGCTCCACAACCGATGCGCTTCATCACGCCGCCGAAGCCGCAACCAGCTGTGGCTATTAAGGCACCAAAGCCGCAACCGGCCCGTCGCATTGTTGCACCACCGCCGCTGCCAGTGACTCGCACCTCGGCGCCGAAGCCGGTACAGGTGCGTCGCACACCAACTCCACGGCCAATACAGCTGCGAAAAGTCGCAGCACCAAAGCCGAAGTCCTTGGTACAGGTGAGTGTCCCCCGGCAACCAAAGCTGCGTCCGGTACGAGTGCCGTCGCCACGCACAATTAACGTTAAGACGCCACGACCAGCACTACTACGGCCGGTTAAAGTGCCGCGTCCAACCCGGTTGAAACAGGTTCGCGCACCACGACAGGAGCAGCTGCGCCCGGTATCCGTGCCACAACCACGTACCGTGGTGGTAAGCACGCCAGAGCCGCGCCCACTGAAAAAGATTGAGGTGACACCCTATGACGCCGACTGAGAGGTCATCGGCCGCGGTGGTCTCGGACGGGTCAGTCGAAACTCGCCAGGGACGTGACCCGCGTCAATCACCAAAGGTCCGCGGGCTGGGAGTTTTCGCCGGACTGTTGATGATTGCAGCGGCCATAGTCGCAGGTAGAGAAGCAATCATTAGCGCCAATAGCTCAGGTGACACCTCATGGTTACAACCGGTATTCGACTGGTTCAGCAACCCACAGGGCTCAGCCGCGTCATGGGTGTTGCTCCTCGTCGGAATCCTCGCTGCAATCTATGGGCTGGGACAGCTCATCGCGGTGTTTCTTCCCGCCCCGCGCCGGTATGTACGCGTCGATGACGATGGCAACCTGCCAGTTTGGATGCATGAGTCTGACTACCAAGAAATCCAGAATGGCACGGCACTTGCTTCCGGAACTCACGGCGGATACGAAGGTGATGACAAGTGAAAACATCAGTAAGCGTATTCGACCGAATTGTGTTGTTCCTCTTCTCAGCGCTGTTACTACTGGTAGCAACATGGGCGATTGCTAGCTACTTCGATGTCGCTCCTGCACAGTGGCTTCATGACACCGGGCGGATGGAATCCTGGGGAAAAATACCTGAGCAAAGCTGGTATGTTCCCGTCCTCGGTGTAATTACAGCGATTCTAGCGGTGGTCGGCTGCAGCTTGGTGGTCGCTAATCTGCGATCACACCGGTTCAGCACGGTCGCCGCATCGGAATCACAGGAAAAGTTAGGAGAGATTTCGCTGCCGGTCGCCGATGTTGCCGATGCGGTGTGCACCGATCTAGAGCGCAACGCCCACATCAACCAGGCGGATTCACGGGTCTACCGGGATAATGGAATACCCACCTTGGAAGTGACTGTGGCAATGCCACCGCAGGCGAGCCTCCCCGCTGTTGTAGCTGCCCTGAAAAACGCGGAGCGTGAAATGCGTGATGCCCTCGGCCATGCGGATATCGCCTCGACCTACAAAATCGAACTGGACCGTTAGTTAGCCTCGCGGGAGAGACAACCTACAACGGCTAGCTACGTCCCCTGGCCGGAGGGAGCTAAACAGCAGCAGAGTCGCCGGTGGCACTATCGCCGTCGTCAAGCGCGGCAACCAAATCCCGGCGCGCACGAGCGACACGGGAGCGAATGGTTCCCACACGACACCCTGCGATTTCCGCGGCCTCCGCGTAGGAGTACCCCAGCACCTGCGTCAGAATGAGTGCCTCGCGGCGTTCCTCCGGCAGCTGCTCCAGTAGCACGCGGGCATCAGCGAGCTCAGACCAGGACTCGCCGGTTGTGAACTGCTCGGCAGCGTTTTCCACTTCCATCGCGGACTTCTTCGGGCGTGCCGAATCATGGCGGACCGAATCCACCCACACGCGCCGGGCCAGCGACAATAGCCAGGTACGGGCAGAAGAACGCGCCGCAAAGCGGGGAAGCGCCCCCATCACGCGCAGATACGTCTCCTGCGTTAAATCATCCGCGGCATCAACGCCGCCCAGATGCGCGACCAGACGCCACACGTCCTTCTGCGTCAGCCGCACGAACTCCGTCAGCGCAGCCTGATCACCGCGGCCGGCTTTCAGCGCCAGCTGCGTGATGTATTCGTCATTAGAGACGAGGCGTGCGGGAGTCATGGACATAGCTTAGCAACTTAAAACCTAAAGATAATTCGCCTGTCTGCACGTGACCTCACCTGCAAAAAGCAGGCGGCGACGCAGCCAGGCGAACTAAGGGCTGAAAAGCTAGAAGCGGATGGCGTCGATGGGCTTGACGCGGACGGCAATAGTGGCCGGGATGATACCTGCCAGTGCGCCCACAAATGTCGCGACCAGCACGCCGATCACAGCGGCCGTGACGGGGTAGGCCACGGCACCGGTCTCCAGCGGCAGCGCCAGCATCTTATCCAGCGGCAGTTGCTTGACCGTGATGATAGAGGCAATCACGCCAACCACACCCGCCACCGTCGTGGCGACAATCGACTCCAGGAACACAGAGATAAAGATCCTGCCTGCCGACGCGCCCATTGCGCGACGAATACCAATCTCACGGACGCGGTGGCCAATGGTGACAATCGAGACCGTGAGCAGCCCCAATGCGCCAAGCGCAATCACAATGCCACCGATAATGCCCAGCGCAGTGGTGATGGTGTTATTCATCTCCTGGGAAATCTGCGTGTCCTTCTCCGACAGGGAGGTATTCACCTTCCAGCTGGGGCCGAGCTCCGCCTGGAAAATGTTGTGCAGCGCCTTCTGGTTCTCCTTTGCGGATTCTTCAGGCGTCGCGACGAGAAGTTGCGGCTCACCCACCTGTCCTTCGTAGCCGGCGTTGAGGAAGGAATCGTAGTGCGTGACAATGCTCGGGGCGTCCCATGAACCCAGAGACTTATACACTCCCACCACGGTGAAGGTGGTGTTACCCGTTTCCTTCAACCTGAAGGTTGGATGGTCGGCTAGCGCTGGGTTGCCCAGACTTTCGTAGAACTGGTCGTTGACCACCACGGGGTTCATCAAGCGCTGCCCATCGGCATCTTCCAAACGACGTCCCTGCACGATGGTGCGGGCGTAGATATCGAACCAACCGGGGTCAGCGGCGATCAGCTCGGGAGTACCTGGCGAAAAACACTCGTAATCATCCGGAGCGCAGTCATCCATATTTTGCTCGGGTGTCGCTGGCTGCATGCGAACTCGGGACCACAAGTTGGCATGGGTGGTCTTCACCAGGCGATGCGTGGCAGTGGAAAAGGCGTCATTGATAGACCCGTCCGGGTTGAGGACGCTCAAATCGTCCGGACCGTTTCCGCCGGTGCCCTCGCCGCCGAAGCTTCCAAAGCTATCGGCCATTGTGCCGGCGCTGCCGTCGCCGAAGCCGCTGTCGCCGAAGTTACTGCCTTCCTCGGAATCGGAGCTACCCGCTCCGGCAGTCAAAGTGACCGTTCCGGCGACACCCGTGCTCTGCGCGGTTACCGCATCCTGAGAGCTGGTGAGAATATTGCCAAGTGCAATAACCGTGGTCATCGCCCACACTGCGGCAGCCACACTGACCAGCGACAGCATGATGCGGCCACGGTTAATGCGCAGCTCATGCCACGCCTCCAGCAGAGCGCCGAGATAAGGCGTTGCTGCATAGAGGAAGGAAGGCCGTGACTTCGATTCGGTTTCATTATTCGTCGTCATCAGCAGCCTCCTCGGAGCCTTGCATAGCGTTGGCAGCAGATAGTAGGACGGAGTCGGCGTGCAACTGACCGTCGCGAAGCTCAAGCACCCGATCGCCGCGCTCGGCGACCTCTAAATCGTGCGTAATCAGAATCAACGCAGCGTTGTTTTCCGCCGCGACTTCTTCGAGCAGATTCATAACGATCTTGCCGGTGTCGACATCGAGCGCACCGGTGGGCTCATCGGCAAGAATGAGCTGCGGTTGGCGCACGAGCGCGCGGGCAATAGCCACACGCTGCTGTTCACCGCCCGAAAGCTGCGAAGGCGTGGCCTCTAGGCGGTCCCCCAGGCCGACGCGCTCCAGCATCGCGGCGGCGAGCTCGGTGCGATTCCAAAACTTCTCACCTCGGTCGTACATCAGCGGAACCTCAACGTTTTCCAGCGTGGTGCGGGAGGGGAAGAGGTTGAACTGTTGGAAGACGAATCCCAAATTATCGCCTCGGAGCGCAGCGCGTTTCCTGTCCGACAAAGTGGAAATATCAGTGCCGTCGAACGTGTAGGTGCCGGAGTCTGGCAAATCGAGCATGCCAATGATGTTCAGCAGCGTTGACTTACCCGAACCTGACTGGCCGACAATGCTGAGGTGCTCGCCGCGGGGCACTTCGAGGTCGATGCCTTTCAAAATAGGCAGCTCCTCGCCGTTGGGGAGCGTCACTGTTCGAGTGACTGCGGTCAAACTAAGCATGGCGCGGGCCTACTTTTCAGAGCCAGCGTCATCGCCGGACTCATCGAAGCCAGTGTCGCTGCCATCACCAGCGCCGGTGCCGGTGTCAGTGCCGTCGCCGGCGGACTCATCCTTGTAGGAAGGTACGTACTCCAAGACCTGCTGGCCTTCCTTCAGGCCGCGCTTGATCTCAATGAAAGTGCCATCGTTGGCGCCCAGTTCAACCTTGATTTTGGTGGGCTTTCCGCCGTCCTTAGCCGGAGCGTAGACGACACCTTCGCGGAAGCGTCCCTCCACGGCGGTCACCGGCAGTGCCGGGACCTCCGAGGTGGTGCCACTGCCAAGAATCAGCGTGGCAGGAACACCTTCGTAGACGGTCTGATCTGCGGGAATGTCACAGCGCAGCTGTGGGCCGCCCGAGGAATTTCCAGCAGCGGCGGCGCCCATGCCAGCGCCATCCCCGGCGCCAGTGTTCTGCGAGCCCGCGCTACTTCCCGTGACGGTCTTCACCGAATCGCACAAAAACGGTGCCGGGCCATCGGTGATAGCGAGGCGGCCATTGTTAATCGAGTCTCCCAGCGTGTACAGCTGGCTCGGCTTAATAGGTGCTACGGCGTGGAAGCTATTCGGCGAAATCGTGCCAATTTCCTGGCCAATCTCGACCGTCTGGCCAATGACGATATCCCACTGCACAGTGCCAGAAGCCTTAGCGGTGATGTTGCCCCAAGTCACGGTAGTTTCGGGTGCGGCGGCTGCGGCGCTTTCATCATCGGAATCCGCGCCGCCGGAGGTGCTGGCAGTCTCGGACACCGAGGTCTTCTTCACTTGGAGCAGGTTTTGCCCCTCTACGGCGTTGCCACCGCTGTTGACAAAGGCGTCAGTGATTTCACCAGACGCGTTGGCGCGGATCACCGTGGGCTCATCCGGGACGATGGTGGCAGACAGCTTCTGCGTGTTATTGATCCGCTGAGGGGATAGCTCCGTGGTGGGCTGGGAGAAATCACCGGTTGCTTGCGCATAGTCCTCGTCGTTAGCGGGGAAGAATGCGATCTTGAGAAGCGCAACGGTCGCCAGCAACGCCAGCGTGTACTTGAAGACTATGAGCGCTTTTGCGCCCCTCCCTTGTTTTTTCATGTCTGCAGAAGTATCCGATCAAAATCCAAATTGACAGCGTGGTACGCGAAAAATCCTACCCTCAACGCCTGCGGGCAGTGGTAGTGCTGGCTATACCTTTTATTCACTGCTGATAGGTATTGCATGAAAGCGCGGTAAGTGCTTTTCGACGGTCATTGTGTGTGGTTTTCGCGGAGGGAATTTTGCCCTTTTTAGGGCCGAGTGTTTGCGGCTGATACAGCGAACCTAATCGGACTAATAATTAAGGCCACATATCAATCGCGGGAGACTAATAGGAAAAATATGAAACTTCGTGTAGGGTGGAAAACGTCAGGGCATGTTGTGACTGCCATCTAGCCCCTGTCTTTAGGAGGAAATCCCCATGTCCAATCTCTATGAAGGTTCCAATGGTCCGACCACTCGCCTCAACGGTGCGCCGGTTCCTACAGAGCAGCACTCGCTAACCAATGGCCCACAGGGAGGTATTAACCTCCACGACATCCACCTGCTGGAAAAGCTCGCGCACTTCAACCGTGAGCGCATTCCGGAGCGCGTTGTTCACGCTAAGGGTGCAGGTGCTTTCGGTGAACTGACCATCACCGAGGATGTCTCCAAGTACACCAAGGCTGCAGTATTCCAGCCGAACACGGTCACGCCGATGCTGGCGCGATTCTCCACTGTCGCAGGTGAGCAGGGCTCCCCGGATGGCTGGCGTGACGTGCGCGGCTTTGCACTGAAGTTCTACACCGAAGAGGGCAACCTCGATATCGTGGGCAACAACACGCCAGTGTTCTTCATCCGCGATGGCATTAAGTTCCCGGACTTCATCCACTCTCAGAAGCGCCTGCCGGACACAGGTTTGCGCGACGCCAATATGCAGTGGGATTTCTGGACTGCCTCTCCGGAGTCCGCTCACCAGGTCACTTACTTGATGGGTGACCGCGGTATTCCGAAGGACTTCCGTCATATGGATGGCTTCGGTTCTCACACCTATCAGTGGATTAACGCTGAAGGGGAGCGTTTTTGGGTTAAGTACCACTTTAAGACTCGCCAGGGCTGGGAGTTCCTGACGGATGATGAAGCCGCCGAGCTGGTTGGCGAAAACACCGACCACGCTCGCCAGGATCTCTTCGAGGCGATTGAGCGCGGCGACTACCCAACCTGGGACGTCAAGGTGCAGATCATGCCTTACGACGAGGCCGCCAGCTACAAGGTGAACCCGTTCGACCTGACCAAGACCTGGTCTCAGAAGGACTACCCGCTGATTCCGGTCGGCCACTTCACTCTGAACCGCAATCCGGGCAACTTCTTTGCTGAGGTTGAGCAGGCCGCTTTCGCACCGTCGAATACGGTCCCGGGTGTCGGCTTCTCGCCGGACAAGATGCTGCTGGCGCGTGTGTTCTCCTACGCTGATGCGCACCGCTACCGCCTTGGCGTCAACAGCGATCAGCTGCCGGTGAACCAGTCTCGCTGCCCAGTGAATTCCTTCTCGCAGGATGGTGCGGCCACGTACTACTACTCGGATCCGAAGCTGCCGGTTCACGGCTCCAACGCCACCGCTCGCGGCCCGGAGGCCGATACTGAGGCTGCGGCTAAGGCCGCTGGTTGCCCAGTGCGCTCCGGTCACGCCGGCCAGGTCGATGCTGGTGCCTTTGGTCAGTGGGAGAGCGTGGGCGAAGAGTTCTACGCTGGCGCCTACGTGCAGCACCCTGAGGATGATGACTTCTCGCAGCCAGGCGACCTTGTTCGCAACGTGATGGACGATGCCGAGCGCGATCGCTTGGCAAACAACATCGTCGGTGCCATGCAGGGTGTTTCCCCAGAGGTGGAGCAGCGTGTCTACCAGTACTGGACCAACGTTGATTCCTGGCTCGGTGCCGAGGTGGAAAAGCGCTTTAAGGCAACGAAGTAAAGCAACCGCGTAGGGCTGTGCAGTAAAACCGCAGAGTAGAGCTGCACAGTCACGCGGTAGATCAAAGTAAATAGAAAAGCGTTAGCCCTGCAAATGGTTGAACCATCTGCAGGGCTAACGCTTTATTTAAAACTTCTGTCTGTGCATGACAGCCACGGCTTTGTGGTTGCCTGCACGCCGGCCCGGTTTGGGCGGCTAAGGAACAACCCTAAGTGTGAGCTGTTTTAGGCACCGATGCCCGGCAGGCTCGGGGAGCCGTTGAAAAGCGACTTCGGAGCAGCTGCAGCCTCGTCGGCTTCTTCGGCGGACTCGGACACCTCTCGACCCTGTTCGGCAGCGTCGGAGACACTATCAGCCTCAACGCCGGAGACGTGGGTGGAGTTGTCGTTGTGGGTGGACTGATCGTTCGTGATGTTGATGTCCATGAAGTCGCGGCCGAACGGAGCGTTCCAGTCACCGGTTTCCAGGAGGGTCAGGTCACCATCGATGGTCGGGTTAATCTCGAAGGTGACGTTGACGGTCGGGCCGGAAGGCATTGCTTCCAGAACCTCAACGATAGGAGTGACGTCCATTTTTGGTGTTCCTTTTAGACAGTAACGAAATGAAGAATATCGGTTTTAACTGAACAATAAACCGCAGTCTTTTTTAGAGACTGGCGGTTTATTGTGTCAAGGATTGGCGGAGCTATTGTCCTGCCATGAAGCCCAGGAGCTTACTTGGCGCCGATGCCAGAGATGCTCGGGTTCAGGAAGTCGAACTTACGCTGGTCGGACTTGTCGACGGTGGTCTCCGGGTTCAGGAAGTCGGAAACCTCGACGTCGTGGGAGTCGTGGGTGGAGTGGTCGTCGGTGACGGAGATGTCCAGGAAGTCGTTACCGAACGGCAGGTTCAGGTCGCCACCGACGTTAGCGAAGTTGACGTCGTTGCCAGCCAGCTGCTCGAAAGCCGGCAGCGGGCTCTCGACGGTGACGGCCGGAAGGGCTTCGAGGATGGTTGCGATATCTTCTGCGGAGCAGGACATGAGAAAATCCTTAGGTTCTCGGGGGTAAAGATTTTGAGTCGCTCTTGGCTGACTCACAGAAATTAAGTTAACCGATGGGGCAAGGGGCTGCAATGAAAAAATAAGTGCCTCGATCCGCTTTCGGTCGGTTGCGTCCCTCAAAGCTCGCTCAAATTCGCCTAAAAACATTGGAAAGAGGGCGGTTTTGTGGTGTCTGTGACGACTCCGGCCTCTGCCTGAATATCGGATGACAAAAGCGTTGTTTTCTTAAAATTTACCGGGATTGCATTGATTGTTTTGTTCTTGGTGTCACAAAGGTGCAGGCAAACGGCAAATTCATCACAAATGATAACTAAGGGTTCCCTAAGTAAGGGAAACCAAAGTTTAGTAAATGGCAAAAACTGCCACTCAATTTAGGGGCATAAGCGGGGTTAACGAGCGGGCCATAGCCCATGAGAGGTACATCACATTGTGGGAGGCCAAAAGTGTGGGGAAATATACCCCCTTTTGGGTAGGCCGGGTGGCCTAAAGGGGGTGTCGGAGCGCGCTGAGGGGTCGCTGTGAAACTGGCCGCTAACGGTGTGTTCAGGACGTTTCCCGCGCCGCTAGCTACCGCTCCGGGACGTAGTCCTCAGCGGAGCCGTCACGGGCACCCAGCACCGCGCGTCCAAGTACTTCGGAGGCGACGGTAGCGACGACCAGGACAGCAACAATGGCCAGAATGGCGGTGAGGGTTTTGCCCCACGTCAGATCGCCCTGGTCGGCCTCTAAGACCAAGTTGGCAATCACCAGCGCGGGGATGCCCACCATGATTCCGGCGGAAAGTTGGTTCAACCGGCTCAGGGCATCTTTAGAGCGCCACATGGCCACGCCCGCCAGGAGCAGGTACAGAGATCCGCCAATGACCAGCACGGCAAACAAGATAGTTACAAGGATTGAAGCGATACTCATAGTGCGATTCGTCCTTAATCGGTCTTAGCGGCGGCCACGGGAAATAACTCGGGCCAGGCCCACGGTCGACAAAATGCCAAGCAAGCCCGCCAGCATTGCAATATCGAAAGTAATGGCTGTAGTCCGCAGCATGGCAGTTGTGAGGAACACTCCCACCATGGGGTAGAAGGCGGCGTCGGAAAGCACTGCGCGTGAGACATTGCCCTTGACCCGGAAGATCAGCACCACGCCCACAAGCAGCGCCACTGAACACAGAGCAATGCCAATGCCGCTAATTACCTGTACTGCGGTGGGATCGATCAATGTGTCATTCATGAGCGTGCTCCTTTGTCTTCGCCATTGGAGGCAATGCCATCCGGCAGTGGCAGACCATGGTCGACCTCAGCGGCAACACCGACGACGGCATCCGGGTCAATGAACTGGTCTGCGTTGTATTCCTCGAAGACAAATGCCTTCGGGCGGGGGACATCGCGGAGGCGGGGGACGAGGTGCTCCTCCATGTCGTAGAGGGAGTCGTACAGCGCGTCCAGGTCGGCACCGAAGATCGCGTGGATGATAAACAACCGTCCCGCATCGGTTTCACGGACGCCGCAGACCAGCGTGCCCGGGGTCATGGTGATGGACTCGGCAAAGAGAGTGACCTCAAGGTCAGACTTCACACGCAGCGGCAGTCCAATGAGCACCGGCTGCTGCTTCTGGTTCGGGCGCAGAGTATCGAGCACCACGTCCGTCGCAGCTACAACAACCTGCCAGACCAGCCAGAGGGAATAGCGGATAACGTGTAGAAACTTCATCAGTAAATACCTCCGATGGCGTTTTCAACTCCGCCGAGTGTGGCCTCGCGGTAGCCATCAATATTCAGCAGCGCATCGGCCGCGCCGGTGGTCGCCCAAGTGACGGCGCCGACCGCGACGAACATGGCCACGGAAACAATTGCCAGCATGGCGGACGGCGCAACCAGCGTTCCCGGAACACGAACCGAATCATCCACGCCCTGCATGGGTCGGCCCCAGAAGACCGCGCGCCACAGGCGAATCATGGCCAGCAGCGAGCCCAGTGAGGCAACGATGATTGCGGTGATCGCAACAATCGAGCGAGCATCGCCAGTGGCGGCAGAGGCAAAGACAATGCCCACCTTGCCCCACACGCCGGAAAACGGTGGGAAGCCCACAATGGAGAAGCTCATTGCCGCCATCACCCAGGCAACCGCTTGGTCGCGGCGAGCAAGCCCCGAAAGCCTAGAGAGCGTACCCGTACCGTAGGTCTCTTCCACCGCGCCGGAGCCCAGAATGAGGGCGCCGACAGTCACCATGTGGTGGATTGCGTAGAAAATACCCGCAGCCAGGGCAGCCTTGGCGCTGCCCCCGTCGTTAGCGTCCGTGAACGCCAACACGATCAGAATGAACGGCATACCCGTGACCATCTGGTAGGCCAGCACCTCACGCATGGTGTTCTCCGCGAGACCAGCAAACGCGCCGACCAGCATCGAGATCGCCATGATGATAATGATCGGCCAGTGCCAGGAGGGATTCATGCCCACAATCACGACGTAAATGCGGAAGAGCATGTACACCGCAACCTTCGTGTGCACCGCAGAGAACAGTGCCATCACCGCAGGGCTTGTCGACGGGTACGTCCTCGGCAGCCATGTGTGCGCCGGAACCAAACCAGCCTTCACACACAGCGCAATGATGACAATGCCCAGCGCGACCACACCCGTGCCGCCGGGGCCGCCCTCGCTGGCCATGTCGGCCAGCATTGCGATGTTCACATTGCCCGCCGAGCCGTAAATCAGCGCGACACCAATCAGCAGCACCGTGGAGGTCAAGAGGTTGACCAGCACGAAGTTACGGCCAGCAGCCAGGCGGTGCCAGGTACCGGTTACCGCGATCAGGCCATAGGACGGCAGCAGCATGACCTCCATGAACACGAAGAAGTTGAACAAATCGGCAGTCAGGAAAGCACCCGACATACCGGACAACATCATCAGCGTCAGGGAGGGGAAGAACCGCGAAGTGTTTTCGCCCGCGACGTGGGCGAACCAGTTACCGATGGCAACCACAGCCGCGGCCACACCCAGCATCAGCATGGAGAACGTGTCCGCCAAGAAAGGAATCGAGATACCACCGGGGAACGCGCCCACACCGTGGCCGACCGGGCCGTTGTCAGCGACGTAGAACATCACCCAAAACGCAGCCAGCGACGACAGTGCCGGAACGGCGATGCCCATCGTCGCGCGCATCCACAGCTTCGGCAGAATGGCTGCGACCGCCGACAGAATCAGCGGCAGTGCCGCAAACAGCGGCAGTAGCGAAGACAGAGTTGAAGGGGACATTGCAGAGGCTTCTACCATTTCTCGTCACCGCCGAATGTGGTCTCGCGCGGGAACTTATTCGGAGCCGAAGAGACCCCTGGGGTGCCGGTGACCGTGGAATCCGAGTCCGACGGAATGTGCTTACCCGCACGACGACCAGCCGTCGACAGCTGTCGCATAGCCTCGCGGTCCTCATGGATACGAGTGTCGTCATCGCGGCCCAAACCAGACAGAGCCAGCATGAACGCGGTGACGGCCATGGTAATCACGATGGCCGTCAGCACGAATGCCTGCGGCAGCGGGTCAGCCATCTGCTCGGCAGCGCCAGCGCCCGCAGTGGTCTCGTTGCCCAGCAGCGGTTCGCCGCGCCAGGCGCCGACACCCGTGGACAAAATAATCAGGTTGGCGGCATGGGAAATCAGAGTCATACCGATGATGGTGCGCAGCATGCCGCGCTGTAGCACCAGGTACGTGCCACCGCCTGCGAGGACGGCAGCCATGATGGCGATAATCACTTCTTGGCCTCCTCAACGGTGGCATGAGCTGGGGCGGGGGCTGGAGCGCTCTCCGCTTCTGAGGCGAACACGCCCATCTCCGGCGGCACCCGCAAGCTTGAGCGGTCTGAGTAGAGATCCTGCATCACATCGTCCGACCCGGTCACACCAGGACGGTTCGGGCCGCCCAGGAGATTCAGCGCGGTTGCCACAATGCCGATGACGGCCAGGTACACGCCGACGTCGAAAAGCAATGCCGTGGTGAGGTGCTGACCCAGGAACTCGCCGTACAGCGGTGCCAAGAACGACCCCTTGGCGAAACCGATGAAGCCCGTGCCGATAGCCGTGATGACACCCGCAGCGCTGAGCACTGCCGGGATCTTCTCGCCAAAGACCAGCTCGTCGCGGTCCTTGGACAGGTAAATCAGCATGACGGCAGCGGCGCCAATCAGCGCCGCGTTGAAGCCGCCGCCCGGAGCGGTACCGCCGCGGTAGAGAACCACAGCGGACAGGGCGAACAGAAGCGGAGCCAACCAGCGGACCAGCCAACGCATCATGATGGAGTTCAGAGCGGGCTCCGCAAGCGGGGAAGGCTGATCGAGCAGGTGCGGGAAGCGAGGCATAGACGTGACAACCGCCGCCATCGCGACACCCGCCATACCGAGAACCGCCAGCTCACCCATGGTATCGAAAGCACGGAACTCAACCAGGATCACGTTGACAATGTTGGTCTCGCCCGTGACCTTCTCAGTGCTATCGATGTACCACTGCGCGACCTCAGGCATCTGACGACGGCCAGTGAGGAACCACACCGCGCCGAACGTAGCCAAGCCCACGGCAACTGCCACAACCGCCGCCGAGGCACGGCGGTTCTTCGAGGTCTCAGAGAACGCACGCGGCTGGAAGCGCAGCACCAGCATCATCAGCACGACAGTCAGGATTTCCACCATGAACTGCGTCAATGCCACATCCGGTGCGCCCAGCAGGAGAATCTGCAGCGTGACACCAACACCGGTGACGCCGAGCAGCACAGCCGCCTGCAAACGGTTCTTCGCCCGAAGCGTGGCCCACACGCCAATCACGACAACAACCAGCGGAATCAGATCGGTCAGGTGATCGATGCCGTCGATCTTCGGCAGCACCGGAGCGCCCCCGACACCCGGAGCGATTGCAATAACCAGGGCGTACACCGCGAGCAAACCAAGCAGCGGCAACAGGTGACGCGATGGCTGATGCGAACGCGCCACCTTGCCCATCGCGCGCCCCACACGCTGCGAGACGCTCAGCGACGCGTTGATTGCCTCCACACCAGTGAACGGGAAGAGCTTGCGGTCTGCCATGACGGCGCCTACGCGGGCACGAGTGAAGATGAAGCCCACGCCGACAGCCAGCACAATCACAGAGATAATCAGCGGCACATTCACGCCGTGCCACAGACTCAAGTGCGATTCCTGAGTCGTGCCAGCCGGAAGCTGACCGACCGTATCGGCCACGCGGTCCAGCGGGCGGTTCAAAATAGCGCCGGCAGCGAAGGCCGCAGGCAGGCTCAGCAGGCCAGGGATAGCGGCCGGCAGCCACAGCGAAATTGGAGCCTCAGTGATGTGGTCAACATTGCGCGGACCATCCACAAACGCACCGAACACCAAACGTGCCGAGTACGCGAAAGTACCAATCGCACCAATCGCCGCCACCGTCAGCAGAATGACGACACCGGTGTTGGACAAAGGTGCGCCCTCGAATGCGGTCAGCATGCCCTCCTTCGACATGAAGCCGAAGAACGGCGGAATTGCCGCCATCGATGCCGCACCGAAAATCATCGAGCCAAAGCTCCACGGCATCTGCTTCCACAGCGGTCCGAGGCGACGAATATCGCGCGTGCCCGCCTGGTGATCAACCACACCAGCCATCATGAACAGCGAAGACTTAAACATCGCGTGCGCAATGGTGTGCACAACCGCAGCCATAATGGCGAACTTCGTACCCACACCAATCGTGGCAACAATCCAACCCAACTGCGAGACCGTCGAGTACGCAATCAGCTTCTTCAGGTCAGTCTGCTGCAGCGCAAAGTAGGCCGTGGCAACAGCCGTCCACATACCCATGACAATCAGCAGCAACTGCCA
Source organism: Corynebacterium sp. MSK012 (assembly GCF_030232435.1). Taxonomy (NCBI): domain Bacteria; kingdom Bacillati; phylum Actinomycetota; class Actinomycetes; order Mycobacteriales; family Corynebacteriaceae; genus Corynebacterium; species Corynebacterium sp. MSK012. The sequence continues at coordinate 51,996 of NZ_JASPJU010000004.1, forward strand.
CACGCGCACGTCCGCGAAGACCGTGGAAAAACGCATCAGCAGGTAAACGCCCGCCTTGACGACGGCCGCAGCGTGCAAGAAAGCCGAGACGGGAGTTGCCGCCGCCATGGCCTCTGGAAGCCAGGCGTGGAAGGGGAACTGGGCTGCCTTCGTGAAAGCGCCCAGGGCCACCAGCGCGGCAATGAGGCTGCGCGCTGCCGGGTTGGCCTCCCACTCAGGCGAAGCCAAAACCTCGGTGAGGTTCGTGGAGCCGGTTAGCCACACCGCACCGCCGAGGGCGGCCAGAAGCAGCAGGCCACCGGTGAAGGTCAGCAGGAGTGTGCGCAACGAGCCCAGCTCGCCCGACGAGCCCGACCTCGCAATGAGCAGGAACGACGCCATCGAGACCAGTTCCCACCCGATGAAGAGGAGCATGATGTCGTCGGCAAGCACGAGGAGCAAAACCGCCAGCATGAACGCCGTCATCAGGACGTAGAAGCTCATCGCGGATTTCTTCGGCGGCAAATACGCGGTGGAGTAGATGAAGACTATCGAGCCCACCAACAGCGCCAAGAAGCTGAACACCATGGAGAGGGGATCGAGCTTCAGCGCAAACGCCGCGTTCAGTTCCGGGGACCAGACGCGGGACCAGGTGAAGGTGGTGCCGTCGAGAATATCGCCCGTTACACGCGAAAGCTGGACCACCGACGCGAGAAAAAACGCGACGATGGGCCAGCCTGCGTGACGACCAAGGAGCTTCACAAACAGCGGGGTCAGCGCCAGGGCAACCGCGACCAACAGCGGGACCGAAAGGAGGGTCAGGCTGTTGGCGGAGGTTTGGGCTGCTTGGGTGGCTTGGACTGCTTGAGCTGCTTGAGCTGCGAGCGTTGTTGCGTGCTCTGCGGAGCTGCTTGCTTGGGGGGTAATCGTTGCCGGGGCAGAAAGAATGGAATCTAAAGAATTCAATGTTGCCGATACGCCGCCGGACGCAAACTCAGAAGCCAATGTCTGGTCTGGTGGTGCGGTCGCCGACGGCGGACTGGCTGTAAAGGAGCTGGCTGATGCCAGAGCTGCTGCCAGGTGCGTCACTTGGGGGCTACTTTCACATTGCTGTTAAAAAGGTTCGTACTTCTACAGACTAACAGCCACGAAATTGCTTCACGCGGGGTGAAAGGGGCATTTGGGGGAGCGGGGAAAGTCTGTGCGGATGCAGTAGTGAAAATACATAGGAACGAGTGATGAACGGGGCGTCGGTGGGAGTTACTGACTGCGTTTATGTCTGGTGACGTTGGATTGATCCGAGTTACTGACTAGGTTTATGACAAAAATGGCCCGAAAAATGGCTTGAAAGTGTCATAAACTCACACAGTTTCACATTTGCAGCCCCGGAGTTTTCGGGTTGACAGTTTTGCCACGTAACCCCGTAACCCCGGGCTGTGGTGCTGCCGCGGTTGGGGTCTGACTAGTCGCTATCTTGAGAGTCAGACGCACTCTTTGGCTATCAACCCTGAACCGCGGCAAAAAGTAGGGTTCAGCAGCCAACGACGAAACCCTCCCTCGCCCGGATAACTCCAGGTGAGAGAGGGTTTCTACTTGGTCGGGGTAGCGGGATTTGAACCCACGGCCTCTTCGTCCCGAACGAAGCGCGCTACCAAGCTGCGCCATACCCCGAGGCCGCAGACACGAACTGGGAACATACGTCTCAGTGCTGTGCTTGCGAGGACTTACTTTAGCCCGACGCTGAGCCAGAATGCAAAACGCCTGCTTAACGGGCTGTGGGAACAAGCCGCGGTCTCCGCCGCGCCCTTACAAACTACGAACTGCACCCCGACGGACTACGAACTACGAATCCCGCTCCACAACCTCAATCAAGGTCGCGGATGGGCGGCAGAACAAGCGCACCGGAGCGTAAGGGGAAGTGCCAAGGCCATTGGAGACATGCAGCCATGTCTTCTCGGTCCAGCGCGACAACCCCGAGGCCCGCGAGCGGTCGATACCGCAGTTGGTCACAATGGCCTTCCCGCCGGGCAGGCACACCTGGCCACCGTGTGTGTGACCAGAAAGCACCAGGTCGTAGCCGTCTTCCGCAAAAGCATCCAACACGTGGGGCTCTGGCGAGTGCGACAGGCCGATAGCGATGTCGGCATCCGCATTCGGAGCACCGGCGATCTGCGAATAATCCTCCAACTCGTGATGAGGGTCATCTACACCGGACAGCGCCACCTTCACGCCACCCGCCACAAACTCCAGCCGGGCATGGGTGGCATCCTGCCAGCCGTGCTCGATAAACGCAGCGCGCATGCCGCGCCACGGCAGTTCGACGCGTGAGGGCTTGCGCTTCTTGCCTGTCAGGTACTTCAGCGGATTGACAGGCCGTGGCGCGAAGTAGTCATTCGTACCGAACACGAAGGCACCCGGACGGTTCAGTAGGGGGCCGAGCGCTGCGAGGACACTGGGGACGGCCTTGTCGCTGCCCAGGTTGTCGCCGGTATTAATCACCAGGTCAGGGTTCAGAGCATCGAGGCTGGCAACCCACTTCTGCTTCAACTTCTGGTCGGGGAGCATGTGGAAGTCGGAGACATGCAGAATCCGGAAAGGCTCACCCTCGCGCTTTCCCACCCGGGCGAGCGTGCCGGGTGCCAGCACGGGAACTTGCACACGGTGGAGTTTAAATGCACGCAATTCGATTTGGTTCGCGTAGAGGAACGTCGTCAAGCCAAGCGTGGCGAGAGCTGCGGCAGACCGCAGAATTTGGTTGGAAAAAGCGCGCGATGTCATGACAGAGACACTATCAACTACAGCGGTAATCTAGGGCGTATGAGTGAACTGAAGAACACAATTGTCTCCGATATGACCGCCGCGATGAAGGCCCGCGACAAGGAAACCGTTGCGGCGCTGCGCATGCTGAAGGCCGCCATCCAGACCGAGGAGGTTTCCGGCTCCAAGCACGAGCTCACCGATGACGAGGTGCTGCGTGTGATTGAGCGGGAGGTCAAGAAGCGTCGCGAGTCCGCTGAGATGTACGCCCAGAACGGCCGTCAGGAACTTGCCGACGCCGAACTCGCCGAAGCAGAGGTTTTCGCCCGCTACCAGCCGGAACAGCTTGACGACGACGCCGTGAAGAACCTCGTCGCGGAATCTGTGGCCGAGGTTGCTGGCGATGACGCGCCGAGCATGAAGATCATGGGCCAGGTTATGAAGGTGGCTAAGGAAAAGGCCGCTGGCCAGGTCGATGGCAAGCGGCTTTCCGAGGCCGTTAAGGCTGCCCTGCAGGGCTAGCGCGACCTTTCGCCGTTTTCCCTTTTCGGCGATAAGCGTTGGAGCTGCCTTCTAGGGCGAACTAGAACGGCAGCAGCGGAATCAGATCCCGCAAGCTCGGCGCTGGCGGAGTGTTTGGCCGAGGGAACTGCGGTAGCGGATCCGGCCGGGGCGTCGTCGACTCCGGTCGCGGCGACGGCGCTGGTGGCGGGGTCGGACGGCGGGTGCCATCGGCCACGCGGATCGTGACGGTGCCACCCTTGAGTAGTAGCGGCGGCTGATCCAACCCGACCACGATTCCGCGCGACTCGCCGGTGAGGGAGACTGTGCGTTCCTCTACCTTGTAGCCGGCCTTCTTAAGGGTCTCCCGGGCCTCGGCCTTCTGCATGCCCACCACATTCGGCATTTGGGTGATAGAGGTGCCCAGGCCGTAGTCCGAATCCAATGGGGGGAGGTTCTTTCCGCCGTAGTCCTCGATGACTGGGCCAACTGCGCCGAACCATGTCCGCGCGGGCTCGCGACCACCAAAGAGGTTGCCGCTTGGGCACTGGCGCAGCGGTGACGTACACAGCTCCGTGACCGTCGGGGTGTCGTTGTAGACGTACACCGATCCGGCCAGACCGCCGGTGAAGCCCAGGAATGCCGCGGACTGGTTCGACTCGGTGGTACCGGTCTTAGCCGCGACTGGGCCTTCCCAATTCAGCTCTTTCGCGGCATCCTTCGCGGTGCCATCGGTGGCGTCATTGCTGAGCGCATTAGCGATCGCGTGCGCGACACCCGGCTCCACTGCCTGCTCGCACGGTGGCACATTCAGCTTGACCGCATTGCCCTTGGAATCCGTGATCGACTCAATCGGAGAGGGCTCGCACCAGCGGCCATTGCTGGCCAGGGTGGCAGCGACATTGGACAGCTCAAGGTTATTCACCGGCGTCGGACCCAGCACGAACGAGCCGAGCTTATGCTCCGAGACATAGTCCGCCACCGAGGACTCACCATCAAAACTGCCCGGCTCCGTGTATGAGCGCATGCCCAGGCGTACCGCCATGTCCATCACGCCATCGACGCCGACCAGCTCCGAAATCTGAATAAAAGGAGTATTCGGCGACCGTGCGAGCGTCTCACGTAGCGACATCGACGGCGGGAAACTACCTACGTTCTCCACGCAGTACAGGCCCGGCGGGCAGCCCTCTGCGCCACCGGTGCCCAGCCCGGAGGCCTCATAACGACGCGGCACCGGGAAGTTGGTGTCAATACCCAGCCCCTTTTCCACCGCCGACGTCGCCGCGAAAATCTTAAAAATCGAGCCCGCGCCATTGCCCACCGGCGTAAATGGCTGCGGCTGCACGGTCTGCATTTGTTCCGCATCGAGGCCGTATACGCGTGACGACGCCATCGCGAGCAACTTCCTGGAGTCATCCCCAGGCTCAAGCAAACTCATAACCTCGGCTGCGCCATCCGCAGTCGGTGAGGCCTGCTGACGCAGAGACTCCTGCACGCTGTCCTGCACACGCGGGTCCAGTGTGGTCTTCACATGGAAGCCACCGCGCTTGAGCTTCTCGGTCTCAATACCGTGGTTCTCCAAGTAGGAGACCACATAGTCACAGAAGAAACCGCGATCGCCCGCCGCGATGCAACCCTGCGGCAGGCGCTGAGGCTCCGGAAGAATACCGAGATCAGCTGCCTTGGCGTCCTGAGCCTCCTGCGGGCCAATTGCCCCCGTGGATTCCATGGCCGCAAGCACGTCGTTACGCCGTGCATGCGCACCTTCCGGATTTGTATACGGATCGAGCCCGGAGGACTGCTGAACCATGCCCGCGAGCAGAGCGGCCTGCGGGACATTCAGATCGGACGCGGGAATGCCGAAGTATGTCTGAGCTGCAGCTTCCACGCCGAAAGCGCCATTGCCGAAGGGGACCAAGTTCAGGTACTTAGTCAGAATCTCGTCTTTCGTCAGCTCATCTTCCAGATCCAACGCGATGCGAATCTCGCGGATCTTGCGACCATAATCCGTGGCAGTAGCAGCGCGGCGCTCCGACTCCGACTCTGCGTCCACCAGCAGCGTGTGGTTCTTAATCAACTGCTGCTCAATTGTGGAGGCGCCTTCCTGCACCGACTGGGACATGAAGTTCTTTACCGCCGCACGAGCAGTGCCCTTCCAGTCCACACCAGAGTGCTCATAAAAGCGCCTATCTTCCACGCTGACCAGCGCGTCCTTCATAGCGGGCGAGATGCGTTCCGACGGCACATTAAACCGCCGCTGATCATAGAGCCACGCAATTGGCTGATCATTACGATCCGTAATAGTGGTGACCCCCGGTGCGTCCTTAGAAATCACCGACCGCGACGCCGACGCGAATTCATCAGCCGTGCGCGCGACGAGGTAGGCCGAGCCGCCCACAAGAGGAAAGAGGGCGCTGGCCACAATCAACGCAGCCAACACAGTGGCAACGGAGAGCTTGAACAGCGTCGAACCTTTATTCACAGCAATCACACTACAAGGTAGGGCGGATTGAGCCGAAGTGAGTTTTCGAAAATCCGCCTAGAGGCATGCCCGGCGAGCCCAGAAAAACGCCTGGCGAGCGGAGGAGGATCGCTACGAGCGCCCTTACAATACCGGGCAAGTCATCGTGGGGTGGTTTCTGGAAAAAGATTTTCATAGTGACACAAATCACCCCCGTGCTTTTGTTGGAAAAAGTTGCCCCACCTGCATTGTTGTATTTAGAGCTGCGCCACGTCCACCCTCCCAGTGTGACCCAATCGACATTATTTGGGTGGTGTGAATAGACTTACAACAAAATTTCAGCACTATTTAGTTGAAACTATTTCGAAATAACGAAAATCGCAGGCACGAGGAGGCTACAATGACCGCCACGATTCCCGATCGCAACCGCACTGCTACTACTCCAGACTACGAGCTCGGTGTAGAGAGCTTCCGCGATCGTCAGGAGTGGGTCCCGCGCGCTAAGTGCCGCGATATTGACCCGGATAAGTTGTTCGTTCGCGGCGCCGCACAGCGCGAAGCCGCAGTTATCTGCCGCCATTGCCCAGTGGTTCTGCAGTGCCGTGCCGACGCTCTGGATAACCGCGTCGAGTTCGGCGTCTGGGGTGGCCTGACCGAGCGTCAGCGCCGCGCAATGCTGCGCGAGCACCCGGAAATTACTTCGTGGGCCGACTTCTACGCTGAGCAGTACGCAGCTCAGCGCAAGGCAAAGCTGGCTAAGTAAAAACCGAACTTAAATCGAAGTAAAACTAAACCCCCAGCGCGCGAGGCTGGGGGACAGATAAAGTAGCTTCCATGACTACTAAATGGGAATACTTCACCGCACCGCTGCTCATTCACAACACCAAGGCCATCCTGGACAACTTTGGTGAGGACGGCTGGGAACTCGTCACTGTTCTCCCGGGCCCGACCGGCGAAAACCACGTCGGTTACTTCAAGCGCCCGAAGGCTGACTAATTACCTCGGTGTCTAGCACCTAACTAACAACGGCGGTTGTGCTTTCGATTGGCAGCTGACTAACAGTTGGCTGCCATCTTTCTTTGGCCGGCTTTATTCGCCGGGCCCCAGTCGCCGTGGAAAGGCTTAACTCAAATGAGCAACTCTGAATCTCGCACTCCTTCCCAGGCCCTCGAGGACCTGGGGCTTACCCTGCCTGCAGTTGCCGCGCCAGTTGCGGCCTACGTACCCGCAACGCGCACGGGCAACCTCGTTTTCACCTCCGGTCAGCTCCCATTCGTTAACGGCGAGCTCACCCACGTCGGCCACGTCGGCTCAGAAGTCACTGCTGAGGAGGCCAAGGAGGCAGCCCGCACCTGCGCCCTCAACGCTTTGGCCGCAGTCGATGCTGAGGTTGGCCTGGACAACGTCACCCGCATCGTGAAGGTCGTCGGCTTCGTCAACTCCGCCGCCGGATTCACTGGTCAACCGGGCGTTATCAATGGAGCCTCGGAACTCTTCGGCGACGTCTTTGGCGAACGCGGCCAGCACGCTCGCTCGGCAGTGGGTGTGAATCAGCTTCCGCTGGACGCTCCCGTCGAAGTCGAAATCATCGTTGAAGTAGCCCAGTAGCTGCTGTGTTTGCTGCCGTGACCAGCGGGGATGCTGCGTTCTCCGGGTCGTCGTAAAGCGTGCTTACACCCAAATGAGCCGAATTGGACGACGTGGCGCGCTCCCCGGATTGCGCAACCACGTAGGATAGAGGACATGGAGCATCCTGCGTATAGCCAACTGCGTCAGATTTCTCAGTCTGTGGGCGTCGTTCTGTGCCCGAACCCCAGCTACTCTTCGCTGGAGGGTACGAACTCCTACGTTATTAAGGCTGAGGGGGATAGCCGCAGCATTGTCATCGATCCGGGCCCGGAGGACGAGGGACACCTGAACGTCCTGCAGCGTTATGCCGGCGACGTTGCGTTGATTCTGCTGACGCACCGTCATGGCGACCATGCTGATGGCGCCGCACGTTTCCGCCAGCTCACCGGCGCGCCGATTCGTGAGCTGGAGTCTCAGTACTGCGCGGGAGGTCAGGATCCGCTTGTCGACGGCGAACGTATCGTCCTCGACGGAGTGACTCCGCAGATTGAGGTCGTGGCAACCCCTGGTCATACCGCTGATTCCGTCTGCTTCTTCATCCACACTGGTGATGGCGAGGACGATGTTGAAGGCATCGTTACCGGTGACACGATCGCTGGCCGCCACACCACTATGATTTCGGAGACCGACGGCGACCTGGGTAAGTACATGGAAACCCTGAAAATGCTGGATTCGCGCGGCAAGGGTGTTCGTCTGCTGCCTGGTCATGGTGCTGACCTGCCGGACATCACTGTAATGACGCAGAAGTACATTGAGCGTCGTAAGCTGCGCCTTCAGCAGGTGAAGGATGCCGTTGCCAAGCTGGGCGACGAAGCTACGGTCGACCAGATTGTGGATGAGATTTACACCGATGTCGATCCGGTGCTGCGTCATGCTGCTGAGCAGTCGACTCGTGTGACCCTGCGCTACTTGCGCGATCACGGGGAGTAATTGCTGGGCTTTGGCTTCGGCCTCGGCTTCGGCCGGTTGCTGGGCTGGGCTTAATTGAGACTTGGCTGAAGCTGAGCTCGACTCACCGCATGAAAAGAGCGTGTGACCTGCAGTTTTGCGGGTTGCGCGCTTTTTGTTTGGGGTAGTGCTGGTTGGGGTGGGCTAGTGCCGGTTGGGTGGGTTGGCCTCGTCGGGGCCAGCCCAATCACTTATCGATGAGGTATCCACTTGTCGATGAGCTATAGCGCGCGCATAAGTGAACAGCGCATCGATAAGTGATTGATGCAAGGAGAAATCGGTGAATGGTGCATCGATAGGTGCCGGGAAAGCATCGATAAGTGGCAGAAAAGCGTCGATAAGTGCGCCAAACTTGGCCGGCATGGCAGGCCGGCATACCAGGTCAGCATGCCAGGCCAGCGGGGGAAGACAACAAAAATCCCGCGAGCCTCATGCGTTTCATGTGCTCCTACGGGAACCGGGGATCCAAAAGCAGAGGCTGCGGGATGTGAGTCGTTTGGGCAGCGCCGCAAGCGCCACAAGCTAACGTGCGCCACAAGCTAACGTGCGCAACAAGCTAACGTGCGCGGCGGGCCAAACGCTCCGTATCGGAGATGAGCACGGACTTGCCCTCAAGGCGAATCCAGCCGCGGTGGGCGAACTCTGCCAGAGCCTTGTTAACGGTCTCTCGGGAGGCACCGACGAGCTGTGCGATTTCCTCCTGAGTCAGGTCGTGGTTCACGCGGAGAGCAGAACCTTCCTGAACACCGAAGCGATTGGCCAGCTGAAGCAGGGACTTAGCAACGCGACCTGGGACGTCGGTGAAAATGAGGTCAGCCAGTGAATTGTTGGTGCGGCGCAGACGGCGGGCCAGCATGCGCAGCAGCTGAGCTGGAACATCAGGGTGTGAACCAACCCATTCCTGCAGCTGATCGGCACTCATGGACGCGGCGGAAACTTCGGTGACGCAGACCGCCGAAGAGGTGCGCGGGCCCGGGTCGAAGATGGAGAGCTCGCCGAACATGTCGGACGGGCCCATGATGGTCAACAGGTTTTCACGACCGTCGGCTGAGCGACGAGCCAGCTTCACCTTGCCATCAATAATGATGTAGAGCCGATCGCCCGGCTCACCCTCATTGAAGATGGTGGTTCCACGCGGGAAGCGAACCGTCTCGAGCTCGCCGAGCAAGGCCTGCACAGCCTCCTGGTCGACTCCCTGAAATACACCGGCCCGGGAGAGAATCTCCTTGACGTCATCCACGGTAAAATTCTCCTGTCTTTGGCCACTAACCACCGTAAATACAGGCCAGCAGCCGCCAAATTAGCACTCGACTACAGATTGCAGTGGCCAAACAGGAAGAGAAACTGCCCCGTCCCACTAGTCCCACTACTTTCGGTCTTTCCCGGTAACGCCGCTGCCAGCTTTCAAGGCAGGTTCATCCCTGGGCGAATTTCACGACAAATCGCCACTACAGATGCATCCCAAAACTACGCCGTCACCAAGATGTGATAAACACCACTGTAGCAAAAGAGCCACTGCGCCTGTGGGGAATTCTGGTGAAAAGCCGCTGAACTGTGTATTTATAACTAATAATTCGCTAACGGTGTTGCAAGATGTGGTGGGGCATGACTTCTTTGGTTTTTGACCGAATATGCCCGAGCTGCTACCGGTTCCATCCGCATCCCGGACGAATCTAAAGATTCGGCCCGCGAAAGGTGCGCACGCGAATTGCAATCCGGGGTAGCCGATACACTACGACCATGGATACGACTGGCAAGGCATCGTCGTTAAGCACGCACCAGATAAACAAACCCCAACCCACGCACCCGCAGGGATCCCTGACGTCGAAGAAGCGTCGGGCGGTGGGGGCGCATCCGGCGGCGCGAGGGAAGGAGACGCGCCTGGGCATGGTGCGGCGTGCGCGGCGGATTAACCGCACGCTGGCGGTGGCGTACCCGAATGCGCACTGTGAACTGGACTTTCGTAATCCGTATGAGCTTGCGGTGGCGACGATTCTGTCGGCGCAGTGTACGGACGTGCGGGTGAATATGACCACGCCGGCGCTGTTCGCTAGGTACCCCAGCCCAGCCGATTTGGCGGTTGCGAACCAGGAAGAGGTCGAGGAGCTCGTTCGGCCGACGGGTTTCTACAGGAATAAGGCTGCGAACATCATCGGTTTTGCGCAGGGGGTGATGGAGCAGCACGGCGGCGAGGTGCCGGGCACGTTGGAGGAGCTTGTGAAGCTGCCGGGCGTGGGGCGAAAGACGGCAAACGTGGTGCTGGGGAATGCTTTTGGGGTGCCGGGTTTGACGGTCGATACGCATTTTGGGCGTCTGGTGCGGCGCATGGGCCTCACAGAGCAGGAAGATCCGGTGCGCGTTGAGCACGAGATGATGGACGTGCTACCGCGCGCGGAGTGGACGTGGTTTTCGCACCGGCTGATTTTCCACGGTCGCCGGGTGTGCCATTCGCGCCGGGCGGCGTGCGGGGCGTGCTTCTTGGCGGCGGATTGCCCGTCGTATGGCGTCGAGGGTCCGGCGGAGCCGGAGACTGCGGAGAAGTTGATTAAGTCAGACGACAGGGAATGGCTTCTCTACCTGGCCGGTCTTAATGACGGCTACAGTGGGGAGAAACTTTCCGCGCTTGACGACGGGGATAGCGCGCGCAACACCACAGCGACACAGGACTAGTCGAGGAGCACTTTTCGTGAATGAGCAGGGCGGTCATAGTCACAATGGTGGCCACTATGAGGATCGGCAGGCGGACGTTAACCGTTCGGCATCGCTGATTACGCTGCTCATCGCGGGAGTTAGCATTGTGGGTCTGGTGATTTTCGCGATTGTGAATACCACTAGTGGCAATGACGAGACCGATGGTGGTGGGACCGGATCTGGTGTGAGTGTCGGTGCGGATGGCGCTGGCAGTGATGGCGATGGCCGTGATGGTGAAGTGGATGGTGCGTCGGCAGCGCCAGCGATGTCGAAGGATGAGATCGCGGCGGTAGCGGGTAGTGGCTCACTGACCGGTGTGCGCTTGCCGCTGTTGGCGGAGTCGGGAGACTCGGCAGGCCAGGACAACGAGGCTGGGCAAGTGGAACTGGTGGACATGGGGCAGGTCGTCGAGGGCAAGCCGACAGTGCTTAATGTCTGGGCGTGGAACTGTGCGCCGTGTCGCCAAGAGCTACCGCTTATTGAGCAATGGGCCAAGGACAATCCGGACGTGCAGGTGGCGACGGTGCATGCGGCTCGTGAGGCGGGGCGTGGCCAGGCCTTCCTGCAGGAAATCGGAGTGAAGCTACCGACCTACTCGGACACGGTCGACGTGGTCGGACCAGCGTTGAATCTACCGCGAGTTGTGCCCATCACCGTGGTGTTTAAGGCAGATGGCACGGTGGCGACCATTCATCCTGGTGAATTCACCGATGCGCAGCAGATTACGGATCTCGTGCGAGGTGCATTGAAGTGACTCAGGGACAGTCGTGGAATCGTGACGCAAGCTCGGGGCTGTATCTGCCGAAATGGTTGACCAATAGTTTGCCGCCGCACCTGGTCAGCGCTGATCACGACGCGGCAGGTCACGCCAGCAGCGCCAGCCACGCCACAACAGGCCACTCGGAGCAGCAGGTGGCCGGTCGCTCCGCTTCGTCGTCAAGCGTGAAGCGTGCGTTTGCGAAGTTGCGGCGAGACTCCTCGACGCAGGAGAAACCGTTGCGGAATCCGGCGCGGTCGGCGGTGTTGGTGCTGATCAGCGGTGATGCGGAGGCGCACCAACGGCCGGAGGATGCCAGCGTGGTACTTACGCACAGGGCGACAACCCTGCGTAAGCATGCAGGCCAGATGGCTTTTCCGGGCGGTCGTGTCGATCCCGAGGACGTGGATGAAATCGATACCGCGCTGCGTGAAGCCGAGGAAGAAACCGGCCTGAACCGAGAGACGGTGACGCCGGTGCGGGTGCTGGACTCGATTGACATTTCGCGGACTGGCTTCGCGGTGAATCCGGTGTTGGCGTATTGGCATGCACCGCATCCGCTGCGTGTGGTCGACCCTGCAGAGACGGAATCGGTGCTCAATGTGCCAATTAGCCATCTGACGAATCCGGACAACCGCATGATGCTGGGCTATCACGGCTGGACAGGGCCGGCATTTAAAGTTGGCGACTTCATCGTTTGGGGATTTACCGGCGGCGTGCTGTCCTACTTGCTGGATGTGGCCGGCTGGTCGGAACCGTGGGACGACACCAACGTCCAGAAACTTTTGCCAGTGCTCGCGCGTTCCGCTAATGGTGAAAAACTGTCCGTACTGAAGGGAGGCCGACGATGATGCCTGCAATCGCTGTGTTTGACGTTGCGCTGCTGGCGGTCTTCATTTTCGCGCTTATCGTCGGCTGGCAGCAGGGCGCAGTGTCGTCGATTATGGCCATTTTGGGCGTTGTCCTGGGCTTGGTCATTGGTGTGCCGTTGGCGCCGCTAGCTATGGCGCAGGTCGAGAACCAGTCGGGAAAGGTTCTTCTGGGCCTCGGCACGGTGATTCTGTTGGCGTTGATTGGTCATGCGGTGGGAACAGTGGCGGGGCAGTCGCTGCGGAATACCATTCGCTCGCCGTTGGCAGTCGGCCTGGATTCGAGCCTCGGTGCCATCGTGCAGTCCGTGACGGCGCTGGTAGTGACATGGATGATCGCCGTACCCCTGGCCACCGCCGTGCCCGGGCAGTTTGCCGACTGGGTGCGTGAGTCCAAGGGCATGAACCTCATTGACCAGGTCGCGCCCGACGAATGGAGCGACGGCTTCAGTGGCATCCTCCGTCAGCTTCGCGATGATGGAATGCCCGCCATCGCTCCGCCTTTCGGCTACAAGCAGAACGTCCCCGATGAACCCGCCGACCCCAACGTGATTTCACAGGGTGTCGTCGACAGTATTCGACCGTCCATCGTCCGCGTCTTGGGCGAAGCTCCGCAGTGTGAACGCTTGCTGCAGGGTACTGGCTTTGTCATCGCGCCGGATCTGATTCTGACAAACGCGCACGTGGTCGCCGGTGCCACCACTGTTCGACTGGAAACCGTGGTCGGCATGGCTGACGCGAACGTCGTGCACTACGATCCGCTTGACGACGTCGCCCTGCTCCGAACCACCGACCTACCCCTGGAGCCCATGCAGTGGGCGGATCAGGAAGCTCGTCCGGGCGATGACGCGGTAGTGCTGGGCTTTCCCGAGTCCGGGCCCTTTAAGGCCACACCTGCGCGCGTGACGGAGAACATCATTATTCGAGGCCCGGATATTTATTCGTCGACTCGGCACGAGCGTCAGTCCTATGTTCTGAAGGCAGATGTGCGCCACGGCAACTCGGGCGGCCCACTGATTACGCCGCAGGGTCAGATTCTGGGCTTGGTCTTCGGTGCCGGTGTGAATAATGACCAGACTGGTTACGCGCTGACGCACGCCGAGGTCCAGCCACACATTGATGAGGCGATGGATAACTACGGGGCGATCGGCACGCAGCAGTGCGTGGCAGGGTAAGCGGAAAGTTGTGTGTCTATGGGCAGGTCAGCCCCAGCCGCAACCGCAGGAGAGTTCCGGCTAACCCCAGCCGAGCCTGAGTCTAAGACCCTTCCGGCAACCAGTGCAGGTGATCCCTGATCGCCTGCACCACAGCCTGAGGCTTCTCTACCGGCAGGAAGTGCCCACAATCCGGCACAACGCGCACGTGGGTGGAGCTGAGCTCCACCAGCGCACGTGGGGTACGAGTGTCCTGCTCGCCGACGAGCAGCACCGTGTGCTCATCGCTTTTCGACGACCCCTCCATCGCGCCCAACCACTTGCGGAAAGCGGCCGGAGCCGGTCGCGTCCACCAATTCATATGTGCCAGTGCAGGGCGGAGTGCCCCACTGGCCAGGCTGTCAGACATGAGTTCCGCGGTCTGTTTCCCCTCGGGGGTCTCGGCGAACCCCTCTCCGGCGGTGGACATGGACTCGCTCACGATGCGGTCAATGAGCCGCTGCTGGCGAGCCTCAGCCGCCTGCGTGCTGAACTGATTGCGACGCAACCGCGGCATCCGTGGCCGCGAATCCCACCACGAACGGCGCAGCAGCGGAGCTAGGCTACTGCGGAAGTCCTCCGACCACGGGCTCTTCAACTGGTTGAGCCACACCTTCGGATGAGCAGCACCACAACCAATAATTCCGGCAACAAGGTTCGGCTGCCGCGAGGCCAGCGTCCATGCCACCCACGTGCCGAATCCCTGACAGACCAGCAGTGCGGTCGAGTGCCCCAACGAGCGAATCGACGAGGCGATGTCCTGGGCCGCCTCAAACGGATCGTAGCCATGCGGTGTTCGGTCGGACTGACCGTAGCCACGCATAGAAATAGCCACAGCGTGCACGGGGAGGGGGTCGCCCGAGTCGTCGTTAAGCATTGGCAAAACCTCGCGCCATTCAAACCAACCGCCAGTCGAGCCGTGAATAAACAACACGAGCGGATCGGAGGGGCGGCCGCACTCGGCGATGTGCAGGCGCTGGCCGCGGACGTGAATGAGACGATGACGCCAGGGGCCGGTAAGAGAATCGCTGAGGGAGGTCATGAGGGGAAAATACCTTATCCGAAGGGCTTAAACCGGGACTGAATAAGACAAAAGGGCGAGACCAACAAAGTCCCGCCCAATTTCTTTCAAGCCTTTAGGTGTACATACCGTTCGACTGCGAAGACTTCTTCGCCGACCCCGACGGCACGACCCCCTTCAGCTCCTGCATCGACTCGATGGTCTTCTCCGGCTTGCGGATCGACTTGACCTTCTTCAGACCCAGCAGTGCTGCAACACCGGCGATGACCAGCATCAGAACGAAAACGATGAGGAATGCAGCCCAGGTTGGCAGCCAAACATCCAGCAGCCAGCCGAGGAAGAAGAAAAAGAAGAACGAGGAGTACAGCGCGACGACGCCGGCAACCGCGAAGAAGCCACCGCCAACTGCGCCCTTCTTAGCCTCGCCAGCAATTTCGGCCTTGGCCAGCTCAATCTCAGAGCGAACCAGAGCGGAAATCTGCGAAGAAGCATTAGACACGAGCTGGCCGACGCTAGCATCACCCGATGCGTTGCTATCCACATCACTCAGCGGGATAGCGGTAACACGCGGTTCGGTGCCGTCGGTAAAGAGACCCTTCGTATCGTCGTTGCTCACGTGTACTTCCTCCTACGCAGATGGTTGGAAAAGATGGTTTGAAACTTTAAAACTGCAGTTACAAACTGCCATACTACCTCTGATTGTGGGTAGGGCGCGCCATAAGGGCGAAAAAGCCAAGAACTCGTTGAAGTTTTTCTCATCTTTGACCATTTCTATATAAGTTTGTCACTTACTTAGCGGTGAAGAATTAGGGTGTGGGATATGAACAATCAGCCTGAGAACGTGCGTGGAGCCGATGGAATTGGCGCCGGTGCTGGCAACGGTGTCGGCAATGGCGCCGGTGTCGGAAAGGGTGGCCTAGCTGGCATGAGCCTGGGTGTGTCCTCCGTGTCGGCGAAGAAGCGCGCAGAGCGTGAGGCAGCGCAGGCGAAGGCATCTGAATCGGGTGCCGGTGGCGCTGACAGTGCTCCCGCCGCTGCTATTCCGCAGCCTGACCCCAAGGACCCCCTCGCGCCCCTGTGGCAGCTCGACGGCGTTGCGCACGCGGCTGATGTCGCGGCCAAGGCTATCCAGGCCGTCCATAGGCACAAGGCCAACCTGCGCAAGCACAACGTCACCGGCTCCGAGTCGGTCCTGCGTGGCGCTCGGGCATCGGCGTGGCTAGAAGGCGGCGAGCCATCGCTTCCCGACGACGGCAACATCACCGACCCCGTACTCGCAGCAGCCCTGCGGGTTGCCGACACCATTTCCCCGGAGTCAATTGGTGAGACCACTCGCGTGTGGCAGCGCGCTCCGCAGCAGGTGCTGGCCAAGTTTGCGTTGAACGCATCGCCCGCAGGTGAAACTGAAGACGGTTCCGAGGCGCGGATGAAGGCCGGCCGTCCGGTCGGTGATGACAAGCTCTCGTCCGCGATGAAGGAGCAGCGTCTGCACGTGCTCGGTGACTTCATCACTGGCCGCAGCCAGATTCATGCTGGTGTGCTCTCGGCGATTGTGCACGGTGAGCTGCTGACTCTGCGCCCCTTCGAGTATCACAACGGCATCATCGCCCGCGCCGCCTCGCGACTGACAACTGTCGCAACCGGCCTGGATCCGCGTGGCTTGGCCGTGCCCGAGGTCTACTGGACCCGCCACCGCCAGGAGTATTTCGAGGCCGCAGAGGGGTTCGCGTCGGGAAGCGCCGATGGCCTGCGTGCGTGGATTCTCCTGCACCTGGAGGGGCTGAAGGCCGGTGCCGTGGAAGCGCGCGGTATCGCCGAAGCGGTGTAGGCGGGCTGGCTGCCGGATGGTGGGTTAGTCGGCCTTTGACTCGTCGTCGTTGTTGCGCAGTGCCAACAGCGTCGCACCCGCGCCAAGCACCAGTGTGACGCCGGCAAGAATTGCAGCATTGCGTTTCGACGGCGCGCGAAACAGCGGGACGGGATTCCGGAATTGGCGCACAGGCCACTCACGTTCCGTCGCAATCTTGCGCAGAGCGCGATCGGGATTGACCACAACGGGATGGCCGACTGCAGACAGCATGGGCTCATCAGTGATGGAATCCGAGTACGCAAAGCATTCGGCCAGGTCGAACTGGCGCTTTTCCGCTATCCGACGCATCTGCACAGCCTTGTTTTCGCCCCGGCAGAAGAACTCCGTTTCACCCGTGAAGAGCCCATCGCGGACCTCCAGCTCGGTGGCCACCACGTTGTAGACACCGAGCGCCTGCGCAATGGGCTCAACAATCTGCCGAGCCGATGCCGAGATAATGAACACCTGATGCCCCTGTGCGCGGTGTTCACGAATGAGCTCCAATGCCTCGGCGTAGATGTACGGCGTGATGTTCTGCTCTAGGGTTTCGATGGCGACCTGGCGCAGCTCCCTGGCGCTGTGACCAGCGATAAGGGCGGAAAACTGCTCGCGGGTGGCCTCCATTTGCGCCTCATCGTGCCCCTGCGACATGTATAGGGCATGGCTGAGCGCCATTTGCAGCATGTCTGTCGGCGAAATGATGCCGCGCTCGAGGAATTGCTTGTTGAACGCATATGCCGAGCTCTTGGCAATAATGGTTTTATCCAGGTCAAAGAACGCAGCGACGCGAGAGTCAGCGGTGGCGTGGAGGCCTGCAGCGATTTGGGCATTTTTAGAGCTGCTCGTGTCCGTAGAAGCGTGAGGCTGCGGCGTTGTTGACGCCTTGTTCTCGCCGGTGTTCATAGACTCCGAGCTTACCCATGGATGTCGGACCCGGGGAGAGCATTATGAGTGTTTAACTGCTGGGTGGGGGACTGGGGCGATTGGGCCGGTGGCGGTCGTGGGGGGGGCTTGGCGGCGATTGGGGCGCGGCATTTCCTGGGCGCGATTAATCGAGGAAACGTGACATCGAACATATTGGGCATTAAATCCTTTGTAAGGTATTTGCAGATTCCTTGGGATATGTAATACTTGGACGTGGCTGGCCCCTTCTTGTTCTTTTTAGAAACAGACTGCGAGGCCGCCCCGGCTCAATCCCCCCCCGAGCCGGTTAAAGACGCCTCGCGCCAATCCCCCCCCCGGCGCGGGGCGTCGCCCCTTTTTGGCCCAATGTTGAGGGGTGTGTAGTAAAAATTGCGGGCTGCAAATGTGAAACTGTATGAGTTTATGACACTTTCAAGCCATTTTTCGTGCCATTTTTGTCATAAACGCAGTCACTAACTCGCATCGACCCAACGCCACCTGACATAAACGCAGTCACTAACTTGCATTGGCCAGGCCGCACAGTAGTCAGGCCGCGCAGTAGCCAGGTCGCGCAGTAGCATAAGGCAAAGGCGACGTGGCGTTCTGCAGTTATCCACAGTCTGAAAATTATCCACAGACAGCGAGGTTTTGGCCCCTTGCGGGCGTCATTGAATCCGCCCTGTAGTGCACGCTATGGCCATGGCAATCAAGAAACTGTCCATGGCTCATCGAACTGAGGCTCCAACAAATCCAGTAGTCAACGCCGTCGATGATGAGGCGCTGCGTGAAGAGGTTGCGCTCATAGTCGCTGCTACCGGTCGTGACTGTGTGCAGGAGACCGTGCCACCTGTGGCTGCAGCGCCAGTGGCCGCACAAACATTTGCTTCGCCGCCAGCATCAGCCACAGCGTTAGCCCCATCGTCAGTATCGACAGGAGCGGGAGTTTCATCGGCCCTGTGGCGTCGGGCACCAGCGGTGTTCGTCGATGCACCGGCAGCCCGAAGATTAGCCGGGCGGCCTCATTGTGAGGGAGCAATCTTTCTGGTCCGCAGTGATACTGAGGCGGAAGATGCGCAGGTAGCGAAGGTTTTAGCTCCTGTTTACAGTGCTAGTTTGCCCGCGGATAACGTCGATATTGTCGAACTGCTCGGTCGTGGCGACGTACGCCCGGATGCTCCGAATCCCACCGATCACCAAAACGGCTCGAGCCTCCTGAACCACCATCAGAACCCAGCGTCACCTGCAAGCACCGACGTGATTACAGCGCCAGGTACAGAACCCGTACCGAACGTGCCGGCAATTACAACCGATTCCTCGGCAACGTGCCTGATGTTGGTTCCTGCGGTCGGCGGTGCCGGTGCTTCCATCGCGGCGGCAGCGAGTGCATTGGTTCTTTCCCGCGAAAGGCCCATCTGCTTGGTGGATGCGGACGCGCTGGCGGGAGGCATTGATCTGGTGCTCGGGATGGAAACGGAACCGGGATTGAGGTGGCAAGATTTCTCGGCTGCTGATGGCCGTCTCGACGGGGCGGCACTCTACGAAGCACTGCCATCCTGCCCGCGATCGCCCGCGCTGAAAGTGTTGACGTGGACTCGCAGTCGCACGCCCGAGACGGCTTACAACTACGCTACGGCGAACAACAAATTCGACAGCGCCGACAGGTCCGGCAGAACCGACAGGCCCGACGATGTCCGGCACATTGCCAGCACCATTAGTTGCCTTATTCATGCCGGAATTACGGTCATCGTGGACTGCCCGAAGCAGGTGGAGTACGTCACCACTCTCGGCGCGCTTGCCGATGACACCGTCATAGTCCTGCCCACCTCCGTTCGAGCTATCGCAGCCGCTGGCCCTTTGGCGAGCATCTGTGCACAGGCGGGGTTCACCCCAAATCTTGCAGTTCGGTACCAGCAGCACCGCGATATCAGTGTCGAAGAGGTGGAATACGCTCTCGACCTGCCCATTGTTGGTGAGATTGAGTACTGCAAGAAAGTAGCTCACGAGATAGATGTGGGCGGGCTCGCTGGGGCCGTCGGCAAGCTGACGCGGGGATTGGAAGCGATGTTTGCCCTTGTCGGCGGTGGTGGCGATGGATGACGTCAGGCTGTTGGCAGCGGTGCGGGCGGCGCTTGCGGAGCGGCCTGGGGTGGCATCGCATAGCGAGGTCGCCGACATCATTCGCGCAGAGACCTCGGGGGTTGTCTCCGATGTGAAGGTGCTGGAGATTCTACGCACGATTCGCGAGGAAACAGTGGGCGCGGGTGTGTTGGATGCGCTGTTGCGACGCCCGGGTGTCAGCGATGTGCTGGTAACCGCGCCGGGCGAGGTCTGGGTCGACGCGGGCAACGGACTGGAGCGCGCCGAGATTTCCTTCGCGGACGAGGGCGAGGTGCGCGCGTATGCGGTGCGGCTCGCGTCGCGGTGTGGACGAAGGCTTGACGACGCGCAACCCTGGGCTGACGGCCATATTCCTGGTGGTGTCGGCGGCTGTGGTGTGCGAGTTCATGCGGTGCTTTCACCACCGTCGGCGACCGGCACTCAGATTAGCCTGCGGGTGTTGCGTCCGGCTCGTCGCGGACTTGCGGAGCTATGCGATGTCGGGCTATTTCCACCGGAAATTCTGCCGGTGTTGCGGGGAATCGTGGCGAGACAGCTGTCGTTTATTGTCGCCGGTGGCACGGGTGCGGGAAAGACCACGCTATTGGCGGCGATGCTCTCAGAAGTTAATCCTGACCAGCGCATTGTGTGTATCGAGGACACTCCGGAGTTGCAACCTCAGCACCCGCATGTGGTGAAGCTGGTGACCAGGGCCGCCAACCTGGAGGGTGCCGGTGCGATTGGGCAGCAGGAGTTGCTGAAGCAGGCGCTGCGCATGCGTCCCGACCGCATTGTCGTCGGTGAGATTCGAGGCGCCGAAGTGGTGGATCTGCTGGCAGCGTTGAATACGGGGCATCGCGGTGGGGCGGGGACAATTCACGCCAACCGGATTGGGGATGTCGTCGCGCGCTTTGAGGCCCTGGGGTTGATCGGTGGCCTTGGTCGCGCCGGGCTACATGCGCAGTTGGTCTCGGCGGTGCAGGTGGTGTTGGTGGTCGAACGCGCTGATGTTCGCAGGCTGGCACAGATCGGGCTGCTACGCGGTAACCCACCGGAGGTGGTGGAGGTCTGGACTGCTCGGGATGGGCCTGGGCCGGGTTGGGAAGCGTTGCAGAAGTTGCTGGTCGGCGGGGAATAACCGGTGGAATACCCGATGGAATGACTAGAGGAAACGCCAGGGGATTAGACGGGGAGATTAACAGCTATGGGGGAAGAGTTTAGCGTGGCGATGCTCATTGGGGGAGCGGCTGCGGCAGTCGCTATCTGGCCGGACAGCTCGGCGGCGGTGCGCTCGCGAGCACTGGCAGGCCGTGCCCGCGAGGTGTCCAGCGGGCTGAAGTGGTTGCAGCGCATGGTTGGACTTGGTGCTGGTTCCACGGTGTCGAGCGCAGCAACCACTGGCAGTGCGAATCGAACTGCAGGACTATCAATCCTCATCGTTGCAGGCCCAGCACTCGTGTTGCTGTGGATCGCCGGGATTCCAGGTGTCATAGCCGGGCTGTTGCTGGGTCGCACCGCAGGGGCAGTAGTGCGCGCTGTGGGGGAGAGGCGCTGTGAACGTCGGGAAGCGGACAGCGCTGCGGTAGCGCTGGAAACCTTGACCACGCAGCTGCGCGCAGGAGCGGCGGCTTCACGAGCGCTCAACGCGGCAGCAGCGGAATTGCGCAGGTCAGAGGATGAGACTGTGTTGGCTGATCATCTCGCGCACGCGGCGCATCGCGCGAACTTCGCCGACCCGTGGGAGGGCGAAGAATCTTCGGAGCAACTGCGCCGGATTGGGCGTATGTGGACGGTGGCGCAGCAGCACGGTCTGAGTTTGGCTGGGTTGCTGGACTGCGCGCGGGGTGATTTGCAGGCTCGTCAGGCGCATCGCTCACAGACGTCTGCTGCGCTGGCGGGACCGCGCATGACGATCGCCATCTTGGCTTCACTGCCGGTGTTCGGTTTGGTCATGGGGCAAGCGTTCGGGGCTTCCCCATTCGAGTTCCTCAGTCGCGGTATCGGAGGAATTGTGCTGGTCATCGGTGTCGGGCTGGTGTGCGCGGGCATCGAATGGGCGGTCGCCATCATCGATCGTGCGGAGGCCGGACAATGATTGCCGCCGCACTTCTCATCGCCGTCTACCTCTGCTTGCCGACGTTCAATCCCGTCCGCAGCCGACTGCCCGAATTGGTAGCCGAGTCGGATGCTCGTGTGCGAGGAGGCCTACGTCGACAGGTGACCAATCGGGTGTCGCAGATTGCCGCACAGGTGCGGGAACGTGTGCGAACTCTCAGTGGAGGTGAGCGCATCAGCTCGGCTGTGCTGCTCGATGCCGCAGCGGCCCTCGACATCATTGGCGCTTGTTTGAGCTCCGGTATGCCGTTGTCACAGGCCATGGCAGCAGCTGCCGATGGTGCAAACCCTGAGCTGGCCGAGCCACTTCGACAGTGTTCCGCCAGGTTGTCCGTGGGCGCGCACTCCGCTTGGGACAGCCTTGCTGCCACACCCGCGCTCGTGCCCCTGGCGACGGCTGGGCGCCGAGCAAGCGAATCCGGCACCGTTCTGGCGCAGGCGTTGGAGGACACCGCTGCCACGTACCGCAGTCAAGCGCACGATGCGGCGCAAGCCGTCGCCGAAAAGGCTGGTGTCCTCATTGCCGGGCCTCTGGCGTTGTGCTTTCTACCCGCGTTTGTGGTGCTGGGTTTGGTGCCCACCATCGCTGGGCTTGCCGACGAAATGTTTGCAGGACTGATGCCGTCATGAAGCGTGGACACTTCTGCGCCCAGCCTCGCGCGCTGGCACGCGCCGGATGCAGTGCTGGTTGTTTTCTCGGTTGCGTACTCGCTTGCGCGCGCGGGCCGCCTGCCGCGCTGCAATCCAAACATGCATCAACGCGCATCAACGCGCGTCAATGCACATCACACCTCACAACTGACCTGTCACTCGACATCCACACAGGGGAAAACACTCATGACCACTCAAAACTCCAACCATCCGACCAACCTTCCAACCAACTCTTCAACCAATCCGCTGACCGCTGCGCAGTCCCAGCTGCGCTCGTATTTGCACAAGCGTCTGCACGCTCTGGCAACTGAGGAAAACGGCATGTCAACCGTGGAATATGCTCTCGGAACTATTGCGGCCGCCGCTTTCGGAGCCCTGCTCTACACCGTCGTGACCGGCGGCGATATCACCCAGGCGCTCACCGACATCATCGAAAGGGCGCTCAACACCGATGTCTAGCCGCATCCGCTCTACGCTTCATCGCCTGTGCGTCGGCGACGAAGGCCAAACGACGGTAGAAACCGCTTTCGGTCTCGCGGCGCTGGTCACGGTCATGGTCACGGCTCTGTCCGGGCTGGTCACAATCGCAATGTACCTAGGGCTTACCGACGCAGCCGGAGCCATCGCACGGGCTGAGGCGCGGGGCGATGCGGAGACAGTAGCCGAGCTTCGCGCAGACGCGGATGGGCAGGTCGCGATATCGGAAACCTCCGGTACCGTGCGCGTGACCATTCGGCGCTCAGCGGGGCCATTTTCGCTGGAAGCACGCGCGGTCGCACTGCGGGAAAGAGCGGCATCGTCATGAGAAACGTGACAGCCCGCCTTCTCCGCGAAGAAGAAGGTTCCACCACAGTCGCAGCTGCACTGTTCATCGCCGCTTTCGTCGTTCTGACTTTGGTTGGAGTTACAGCCGGGGTGAGGGTGGTGCAGGCTCGGCAGGCAGCGGTAGCAGCGGACCTGGCCGCGGTGGCCGGCGCCGTGGCAGCGCAAGAGAGCGACGACGCCTGCAAAGCTGCGGGGTCAATCGCAAAAGCTAACCACGCACGCCTTGTGACCTGTGAGATTGATGGGGAGGACGTGCAGGTCAGCGTCCAACGAAAGGAGAGAAAAGCCACGTCCAGAGCAGGGCCGGTAGCGGTGGAGGATGCTGCTACTGGCCGTCGTTAAGCGCGCGCGATACCCCACTGAGCACCTTGATTGCACCGGCCTTGTCCAACGGATCGTTGCCATTGCCGCACTTGGGCGACTGGATGCACGATGGGCAGCCGGATTCGCACTCGCAGGCGGCGACGGCATCGCGGGTCGCGCGAATCCACTGAGCGAAGGCCTCGTAGCCACGGTCGGCAAACCCCGCACCACCAGGGTGCCCGTCGTAAACAAAAACGGTGGGCTGCTGGGTATCGGCGTGCATGACCGTGGAAACACCGCCGATATCCCAGCGGTCGCAGGTGGCAATCAGCGGCAGCATGCCGATAGCCGCATGCTCGGCTGCGTGGAGAGCCCCCGGTGCGATGTCGGAGCCCACACCCCACGAGCGCAGGCTGGACTCGGGCATTGTGTAGGCCACGGCGCGCGTGACCAAACGCTGCGGAGGGTAGTCAAGTTCAACGCTGTCGAGAATCTCGCCGGTATCCAGACGACGAAGATAGGAGGTGACCTGGTGAAAGACCTCGACCTGGCAGGAAGCGACCTGTAGGCCCTGGTAGTGGCGCATATCGTCAACGTCCAGAATGCGGATGGTGGTGTCCATGCGCGAGCTGGTGGAATAGCGTGGCTGCTCGGGGTGGACCAGGGCGACGAGGCTGTCGAAGTCCAGCTGGTCGACAAGATAGGACTCACCGCGGTGCAAGTAGACGGCACCGTCGTGGACCTGCTGCATCGCACGGCCAAGATCGATGGTGCCAAGCAGTCGACCATCGGTCTGGTCGACGATGGCCACTTCCTGGCCATCACCGCCGCGGACGTTCACGGCATCGTGGGCAGTGGCAATGCGCGGCCCCTCATCGCGGTCGGTCGGGTAGTAGACGGGTTCTTGTCCTTCCCAGGTGCGCTTGCGCAACCAGCCTGCGGACACCATGTCTTCGGCTACGGGCAGGGTTCCCCATGCCTGAAGCTGGCTGGTGGTGACGGGTTTCTCCACAGCCGCGCAGTAGAGGTGTGACCACACCACATGTGGGTTGCGGGGATCGAAGACGGTCTTTTCCACCGGCCTGCCCAGCAGTGCGGACGGGTTGTGGACCAAGTACGTGTCCATGGGGTCATCACGAGCCACCAGCACCACCAGCGCGCCCTGGCCACGACGACCCGCGCGGCCGGCCTGCTGCCAGAATGAAGCGACCGTGCCCGGGAAACCGGCCTGCACCACCGCGTCGAGGCCACCGACGTCAATGCCCAGCTCCAATGCATTGGTGGTGGCCACACCTAGCAGGGTGCCGTCATCGAGCATGCGCTCGATGTCGCGGCGCTCTTCGGCCAGGTAGCCGGCGCGGTAAGACTCGATGCGCTCGGCGATATCGCTGCGGTGGCGCTTCTCCAGGCGCTCACGCACGCCGAGCGCTACCTTCTCAGCACTGCTTCGCGAACGGGTGAAGGTCAGGGTGCGGGCGCCCTCGACAAGCAGGTCGGCCATGATATCCGCGGCCTCGGTCGGGGCGGGGCGGCGCACGGGTGCGCCGTTCTCGCCTTGGAGGTCGGGGAGCAGGCCGGGTTCCCACAGGGCGATCGTTCGCTCGCCGACCGGGGCGCCGTCTTCGGTGATGGCCTCGACAGGCTCGCCGATGAGGCGACGAGCCTGGTCAGCGGGGTCGTTGGTCGTCGCAGAGGCAAAAATCACGGTCGGCGAGGCACCGTACTCGCGGGATAGCCGCAGGAGGCGACGCAAAATCTGAGAGACGTTGGCGCCGAACACGCCTCGATAGGCATGGCATTCGTCGACGACGATATAGCGCAGGTTGCGCAGCATCCGCGTCCACCGAACATGGTTGCCGAGCACCGAAACATGCAGCATATCGGGGTTGGTAAACACCCAACGGGCGTGGTCGCGGATGGCGCGCCGGGCGTCTTGTGGGGTGTCGCCGTCGTAAAGCGAAATCAGCGAACTCAGTGACGCCGGTGCCATCGCGCGTGCAGTGTCCAGCTGATCGGCGCCCAGCGCCTTGGTCGGAGAGAGGTACAGCGCGGTGGCCGCGGGGGTGGCGGACAGTTCTGTGAGCACGGGCAGCAGGTAGCCGAGCGATTTACCCGACGCCGTGCCCGTCGCGACGACGCAGTGCACGCCCTCGCGGGCGAGGTTCGCGGTTGTCGCCTGATGAGTCCACAGGTTTTCAATTCCGCGATCTACCAGCACTTCTCTTAGCCAACTTGGCACCCACTCAGGCCAAGGCGCGGTCACGCCAGCACGCGCAGGAAGGTCCGCAATGTGCGTCACTGTCGCCCGCGGATGCGCACGAATAACCGGCCCCAGCAGCTCCCGCCCAAACGACTCCACCGACACCACCCTTTCCTGTAAACGCGCACTTCATATGCTTGACGACGCTTCCTATCAGCCACATTCTCGCTATTCGACACCCCAGTTTCTCCGGACTCCGAACACGGGTTTACGGGGGTGGCAAGAAGCTGTTCCTAATCGGCGCTCGCGCCCCAAACGTGGCAGACTTTTTGAGTGTATCGCCCGCCAACGGGCACCCAGCAAAAACTCGCACGAGGCGAAAGGGTGCTTTGGCCGTGTTTACCCCATCGTGTGTGGCCGGATGTGCGTGGCGAATACTTGTTTTATCGAATCCTGAAGTTGGGAAGTTTTGTAATGGCACAGGGTACTGTGAAGTGGTTCAACTCGGAGAAGGGCTTCGGGTTTATCGCCCCAGCTGACGGTGGCAACGACGTGTTCGTTCACTACTCCGAGATCCAGGGCACTGGTTTCAAGACGCTGGAAGAGAACCAGGCAGTCGAGTTTGAGATTGGTGAGGGCCAGAAGGGTCCGCAGGCTCTGGACGTGAAGCCTCTGTAAGTCAACCGTTTCCGGGTTGAACTGGGCTATTGTCTGGTTTGGCGCGCGGAATTTTTGGCTTTTCAAGGTCCATGTTGTGTTCATGGGGTGAGCCTTGATTCTCCCACGTGGAAAGTGATTTCTGCGTGGGATTTTTGTATTTCTGGGGGCGTTGGGGCGATGCGAGTTACTGACTACGTTTATGACAAAAACGGCCCGAAAAATGGCTTGAAAGTGTCATAAACTCATACAGTTTCACATTTGCAGCCCCTTCAGTCACACCCAAAATCCGCCCGATACTTGAGGAATCCACGCGACAAACTAGATTGTGTGTACGGTATTCCTTATATTCTTCATATTCTTTCCAGATAATCTTCCGGGGAGAACGCGGCCGGGAACTGATTTGCACTGATCGGAACCGGTTGGAACCGATTGCGGGCCTCTCACAGCTGAAGCCCAGCCAGAGTCCGGCCAAGAACCCCAAGATTTAAACGAAAACAAGAATCTAAACAGTCAAAAACATTCAACGTTGCAGGATAGAAAAACTTCTATGGCGAATTCAGACGGCCTAAAGCGCCTTGTAATTGTCGAGTCGGCGACGAAAGCTCGCAAGATTCAGCCGTATCTCGGCGATGATTACATCGTGGAGGCGTCGGTGGGCCACATTCGCGACTTGCCCCGTGGCGCAGCCGACGTTCCGGCTCGTTACAAGAAGGAGCCCTGGGCTCGTCTGGGTGTGAATGTCGACAACGGATTCGCCCCGCTGTATGTCGTCAGCGCTGATAAGAAGAAGAAAGTCGCCGACCTGAAGGCCAAGCTCAAGGAAGTCGACGAGCTCTATCTCGCAACTGACCCCGACCGTGAGGGCGAGGCTATTGCCTGGCACTTGCTGGAGGTTCTGAAACCCAAGGTGCCGGTGCGTCGCATGGTGTTCCATGAGATCACCAAGCAGGCCATCCTGGAAGCCGCCGCCAACACCCGTGAGCTGGACCAGAACTTGGTTGACGCCCAGGAGGGTCGCCGTATCCTCGACCGTCTCTACGGCTACGAGGTCTCCCCGGTGCTGTGGAAGAAGGTCATGCCGCGCCTGTCGGCAGGCCGTGTGCAGTCGGTGGCAACGCGCGTCATCGTCGAGCGTGAGCGCGAACGCATGGCGTTTATCTCCGCCGAGTACTGGGATGTCGCCGCAACTTTGGACACCGGCTCGGCTTCTGCTGACGCCAACCAGCCGAAGGAATTCGTCGCAACCCTGACCAGCGTTGATGGTCAGCGCGTAGCGCAGGGCCGAGACTTCGATGACCGTGGCCAGCTGAAGAAGTCCGATGGCATCCGGGTCGTCGATAAGCAGCTCGCCGAAACCCTGGCGGCGGACCTCGTGGGCTCTGAGCTCAAGGTCGCGTCGGTGGAGGAGAAGCCGTACACGCGCCGCCCGTACCCGCCATTTATGACCTCCACGCTGCAGCAGGAGGCGGGTCGAAAGCTGCATTACACCTCTGAGCGCACGATGCGTGTGGCGCAGCGTTTGTACGAAAACGGTCACATTACCTACATGCGTACCGACTCCACGACGCTGTCCAAGGCCGGTATCGATGCCGCGCGTAAGCAAGCGCTGGAGCTCTACGGCTCGGAGTATGTCGCCGATGCGCCGCGCCAGTACTCGCGCAAGGTGAAGAACTCGCAGGAAGCGCACGAGGCAATTCGTCCGGCGGGAGAGACGTTCGCAACGCCGGGGCAGCTGGCGGGATCGCTGGATGCCGAGGAGTTCAAGCTCTACGAACTGATCTGGCAGCGCACCGTCGCCTCGCAGATGGCCGACGCACGCGGCACGTCCATGAAGGTCACTATCGCCGGTGCCACCGACACGCACGCCGTCGAGTTCGCCTCCACCGGACGCACGATTCGTTTCCCGGGCTTCCTCAAGGCATACGTCGAGGTCTCCGCGCTTTCCGACGGTCGCAAGGTCGCCGACAACGCCGAGAAGCGTCTGCCACAGTTGACGGAAGGCCAGGGCCTGACGGCCACGGACTTCAGTGCCGACAGCCACTCCACCAACCCGCCTGCGCGCTTCACCGAGGCCAGCTTGGTGAAGAAGATGGAGGACCTGGGAATTGGGCGTCCGTCGACCTACGCGTCGATTATCAAGACCATTCAGGATCGCGGCTACGTCTACTCCCGCGGCAACGCTCTGGTGCCCTCGTGGGTGGCCTTTGCCGTGGTGGGGCTGATGGAGGAAGCGTTCTCCGATCTGGTCAACTACGACTTCACCTCCGAGCTAGAGGATGAGCTCGACGGCATTGCTGCGGGCAATAAGGATCGCACGACCTGGCTGACCGGTTTCTACTTCGGCGATGACAAGGATCACCGCCACAAGGGAGCCGACGCTATTGCGACCCACGGTGGTCTGAAGAACATCATCGATGTGAACTTGGAATCGATTGATGCTCGGAAGGTCAATTCGCTCCACCTTTTCGACGATGCCGAGGGCAACCCGATCATCGTTCGCGTTGGCCGCTATGGGCCGTACCTGGAGCGTACGCGCCCGGGTGCCGGTGAAAACGGTGCCGACGAGGTGCAGCGTGCCAACATCCCGGAGGCCATGACTCCGGACGAGCTGGATCTGGCTGCCGCTGAGAAGCTGCTGGCCATGCCGCAGGGCGGTCGTGAACTGGGCATTAACCCGGCTAATGGTCGCATGATTGTTGCTCGCGATGGCCGCTACGGCCCCTACGTCACCGAGCTGGTCACCGATGAAGAACGCGAGAGTGTCGTAGCCAAGGCTGAGGAGATCATCGCAGCTGAGCGCGCCGAAGAGGACGCTCAGCGCGCTGCCGAGGGCAAGCGGAAGAAGAACTGGGAAACCAAGACCGCCGCCAAGCAGAAGGAAAAGCGCACCGCGGAAATCATCGAGGAAACTCTGAAGCCGAAGACGGCCTCGCTGTTTTCCTCCATGGAACCGTCGACCGTGACGCTGGAAGAGGCTCTGAAGCTGATGAGCCTGCCGCGCGAGGTCGGTGTCGATCCGGTCGATAACGAGGTTATTACTGCTCAGAATGGCCGTTACGGTCCGTACCTGAAGAAGGGCACGGACTCGCGTTCACTGGCCAACGAAGAGCAGATCTTCACCGTGACTTTGGACGAGGCGCGTCGTATCTACGCTGAGCCGAAGCGACGCGGTCGCGCTGCTGCGAAGCCACCGCTGAAGCAGTTGGGTGACAACGATGTCTCCGGTCGCCCGATGTCGGTGAAGGATGGCCGCTTTGGGCCCTACGTCACCGATGGCGTTACCAATGCCTCGCTGCGCAAGGGTGATACACCTGAGACACTGACCGATGCCCGCGCCTGCGAACTGCTGTCTGAGCGTCGTGCGAAGGAAGCCGCCGATGGTGGCACAAAGAAGGCGGCGAAGAAGTCGACTCGCAAGACCACGAAGAAGGCTGCGAAGAAGACCACCAGGAAGGCGGTCAAGCGCACCACCAAGCGAGTGGTGAAGGCGACGCGCCGGGGCAAGTAGGGCAAGTAGGTCTTAAGCGCCCGCCGTACCTGGCGAGCCCGCCGCATCCGGCGCACCCGGCGCATCCTGCGGAGCCGGTTTGGGGCCACCGACCCCGGCCAACTCCGCCCGCATCGTCGGCCCGTACGACAGCCGGCGATGCACCTTTTCGAACGGCCCCTGCATGCCGCGACGCTCCATCGCCCACGCGGCGAACAATGTCACCAACCAGACGCCCACAGCAATGAGAGTTTGCACGAACGCGCCCATGTCGCGCGGGATGTCCAGCATAAACGGGTATACCAGCACAAAGAAGATGACCGACTGCATCAGGTAGCCCGTCATCGAACGCTTGCCGAGCGCCACAATCGGCACCAGCCAACCAGGTACAGCGGCGCCCTCGTTCAGGCGTCGTTGGAGCGGCTGCAGTGCTAACGCCAGCCCGGCTAGGATGCCAGGACCGGCGAACACTCCGGCAAAGTTATTAATTACCAAGAAGGCCATGTGCTGTCCGGCTGGAAGAACACCAATCGCTGCCAACCCCATAGGGATGCCGATGCCGAAAGCCACGACCACAGCCACCACGAGCCACCGAATAAGCAGGGGGCGGTGCGCGTCAACGTCGTCAAGCACGCCCTTGCGAGCCCACACGAAGCCAATCATCATCACCGGCAGGTAGAGGAACAGCTGCAGTGGCAGGGTAGTGATGCTCATTGTCAGGACCTGCAGATTCGCGGCGAGCATATCCAGGTAACTTGTTTCAATCGCACCGCCGTTGACGAACTGGCTCATGTCGGAGCCGACGAACTCGGCGTCGGGCATCGCAATTACGAATCCCAAAAACAGCAGGCTCAGTGCAGCGTTGATCGTCAGCGCAATCCACGCGAGAATCGTCAGCACCTTGTTGCTGAGGCCCATAAGTAGCCCGAGGATGATGCCGCAGATGCCATAGAGAAACATGATGTCGCCAAAGAACAGAAACAGCATGTGCGCAACGCCGAACAGCCCCAGGAACGCATAACGCTTTACGACGACCACCCGCGCCCGCGACCGTGGAAAGTTCCTCCTGGCCAAACTGCGGACGATGAGTCCCACACCGAAGCCGAGCAGCGTTGCGAACATCGGCAGCCCGCGGTTATGCGCGGTCACTGCGGTAAACAGCACGGTGGCCTTGTCGGCGATGCTGTCGCTTATGACGCCGCCGAAGAATGCTGCGGGCAGTTCGGGATCTGCAACCAGCCAGGCGGTGGCAATGTTCGCGATCGCGATGCCGAGGAGAGCGAACCCGCGCGCAGCGTCGGGGACGAGCATGCGAGGTCTGGGGTTGGGGCTAGAACTGGGGCGGCTGTCAGTCATTCCTCCAACGTAAAGGATTTGCGGGAGGGTACGCAGGTTGGCGAGACCGACGAGTCCGCTGCCCCCTAGGCCTCGTCGGCAAGCGTCGGGCGCACCGGGCGCGCAAGCTGCGTCATGTGCGTACGACCGCGCAACTCCACGGACTTCAGGGTGGTCCAGCGAGCCTGCTCGTCCTCGTTGGCCAGGCGAATGGTGGAAGCTGTGGCGAGCACGCGGCCCGGGGTGTCCTTGGCCAGCTCGGTCAGACGGGCAGCCTGGTTAACCGCGTCACCAATAACCGTGTATTCAAAACGGTCGCGGGCACCGATGTGGCCGGCAACGACGTGCCCGGCGGAGACGCCGATACCCGCGGTGAGCTGGAGGTCGAGCAGTTCCTCGCGCAGTTCACGGGCGGCTGTGAGGGCGTGCCCAGCAGTGTCATCGAGGGGCAGGGGAGCGCCGAAGACAGCCAGAGCCGCGTCACCCTGGAACTTGTTGATAATGCCCTTATTGCGGTGCACACAGTCAACAACGTGGTCGAAGAAGGCATTGAGCTCACGGACAACGACTTCTGGCGAGTTCTTCTCCGCGAAGTTGGTCGAACCAATCACGTCCACAAACAGCACCGCGACGAGGCGATTCTCGCCGCCCAAAGTCGGCTTTTCTTCCAGAGCCTTACGGGCGACCTCAGACCCGACATAGCGGCCGAAGAGGTCACGGACCCGCTGACGCTCCTGCAGGCCACGCATCATTTCATTGAAACCCGCCTGGAGAACGCCCATCTCGGAGCCGTCGTAAATAGGCACGCGCGTATCCACCTGGCCCTGGCGGACCTTGTTAATCGCACCCGTGAGATCACGAATCGGGTCGACGATGGACATAGTGGCCAACATCGTGCCGAAATAGCCGGTAATCAGAGCCAGAATTGCCAGCGCGGTGATGGTGGGCAGCAAATCTGCCGCGTCATCTGTGAATAGACCACGGCGCTGACCTATCAGCACAAGCAGGATTGCTACCACTGGAACACCGCTGGTCAACACCCACGTCTGGCGCAGGCGGTGGCCAATCGGTGGCTCCAGCGAAGAATCCGGGGCCCTACGCGCCAGCGCCTCCACAGCAACCGGACGCACCATGCGCTCCGCAATTAGATAGGTCAACAGTGCCACCATGGCGCCACCGAGCACCGAGGTGAGCAGCACCATCAGGCCAATCTTGCTGTCATAGGCGAACGCGACTCCACTGAAGACAATCACGCCCAGAGACCAGATGACGGTACCCAAGAGTGCCTGATAGACAGGCACGCGCATGACCAGATAGCGCACCCGCCGCGGATCGTGCAGCTCTGGATGACGCTGCCATTTCAACAGCGGCTTGAACAGGATCCAAGTAGTGCCGATTCCCGCAATAATTGCCAGAACCAGGTAACCAGCCAGGGCATAGATGACCCCATTAGCCAACCGCGGCAGGTGAGTTTCTTGGTTCAGTGGCAACAGCATGCCGAGGAACAAGCCGACAATCATGGCTCCGACAAGGTTGCAGACGAAGATAAATGAGGCATAAGCAGGCCACATTGTCCCGCTTAGCCATTTCAGATTTCGCCAGAGCCGTTGCATGACTACTACCTTAGTGGCAACCCCGGATTGCAGGGAGTAGTTACCTCACAAGAGTCTCGTGGGGCGCGCTAGAGTTGTGGCCATGACAGAGCCCATGACAAAGCGCAGCGTGTTTTCTCGTATGCCCGAAACGGGTGGGGTACGCCAGCGGCTGCAGGCTGCTGTGCGCGCTGCGCATTATCGCTTTGCCAATGGTCAACCGCTGGCAGGCGATGGGGCGGAGGTTTCGCCGGAAGGTGGGGACGCGGGGTCGTCGTTAAGCGATGCGCCACGCGACTCGGACATGACGCACGCCTGGCTGTTCACTGGTCCTGCGGGGTCGGGGCGGTCGGTGACGGCGACGGCGTTTGCGGCGGCACTGCTGTGTACGAGGCATGACAACCCCGGATGCGGCGAGTGCGAGGGCTGCCGGACGGCGCTGGCGGGAACGCATGGCGACATCAAAATCGTGCGCCCGGAGGGCACCATTATCTCGGTGGCGACGGTGAGGGACGAGCTGCGGCCCTGGGCTTACAAGATGCCCACGACGGCGGATTGCCGCGTGCTGATCATCGAAGACGCCGACCGTCTCAACGAATCCGCCTCAAATGCGCTGCTCAAGGTGGTGGAAGAGCCGCCGTTGCGCACCGTCATCATCATGTGCGCACCAACGACGAACGCGGAGGATTTCTCCGTT
The DNA here is from genome assembly GCF_030232435.1 of Corynebacterium sp. MSK012. Taxonomy (NCBI): domain Bacteria; kingdom Bacillati; phylum Actinomycetota; class Actinomycetes; order Mycobacteriales; family Corynebacteriaceae; genus Corynebacterium; species Corynebacterium sp. MSK012. The sequence continues at coordinate 85,516 of NZ_JASPJU010000004.1, forward strand.
ACGCTCCGTTCGCGCTGCCGTCATGTCTATGTGCCGACGCCGCATATCGACGACGTCACAAACCTCCTGCGCGCCGAGCGGCCAGAGCTTACCGACGAGCAAGCGGTCTGGGCCGCGACGGTGTCCAACGGTCACATTGGGCGTGCGCGTGGCTTTGTCTCCGATGAGGGCTCGCGTGCTTGGCGGGGTAAGGCCCTGGATTTCGTGGAGGCTGTGTTCGATCCGGCGAAGTCGTACGTGGCGGCGCGTGAGCTGGCCAACGAAGTAGCAGGCGAGGTCAAGCGGCGGATGGAGCCACTAGAGGCTGAGGAGCTGGAGAACCTCGAGCGCTCACTGGGCGTAGGTGCGTCCGGCAAGGGTGCGCAGGCGGCACTGCGCGGCTCTAAGGGGGTTATCAAGGAGCTGGAGGAAAATCAGAAGCGGCGGCGCAGGCGCGCGGAGTCAGATCTGATCGACCTGTCGTTGACCGACATTATGGGGCTTTACCGTGACGCCCTGGTGCTGGCGTTTGGGGCGGAACGTTCTGGGCCGGCTTCTGGCGCTGATTCCGAGTTTGGGGATGGCTCCGTCTACCTCATAAATCCAGACCGTCGTCGGACAGCCACGGAGCTAGCCCGACGCCTTCCGCCAGAGGCGATATTGGCCTCCATTGATGCTGTCACCGAGGTGCGCGGCATGCTCGTGACTGCAGTGAAGTTGACGGTCTTGATGGATGAATTGATGGCTAAATTGCAGATTGCAGGGCAGGTTGGCCGCAGGTAATCCGGGAGAAGCTCCCAATTTAGCGGCCTGTAGGCTCCATTTTGGTAGCGATGGGGGCAGTGCAGTAGTATTACCGCTTGTACATTTTGTGCAGGGTTATTTCTGCTTGCTTGAAAGCTCGGCGCAATGTGCGTGCCGCCTTAGCTCAGTCGGTAGAGCGTCTCACTCGTAATGAGAAGGTCGCGAGTTCGATTCTCGCAGGCGGCTCGGTGTGAAACGGGATCCTTTTAAAGGGGTCCCGTTTTTTATTTTTTGGAACGATCAAACATGAGTAGAGCAAATCCAGCGGCAACCCAGACGATGAGAACCCACCACGCTGCCCCAGCACCGTTGCCATCGAAAAATGACAGTGACCTGACTAGGTAGCCAGTCGCCCCAATGGGCATCCACTGGCCAAGGGTGGACCAACCGGCCGGAAGCAGCCAGGGGCCGGTGGACAGTCCAGAGAGCGGGTTCGCCAAGAAAATCGTCAAAATGGCGCCGATGCCCACACCGGGAGTGCCAATAATGGCCGCGAGCCCGGCGGTAAGCATTGAGGTAGCCAGGATTCCCAGAGAAATTGCCAGCCATTCCATGCCGAAGCTGCCCGAAAGCGTGCCGTAGACAGAGTGGAGCATCCACGTTGCCACGAGAGCCCCGAAGACTGCGATGCCAGTGAGGACGCTCAGTTTCGTCCACTTCTTACCGCGGAAAAGGAAGGTGGCTATAACTGCTGAAATGATACCGCCGAAAGCCAGCGGCAAGCCGAGGAGCGCGACACCGGAAGCTTGTGGGTCATCCTGGGTGGTTGGAGCCAAATCCTCCCGCTCTACAGGGATGTTTTGAGACTCGAGGGTCGTCGCAATGCCGTCGATAAGCTGCGAGTAAGGTGCGCCGTTGCCTGAAGCGGTGTAGGCGGTAGCGCCCGTCGGGGAAATGACGATGCCGCCAACAGTTTCGCGATTGAGGATTGACTCGCGTACGGCATCAGGAGTGTCCATCACCTGGATGTCAGGAGCATTGTCGCCAGCTTTGTGCTCGATGGCTTGGGTGATTTGTTCGGACATTGGGGCGGGGGCAGTCAGCGCAATGGGGACATCCTTCGGGCCGGAGGCAAATGTCGGTGCCAGGAACGCGAAGAGCATGAGCCCGATGACGAGCGGAATACCGAAGATCACGGCTACTGCTTTGGGGGCGGGTGAGGCTTTTTTCGTCTCAGTCGTAGCTGTTGACATGGCCTATCTCCTAACTGGAGCAGAGTGTTTCACTTACAAAGTGGAGTATAGTGTTCCGTTTGTTAGGATGCAAGTGTGAGACAAGATGCAGTGATGAACAGTGATGCCATCGTGGAAGCAGCGCGAAAACTCTTGATAGAGCAAGGAGCCGGTGTATCCATGCGTGCGATTGCCAGGGAGGCCGGTGTCGGTGTAGCTACGGCAAGCAGGCACTTTCCCAGCAGGATTGAGCTTCTCGGCGCAGTCAGTGCTCGTGTTGCAGCTGATATCGACAGGATTACTGAGGCAGCCGTAGCTCAGTTTGACGACGATCCGGACGGCGCTTGGCACGAAGCAGTCCACGCGATCGCGGAATTAAGTGTTGCGGCACTTGCCCAGGCATTATTCAGCGATTTCAGTACCAGTTTGGGGAGCGAGGCGAAAAAGATTGATGGCATTATCGAAAAGCGAATGACGGAGTTGCGTCAGAGCTATACGCGACTGCTGGATAAGGCAAAAGCAGCTGGGCTATGCCCGGAGGGCGTTGCACCGATTGATTTCCACCTTGGGCTCGCTGTGGTGTCGCGTCCCCTTCCTAACTCTGCAGCGGTCGAGCAGTACTTTCCCGGTGTGCAAGAAAAGCTTGTGGACTTAATGCTTACGGGTTTGGCAGCACAGGCGAAGGGGAATCACTAAACCCCTCGGTGATAAGTGCTGAAAAATCCTGCACACGTCCCGACGTGCGGTGATTCCCCGAAACGAAGGGGGAGGAAATCTCGGAGCCGGCGACTCTCAATCGAGTGTTTGCTACTGTTATTCAACACATGGCAGGTATGCGGAAACTAGGAGAACGCACTATGCGGCAGCCCGGACACCAGGGACTAGCAGTGCAGCGATCAGCAAGACGACTAGCTGTGGCTTTGGTGGCTGCGGCAATCTTGCCAGCCGGTCTTGTAGCTTGCACCATCGACACGGAGGCTTCCAACGCAGGAAGCGCTCAGCAGGCTGCGTCTACGGAAACGCAAACGTCGTTGGCAGCTGAAGAAGAGGCCATGCAGATGCCGAATCCCACTCCGCCGAATGAGGAGTCTGCAATGTCTGATTCTGCTAACCCCGACGCGGTCGCTCCGGGCGATGCACCACAACAGCAAGCTAATCGCGCTACTTCGCGTGCCGACGGTTCCAGCGCTGTAGCTGGCAAGGTCATCTACCTCGATCCGGGACACGCCGGCACCCCACCACCTGCCGACTTGATGGTCACTGACGGCCGCGGTGGCCAGAAGCCATGTAATACCTCCGGTACCGCTTCCAACGACGGCTTCCCGGAGCACGAGTTCAATTGGCTGATGGCGCAGGAAATCAAGCAGCTGCTCGAACAGCGCGGTGCTCAGGTGCTGCTCAGCCGCGAGGATGACGCAGGTCGTGCAGATTGCATCGATGCCCGTGCAGAGAAGGAAAATGCCTCCAACGCCGATGCCGTGGTGAGTCTTCACGCTGACGGCGCTGGAGAGGGCAACCGTGGATTCCATGTGTCTGCGATTTCGCAGCCGCTCGCCAATAATGACGAGCAGGGATCTACCGCGCTGGCAACCGCCCTGCGCGATGCTTTCGTCGCAGCCGGTTTTGCTCCATCCAACTATCTCGGCAGCGAAGGACTGAATCCACGCGCAGACCTCACCGGACTCAACCTATCGACGAAGCCAAAGGCACTGGTCGAATACGGCAACATGCGTGATAGCAGCGACATTGCCCTCTTGACCTCCAACGAAGGCCGTCAGCGCTTGGCAGAGGCCACTGTGGCTGGGCTGGAAGGTTTCTTGGCGCAGTAGCCAACCTGCTCATCCAGGCCGTAGCTACCTCACACCAGTCACCGCCACAGCAGCCACCACAGCGGCCAACCGGCCAACCCGCTAACTAGCCGGGTTTGCCTTAGCTTTCGGTGTCATCGCGTCGTAAGGCTCCATCATTGGGATATCCAGCATCGTGCTGGGGGTGCCAAAGGCGTCGACAAGCACCTCAGACCAGGGGCCAAGAGAATCAACAAGATCGGCCAAGCCCGCCCGCGCGCCCTTGGTGCGAGTACCGGTGAGCAGTGACTGCTCCAAGAACCAGCCGGCGTTATCGCAGACCACCGACAGGAAGAACACATCGCGAACCTGCTCGAGCACTTCTTGAGAGCGCTCATCTGTGAGTGTGGATTCAGCTTCAAAAAACGCTTCCAAAATCATGCGATCGATATGCGCCCACGCGCAGGAAATCATGTGGTCCTGGACCTTGTCCACCAGCTTCGCGGCCTTTTCCACAGGCAGTTTCCGCGCCGGGCGCAGCCTGCGAGCAAGGGACTTGAGAAGTCGATTCTCGCGCTCGATGAGCAATTGCATCTGGCTGGCGGGGTCAAAGAGTGAGGACTCATCAGCGTCAGTCAGCGCATCCAAGAGGTTCTGAACGACGGCATCCGCACCGGTGCGACGGCGCAAAATGCCACTGAAATTGTCGAGGCCGAAGCGCACCATTTCCAGGTTGGAAAAACTCTGTACCTCCCGGGCAAAACCACCCAAAAGTTCCTTGGTGACCAGCTGCAACATCACCACGTTGTCGCCCTCAAAGGTAGTGAATACGTCAGAGTCCTCTTTGAGAATGGTCAACAGGTTCTCCGCCAGGTAGCCAGCTCCACCGGTGGCCTCACGCATCTCCTGGATGGCATCGGTGGCATGCGCGGTGTTGGCGACCTTCAATGCGGCGGCATGTGCCTCCGCTTCACGTAGATCGCGAGCCTGCTCCGGGGTTAGATTCGCACGGTCCAGCCCTTCCGCTTCGAGGTCGTGAATCCGCTTGATCAGCAGGTTGGTGGCAAATTGCAGACCGTACGAACGCGCAATGCGGGGGAGTAGTCGGATTCGGTGCTGGCGGTGCTCAATGAGTTTCTTTTCCGGCAGCGAATCGTCGGGAGCAAATTGGCGCCGCAAGTGGGCATACTTGGTGCCGATGGTCAGTGCGGTGCGGGTTGCCGCACCAGCGGCCGCACCGACTGTCACGCGGCCGCGCACGAGAGCACCGAGCATCGTGAAAAACCGTGCATTGGGGCTGTCAATATCGCTGGTGTACTCGCCAGCAGCTGACACATCTGCAAAGCGGTTAAGCAGGTTCTCCCGCGGCACGCGGTAATGGTCGAACATGAGAGTGCCGTTGTCCACGCCCAAGAGGCCACCCTTGGTGCCGTGGTCGCCAATCGCAACCCCGTCGACAGGCGAACCGTCATCATTGCGGATCCGGGCAACAATGCAGTGCACACCATGGGATTCTTCTTGTCCTGGTGTGTAGAGCTGGCAAAAAACCGCAGCCCAGCGCCCATCGCGCGCGGCGTTGCCCAAAAACCATTTCTCAGAGGAAGCTGTCGGCGAATTGAGGATGAATTCTTCCGTCTCGGGGTCGTAATGTGCCGTGGTTTCGAGTGATTGCACGTCCGAGCCGTGGCCGCGTTCGGTCATCGCAAAGCAGCCGAGAGCCCGCAGCTCAATGAGGTCACGCACCAACTCGCCGTGACGCGCAGTCCCCAGATTGCTGACAGCGCCGCCGAAAAGGCCCCACTGCACTCCGGACTTCACCATCAACGACAAGTCGGTGTGGCCGAGCATTTCAATCCCGGAGAGTGTCCCGCCGGTATCTCCTGTGCCTCCCTGGTCAGTGCGGAAAGCACCATAGGGCATGCCGGTCTTAAGCACCTTGGACAACGCCTCGGTGGTGTGCTGCCTGGCCTCCTCCACGGTCAGCCCAGAGGTGGGCCGCAGGGTGGGGTCTTCTAAAAGGGCGCGGACATCAGCGCGCGCCTCGGGGAAATAGCCGTCCAGGACCTTTTGCAGTGCGCGTGCCACTTCCGGTTCCGGACGGGAGGGGAGTGTCTTCGGAGCGTCGGTCGAGCGCCGGCGGGGGATTCGCGTGGAGCTGGATGAATTCTGTGCCATAACCCAACGTTAATGGGATATCTGGGGCTTGTCAGTCGCTTTCGACTGAGAAACTCATGAGGAAATCGGGACCGAGGAAAGAGAAAACGGGTTACCGGGAGAAAAAGAAGGTGGAAACGCAAAAGCCGTCGTCAAGCAAATGCTGCATTGTGCAGTGCTTAACGACGGCTTACGTAATCAGGCCCTCGGTGGGGCAGATCCCTTAGCTGTGGGAACTAGACGCGCGACTTAACTTCGTCGAGGTTAGTTTCCGGGTGCTCAATCAGGTCTCGGTCTTCGAGGCCCTTCGGCAGCAGGAACAGGGCGATCAGTGCCGGGATAGCCATGGCCATCAGGTAGACGGAGATGTAGAACGGGTTGCCGGTGGCGTCCATGATCATCTGGGCAATCATCGGAGCGAATGCGCCACCGAGGACGGCGCCGATGGCGTAAGCGATGGAAGCGCCGGAGTAGCGAACCTCAGCCGGGAACATCTCGGAGTACATGGCCGGCTGCGGGCCGAAGGTCAGTGCCAGCGGCAGAGTGAGGACTGCGACGGTCATGACGTAGAGGAACGGGCCCTTATCCAGGAGGCTCCACATGACGGCTTCCCAAATCATGATTAGGACGTAGCCGATGATGAAGGTCTTTGCGCGGCCGATACGGTCGGACCAAGCGCCGGCCATGAACATGAAGATGGTCCAGCAGATACCGGCGACGAGAGTGCCTGTCCAAGCGACGGTTGCGGGGTAGCCCAGTGTCTTCTGTGCGTAAGCGCCGAAGAATGCGATCACGAGGTAACCGGTGGCCTGCTGAGCAGCGAAGATCAGGGCGCCCTGGATAACCTTGCCCCAGTGGTTGCGGAAGAGCTCCGGCAGCGGAGCGGAGCGCTCAGCAGACTCAGCCTGCATAGCCTGGAAGACCGGGGACTCATCGACGGTGCGACGAATCATGTAACCAATCAGAACCAGGATGAAGGACAGCAAGAATGGCACACGCCAACCCCAGTCCATGTAGGCTTCCTCGCCGATGATAGCCATAACAATCAGCATGGTGCCGGTAGCCAGGGTCAGACCCAGGGGAACACCGGCCTGCGGGAATGCGCCGTAGATACCGCGCTTTTCCTTCGGTGCGTACTCCACGGACATCAGGGCCGCACCGCCCCATTCGCCACCCGCGGAAAGGCCCTGGAAGATACGGAGCAGGACCAGCAGGATAGGTGCAGCGATGCCGATTGACTCATAAGTCGGCAGCAGACCGATACAGAAAGTAGCTGCACCCATGCCGATGAGGGTGAAGACCAGAATCATCTTGCGGCCGTAGCGGTCACCGATATGGCCGGCGACGATAGCGCCAAGCGGGCGGAAGAGGAAGGAAATACCCAGGGTTGCCCAGGCGAGCACCTGAGCGACCTGTGGGTTCGACTTCGCAGCCGGCTCGATGAAGTGCGGAGCGAGCACGATAGCTGCGGCCTGAGCGTAAATCAGGAAGTCATAAAACTCGATGGTCGTACCCACGAGAGTTCCCGTGAGCACCTTGCGGCGCTGCTTGGGATCATTCGCGATGATCGAAGTAGTCATAAATAACAAGACTTTCTTTACATACCCGTCCGCACGGCCATCGAGGACCTTGGCGATCTCAGCGGTCGTGCAGAAATCGCCCCAGGTTTTTCTCAGCCAGCGTTTGGGGAATGGACAGATTGTTTGACGGTGTCGAATTCTTACACAGCCAGACCGGTAGCGACCAGCGTTTGAACTTCAGCGAGCGACGACAAAAAGTGGGCAACGGGGGTAATGGGGGTTGGTGAATGGCGGTAGATTTCCTTTGTTTGTGACCGAATTCATTTTCTAGATGTCTGAAAAAGGTGGAATCGGGGGTATGTAAAGGGTGTGGAATGGATGCTACTTAACGACGGGCCGTTTCCGGCCTGATGTGCGCGAGCTGATGGCCGTTTGTGCGTGAGACTGTCTTAAATAGGGGAAATCTGCGTTTTATGGCTGTTCGGCTACCCCCACATTGAACTAATCTGTAATTATATAATCAGAAGTTGTGTGAATAGTGCGGCGAAAGTGGCGCAAGATACGAAAGAAGTAACGGAACAATAACGATGTAGTGTCGAAAAGGTCATTGCCCCCGGATGGGGCAGGGATGCAAGGTCGGCAACATGCCACCCCGAGACGGGGGTGTGAGCCCCAGGTTTCAGGGGCATTTGTGCCGAGACCAACCCGAGGTGACCAAACTGGGCACGCCACCGCATTAGCCACCACTCCACTAGTCGCCACAGCACTAACCGACTCAGTTGCCCCGCCCCGCCTGCTCAACTATCTCGGCACACCTCTTGTGGTTAGCTCCGGTGGCTTAAAATCTGCACCATTGTGCGTAAGGCGCTGGGGACCGTCGTAAAGTAAACGACATGTCTTCTCACGCAGGAACTAACGGCAATGAAAATGAGGTACCTCACGGCAGGGCCAAATCCAATAAAGGCACGCCGTTGTGGCTGCTCGCCGCAATTGCAGTTTTCGCCGTCGCGTGGGGTGGCAATGAATTCACACCGCTGATGGTGATGTACCGCGAAAACGCTGACCTGGCGCCGGTGTTCATTGACCTTCTATTGCTGGTCTACGCTCTCGGCATCGCGCCGGCACTGCTGATTTCTGGCCCAATCTCGGACCGTATCGGCCGTAAGCCGGTGATGCTCGCCGCGCCGGTGCTCTCGATTCTGGGCTCGACTCTCATCGCGCTGGGCGAGACCATCGCTCCGCTCATTCTCACCGGTCGCTTTATCTCGGGCCTGGCAGTCGGCATTGTCATGGCCGTGGGCGGCTCGTGGGTAAAGGAGCTTTCCGATCCACGCTTTGACCCCAAGGCCACTTCCACCTCGGGCGCGAAGCGTCAGTCCATGGCGTTGACCTTGGGCTTTGGCCTGGGTGCGGGTATTGCCGGCACGTTGGCGCAGTTCGCACCGCTGCCGGGGCAGTTGGCTTATATCATCCACATCCTGATTTCCATCCCAACGATCTTCGGTCTTGTGGCTGTGCCGGAGACCCGCCAGTCGCCGCACCTGGGCGGCAGCAATGCTCCGCACGAAAGCGTCTGGGAATCTCTACACACCCCTTCGGTAACTAACCGTCGCTTCCTGCTCGTCGCCGCGATGGGAGCGCCGTGGGTCTTCGGTGCAGCCGGTGTTGCCTATGCAATCATTCCTTCTCTGCTTCAGGACCACGTCTCCCAGCCAGTGTTCTACTCCGCGATGGTCACACTGTTTGCGCTGCTCTGTGGTTTTGGCATTCAGCAGATTGGTCCACGCTTTGTAACCGAGCACAACGCCCGCGGCTCGCTGATCGCAATGGGCATTGTGATTATCGGCATGGGAATGGCCGCATGGATGTCCACCAACCCCACCGCAGTGACGGCGTTTATTGCAGCGCTGGTGCTGGGCACCGGCTACGGCCTGGCCATGTTTACCGGCCTCAACGAAGTACAGCGCATCGCCGGCCCGCGCGACATGGCCGGGCTGACCGGTATCTTCTACTGCCTGACTTACATCGGCTTCGCATTCCCAGCAATTCTGACCAAGCTCTCCGAGTCCATCTCCTGGATGACCTACCCGGTCATGCTCGGTGGCGGTATGGTCATCGCCATCCTGATGGGCTTGGTTATTTTCTTCAATTCCACCGTCAACCTGCCACAGCGCGCTGAGTAATCTCGCATTCCCTGGAAGACTAATCAACCCCGTCAATGTGAGGTTGGCACACGTATAAGCGGCTTTCCTTACTAAGCGCCTATAGTTCTTCCTATGGAGAAGCACAAGAACGAATCACCGGCCACCGCGATGACAGAATCGTCGGCAAGCGCGAAACCGCGTGCGCTGGTGACGGGTGGTGCGGGATTTATCGGTTCGACGCTGGTTGACCGGCTGCTGGCTGAAGGGTACGCAGTCACGGCGCTGGACGATCTCTCCCACGGAAAGCTGGAAAACCTCCAGCAGGCATCGCTTAACGACGACTTTGAGTTCATAACCGCCGATGTGCTGGAGGTGGACTGGGACGAGCTGCTCGAGCAAAACCGTCCGGAGGTTATTTTCCACCTCGCAGCGCAGATTGATGTGCGGATTTCCGTGGCCGACCCGGTGCGGGATGCGACGCTGAACATCATTGGCACAATCAAACTTGCCGATGCGGCCCGAAAGCACGGTGTCCGCAAGGTTGTGTTTACATCTTCGGGCGGTTCCATCTACGGCACGCCGGAGGAGCTTCCGGTGTCGGAGAACGTGCCGGTCAATCCGCTGAGCCCCTATGCCGCCTCAAAGGCGACGGGCGAACTGTACTTGAATATGTTCCGCAATCTTTACGGGCTCGAATGCTCGCACATCGCGCCGGCGAATGTGTACGGCCCGCGGCAGGATCCACACGGTGAGGCCGGTGTGGTGGCTATTTTCGCTCAGCGACTGCTGGCGGGAGAGCCAACCAAGGTGTTCGGTGACGGCGGAAATACCCGCGACTATGTGTATGTCGACGATGTAGTGGATGCTTTCTACCGCGCATCCGGCGAGGTCGGTGGCGGGATGCGCTTTAATATTGGCACCGGTGTAGAAACCTCGGATCGGCAGCTGCACTCGTTGGTGGCGCAGGCTGCGAAAGCCGAGGATAATCCGGAGTTTGCACCGCCGCGCACTGGTGATGTGGCGCGGTCGGCATTGGATCCCACGCGGGCACGTGAGGTACTCGGCTGGGAGCCAGCTATGAGCATTCACGAGGGTGTTGCTCGTACTGTGGAGTACTTCCGGAATCAGGGCTAGCGCAACTTATGCGGGCGGCTTCGTGCACTCGCCCGCGTAAGTTAGCCGTGAGTCAGCGCAGCTTACTTGCCAGCTTCTTCCATGCGCTTAGCGTGGATGAGAGCCAGCTCGATATTGTCCTCGAACACGTCGAGAGGCTGTGCGCCCGAGACGAACTGAGTACCAACGAGGAAGCCCGGAGTACCGGAAATGCCCAGCATGGAACCGAACTGGGTGGCATTCTCTACCGCCTCGGTCCGCTTGCCGTCCTTAAGTTCCTTTTCAAAGCGCTTCATGTCCGGCACACCGGCCTCACGAGCGACGGCAATCAGTTCCTTTTCAGTGAACTCCGGGTGACCCTGGCCCTTTTCCCCGGCCTTCTTAAACAGTGCACGGGAGAATTCCCAGAACTTGCCCTGAGCTGCCGCGGCACGTCCGGCCTCAGCATCCTTGGTAGCCTTCTCGCCGTTGATGGCCATGTCGTTCCACTCCAGGCGGACCAGGCCCTCATTGACGTACTTTTCCACGAGGGCAGGCTCGGTTTCGTTTGCGAACTTCGCGCAGAACGGGCATTCGAAGTCCGAGTAGATCGAGATTACGACCGGCGCATCCACTGCACCGAGAGCAAAAGGATCATTTTCATTGCGGCGGTGGACATTGTCCATATCCTCCGGGGACTTCAGCTGTGCTCCCGCCTTTGGCCCATAGATGCTGGCATCAAAATCCCCGTTCGGGCCAGGTACAGGCGCAATCTCCCCCTTGCCTGGTGCAACGCCCGCCATGTTGACGGTGCTCACGCCGTTGAAGCTAGCCGAACGCGAACCAGCGAAGAAGCCCGCTGCGCCGACAACAATCAATGCGACGACAGCTAGCGCCCATGCGGCGTTCGGAATCGAGTACCACGACTTGGTTTTTCCATCACTGTCGGCAGACCAGGACTCCAAGTCCTGCTCAGTGGGTACCGGCTGAGAAACCTGCTGGGGTTCCTGCTGTGTCCCCTGCGGCGCTGCGTCTGCCGAGGGCTGCTGCGAATCGCTGCTGTTGTCAGCGGCGGCGTTGTCCTTATTTGCTTCGCTCATGGCTTCTATGGAACCACAGCCTCAGATTCACATGCGCTTAGCGTGCCGATTAGTCGGACGGAGCGTTGTTCTCGACGTTTGTCGCGCTGTCCTTTTGACTGTTGTTCTGGCTGCCCGAAATCACAATTTCTTCTTCCGGACGCACAGCGGTCTTCAAGGCCACTGCACGAGCCAGTCGCGCGTAGCGTAGCTCCTGTTCGCGGAAGCGAATGTAGGACGACACCGTGGTAAACACGAACGCCAACACCAGTACGTAGAGCAGCAAATCGGTGCCCCGAGTCACACCAATCCAGTTGGCCACCACGGTCAGATCGTCGGGACGCACGATTGCCCATAGGCACGCGATGACGAAAACGACGAATCCCAGCTTCACGCCCGCCTTGGCGCGCGCTTTACGACGGTTAGCGACGAAGTAAGCGACCAGGCCCACCATCGCCAGCAGCAAAATAATTTGAACGATGGATGCGGTCATGGCAGCCTCTTCGAAATCAGGGAGTCGGCAAGGATATTGACACCGTTGAACAAGGATTGACCTTTAGACATGGAGTATTCCGTGTAGAGGATATCCACCGGCTGTTCAGCGGTGCGCCAACCTCTGCTGTCCATGACCTCGACAAATTCGGAGGCATGGCTCATGCCGTTCATGCGTAGGTTCAGTTGCTCTGCCACCGTGCGGTTGAAGGCGCGCAGGCCGTTGTGGGCATCGGTAAGCCCGAGCCGGCGCGTGCGTGGTGACAACATGACCACCGTCTTGAGGACAATTCGCTTAATCAGCGGCACCTGGTCATCCTCGGCGCGAGGGCGGCCGAAACGGGTTCCCACAATGATGTCGATTGGTTCGGTGCGCAGTCGCTGCACCATAGCGACGACGTCCTTGACCTGGTGCTGGCCATCGGCGTCGAAGGTGACAAAGTACTTCGAGCCAGCCTGCGCGCGGGCGTATTCCACGCCGGTTTGGATAGCGGCACCTTGACCCAAATTGACAGGGTGGTTGACCAGGTGAGCGCCAGCCCTGTGGATCTCCAGGCTGGAGTTATCCGAAGAGCCGTCGTTGACCGCGACAATGTTGGGGAAGGTCTCGCGAGCGTGCTCGAGAACCTCACGAATAACCTGGCCCTCGTTGTAGCACGGCACAATCAGCCAGGTGTCCGAGAAATCCATGTTGTCAGTCATCGCTCCGAAGCCTACCGCACAAACAATCGTCGATATGCGCGTGACATGAGCTGAGTTGGCAAAAGTCGGAAAAGTGTCCGCACCGCCAAGTTAAACACCGCCCGCGGCCGGGAAATCAGCCCCTCAGCTACCAGCGTGCGCTGGAGCTGGCGTTCACCGCGGATGATGCCGCGGGAGGTTCGTCGCTCGAACATGCCGTCGGCGCGGAAGTACACCAGCGGCTCGGGCAGATTCTTAAACTTCGCGCCGGCGGCCATGAGGCGCACCCAGAGGTCGTAGTCCTCCATCAGACGGATGTCGCGATACCCGCCGACCTCACGCACCTTCGCCGTGCGCAGCATCGAGGAGGGGTTATTTACAGGCGAATTGATCTTGATATAACGCGCAATTTCGGCGTGCGTCTGCGGCAGAGTCCGCACGCGCACCACATTGTTCGGCGTGCCCTCGAACTCCGCCATTGCACTGCCCAATACATCCAACTCCGGGTCAGCGGTCAGCGTGTCCCACTGCTTTTCAAATCGGTCCGCACGCGCAATATCGTCCGCATCCAGCCGCGCCACCCATGGGGTCTCCACCAGCTGAAGACCCGCCTGCGAAGCCACTCCCGAGCCGCCATTTTCCGCACAACGCAGCACGGTCATCTCCGAATGCGCCTGCTCATGCTTGACGACGACCCGGTCGAGTTCCTGCCCAATCGGGCCATCGATGACCACAATGACGTGCGCGGCCGGACGCGTCTGGTTCCACAGCGACTGCAGCGCAGTATCGAGCTGGTCGGGGACGACGCGGTGGTAGACGGTCATGAGAACCGTGAGGTCAGTGATGGTGGACATGTGAGTCTCGAACCTTGGGAGTTGCAGGGAGATATGGACGGTGCTTTTTGGGACGGCATCGGATGCGGGTGGTGTTATTCCACCGCAAAAGCCTCCGATACGGCTGACCTGGCAGCACGTGGGGAAAGTGTGCGCAGCGCAAGCAGGTGAATGGCAACACCTACTGCAGAGCCTACGGCGATAGCGGCGACCGTGCGTACCGACAGGTGCCCAGGGAGGAAAAGAATGGCAACGGCGATCGTGGTCGCAGCCAACCAACCGATCAGATACATATGGTGCTTCTCCACTGCCAAGGTGACCGAGCCGGTAATCATCAACATGGCGGTCAACGTCGCACCGAGCGTCAGCGCCGCGAGCACCGGCCCGGACACGTGATAGCTATCGTCCAGGATGAGAGTCATGATCCACGGGCCGATGAGCCATGCCAGGCCCGCCCCGAAGGTGCCGAAAGCAGCCAGCGCCCCCAACGGCTTGGCCAGCGCTGCCAGCACGCCCTCGGAGCGATGCCGGACAAAGCTCACAATGATGGCGTTTTGGAACTTCTCCAAGGGCATGAGCAGCGGAGCGCGGGTCAGCGTTACGGCGTAGGCGATTCCCGCAATGGTCACTGCTGCGGTGAAGTTGTTGGCATGCGGCGGGGTAAGTGACTCGGCTATCCCGGCGCCAGTGGTGACCGCTTCGCCGGCAATCTTGACGATTGTCGGAAAACCTGTGACCAGCACAGCAGATGCGCCAGATGCGCCCATGGCCGTGACCATGAGAGTGATGAAGCGGCGCACCGGGACGTCGGCACGCGCGAACATGACCGAGCGGGTTGCCGAGGAAAACAGCGCGAGAATAAGCCAACTGACTGTCCCGAACACCGTAATAATCAGCCAGGCCAGCAGACCCCAGCCGAAGTACCAGGCGACGAGTGCCAGTGCTACGCGCACGAGAATGTCGATCATGATTAGGGCGGCGTAGGGGCCCCACAGCTGGCGGCCGCTGAGCAGACCCGAGGTGGTGGCCTGCATCGAGTACAGAGCAAGGCCAGAGGCCATGAGCAGAATTGCAGTGCCGGCGTCATCCTGCACGACCAGTGGGGCCCACAGCGGACCCGTCACTGCCATGGTGATGAAAGTAACTGCGGCGACGCCCAGGGACACTGTGATGGGACGAGCACCGAGAGTTTGACCCGCTTCCGAGGCTTCCTGCTCCTGGCTCTGCCCCTGCTCTCGATCCCGATCCCGCCCTCGCGATTCCGCAGCGCCGATTGCGCGCGTGGTCTCCTGCATCAGCCCGCCGAGAACACCCGTGAGCGCGAAGAAAAGCCCCCAGAACGCCACGAACTGCAGGTTTACCGCATTGGGGAGTGCGCGGGCCGAGATAATCAGCACCGCGAAGCTGCCTAGCGCCGCGACAATCGTGGCCAGCGACAACCATTTGAAACCGGACATTGACGTGCCTCTAGCTCTCTAGTCCTTGGCCTTCGAGTAGCCGAGCTTTTCAAACTGAGCGGCCAGTTCCTCGTCCACGATTGGAGCACCATTATCGTCGATGCCCTGGTCAGCAGGGGAACGCGTTGGGTCGGTGGGGAAGTCCGGCAAGGAGCTGCGTGACAGCCAGGAGTCAAAGATGACATCCAGGTGCGAGGTGGTGATGCCACGCTCACGGCATACGCGGTTGGCCAGTGCGCGGAAGTCCACTGCATCGACCACACTGTGGCGGTTGGTGGTGGTCCACTTGCGCACCAGGTCGAAGAACACCTTGTCTCCCAGCAGCAGACGCAGAGCGTGCACAGTCAGCGCGCCGCGCTTGTACAGACGGTCGTCGAACATCAGCTTGGGCCCTGGGTTGGCGATGACGATGTCCTGATCATCTTCAAGCAGGTCCAGGTAGTGCTTGCGGGCGTGCACATCCGCGCTGGCACCGCCGCTGACCTCGGACCACACCCACTCGGAATAGCAGGCAAAACCCTCGTTGAGCCAGATATCGCGCCACTGCGAAATGCCGACACTGTTGCCGAACCACTGGTGCGACAACTCGTGGGCAATCAGTCGATTCCACGTGTCCTTGCCGTCGGCGTGGTTGGCTCCGAAGATGGACAGACCCTGTGCCTCGATGGGGATCTCCAGGTCGTCTTCACAAATGACCACCTGGTAGGCACGGAAGGGGTAAGGGCCAAAGAGCTTGGCGAATTCATCGAGCATGCGTCCCTGGTCGCGGAAGTCGTGGCGGGCATTTGCCACCAACTCAGAGGGCACCCAGGCCACTACGGTCGAGGTCTGGCACGGCAGCTCCACCTTCTTAAACTGGCCGACATTGATGGTGGCCAAGTAGGAGGCCATGGGCTCCTCGGTGACAAACCGCCAGCGGCGGCGCGATCCGCCCACGTTCACCGGAGCGTCGGCAAGCCCTGGTGCGACGACCTCGTAGGGAGCGTCGGTGACCATCGTGAACTCGTAGAACGCCTTGACCTCGGGATCGTCATCGCAGGGGTACCACGACGCCGCGCCCACCGGCTGCGATGCCACGAGTGCGCCGTTTTCCAGTTCCTCCCAGCCAATTTCGCCCCACTTCGAGCGCACCGGACGTGGCGTGCCCGAGTAAGTGACAATCAGCCGCAGCGTTTCGTCGGGAGCCAACTCGCGGTCAAAGGTGACGCGCAGCTTGCGTCCCGAATGGCGCCAGCGCTTTACATCGATTGAGTGTGCCTGCGAATCGGAAATCGCATCCACCGAATCGGCCCCCAGCGCATCCGCAAAGTCGAGCGTGATGTGTGAGGTCCAAGCATTGATTTCGATATGCAGAGTCGCCGTCGCCTTCAGACGATTCGGCCCGACCCGATAATCGAGGTCCAGCTCGTATTTGTTCACCCGGAAACCCAGGTTGAACGCAATACCGGTATAAGGATTATTGAAATCAGCGCTACTCACGGCTGTTACCTTACTTGAGCTTGTTCCACAGCCACGTAGATATGAGTGCCTCGACGAACGCGACCTGCGAATTATCCGCCGCACCGGCGTGGCCTCCTTCGGTATTTTCGTGATAATCCACCGGCTGTCCCGCTTCCTCCAGCAGCCACGCCAGGCTCCTCGCATGTGCCGGGTGGACACGGTCATCCCTGGTAGACGTCGTAATCAACGCTGGTGGGTAGGCGCGCTGCTCTCGCTTGACGACGCGCTGGACCGGCGAATACTGCGCAATCGCAGCCCGCTCGGTGGGGTCGTCCGGGTTTCCATATTCGGCCATCCAGGAGGCTCCCGCGGACAGCTTGTGATAGCGCATCATGTCCGCCAGTGGCACCTGGGACACCACTGCGCCCACCAACTCCGGGTAGGAGGTTAGGCAGACAGCGGTCAGCAGCCCGCCGTTGGAACCACCGCGCACGCCCAGCTGCTCGCGCGTGCAGTAGCCGCGTTCAACCAGGTCGCGCAGCACGGCCTGATGATCCTCATAGACCCTCATCCGCTCAGTCTTGACCACCGAGGAGTGCCAGGTCGGGCCGAATTCGCCACCGCCACGCAGGTTGGCCTCCACGAAGTACCCGCCCCGCTCGAGCCAGGTCAGGCCACGAATCGCCGAGTACTGCGGGACCAGTGAGACCTCGAAACCGCCGTAGGCGTGCACGAGGGTAGGGGCTGGGTTCGGAGCGGGTGTGGCTGTGGTTGTCTCTGCACTAGCGCCTGCGTCAGCACTTGCACCAGCCCCCGCGCCGAAGCGACCGGTGATGCGATACGGAATCCGCGTGCCATCGGCCGAAGTCGCCCAGTGCTGCCGCGTCTCCATCCCCTCACTGTCGAAGAGCGCCGGAGCACGCCGCACTTCCGTGAGCGGGCTGCCGACCTGCCCGTACCAGAGGGTTGCCGGCTGCGTTGCCGACGTCGAAACCAACCAGATCTCATCGTCGCGTTCAGAGGCTGTATCAATCACGCTCACAGTGGCTTGCGCAGGTAACTCGCCGAAAGCCTCCACCGGCTCCCACGAGCCCTCCCGCAAGACGACCAACTTCGTCGCGACATCCTCCAGCAGCGTCAACACCAGGAAATTCTTCGTCCACGCCAGTTGCTGGAACGAGGTGTGCGCATCAGGGGTGAAAATCACCTCCACCTCACGCGAGCCCGCCAGCCACTTATCGAGCTCCACAACGGCCACGCCACCAGCCGGAATGCCATTGAACTCCGTGCGCGGCATCAGCACCAACCACTGCCTATGGACACTCGTCCGGCAGTCCTGCGGTACCTCCAGGATCTGCAGGGAAAAGTCCCCATTCTGCTGCGCCGCCAACTTGCCCGGACGCTCCGCTGCCACGAACCGCTGCGAATTATAAAAATCATGCGCACGCTCGACAAACAGCCGCTCAAAACCCTCCGTCGCGTCGAACCAGCCGCCCACGGCCACATCATCACTGTGGCCCGAGAAAACCACATCCGCGCTTGACGACGGCGTGCCGCGCCGCCACCTACGCACCTGCCGCGGGTAGCCCGAATCCGTCAGTGACCCCGGACCAAAGTCACTGCCAACGAGAATTTCGTCACGACCCAACCAACAGACATCGGACTTCGCCTCCGGGAGGTAGAACGACTCATCCTCGACAAAAATGCAGTTGACGAGGTCAAACTCCCGCACCACAGTGGCATCGGCGCCGCCGCGAGAGAGCAGAATCAACGCGCGGTCATACTCCGGATAACGGCACACCGTGCCCTTCCAGACCCAGTTTTCTCCCTCGGCTTTCGCTAGCGCATCGAGGTCGATGAGAGTTTCCCACTCGGTCGCCTGCGGATCTTCCTGGCCAGCCAGATAGCTCTGCAACGAGGTGCGCCGCCACAGGCCCCGAGGATGCTCGGCATCCCGCCAGAAGTTATAGAGGTACTCGCCGCGCCGCACCGGGTATGCGATCCGGGCATCGGTGTTGAGCGCAGCCAGGATGCGTTGTTCCAGGTTGGTGCGGTCGCTGGTGTCGTCGGCAAGCGAATCGACACCTGCGACGGTGGCCTTCGACTGCGCGCGAGCCCACGCCAGCGCCTGGGAGCCGTCGATATCGTCCAGCCAATCGGGGACAAGATCAGTGGAGAGGAAGGAGAGATTGTTGCCCAAGTCGGTGTCCGTGTCGGTGCCCATGCCCACCACCGTAGCCGACCGCAGTAGGTAAAACCGGGACTCGCGCGTGAAGTAAAGACAAGTCGTGCGTAGACTTGTGCACGTGGCTGAACATTTTGATCTTGTAGTACTCGGCGGCGGTCCTGGCGGATACGTCGCAGCAATCCGTGCATCCCAGCTGGGGCTGAAGACCGCTGTGGTGGAGAAGCAATACTGGGGCGGTGTCTGCCTCAACGTTGGCTGTATCCCATCCAAGTCTCTGTTGAAGAACGCCGAGGTGGCGCACATTTTCAACCATGAGGCTAAGACCTTCGGTATCTCCGGCGATGTCTCCTTTGACTTCGGTGCCGCACACGCGCGTTCGCGCAAGGTGTCCGCGGGCATCGTCAAGGGTGTTCATTTCCTGATGAAGAAGAACAAGATCACCGAAATCAACGGTTTCGGTGAATTCACTGGCCCGACCTCCATGGCCATCACTGATGGCGATGACAAGGGCAAGGAAATTACCTTCGACAAGGCGATTATTGCAACCGGCTCTGTCGTCCGTTCCCTGCCGGGCGTTGAGGTCGGCGGCAACATCGTTTCCTACGAAGAGCAGATTCTCTCCGACGAGCTGCCGGACTCCATGGTTATCGTCGGCGCTGGCGCCATCGGTATGGAGTTCGCATACGTCTTGGCTAACTACGGCGTGGACGTCACCATCGTCGAGTTCATGGACAACGTTCTGCCGAACGAGGACGCAGACGTCTCCAAGGTTATTGCCAAGGAATACAAGAAGCTGGGCGTCAAGCTCATGACCGGGCACAAGACCACCTCCATCGTGGACAATGGTGACTCGGTTGAGGTCAAGGTCGAGGCCAAGGATGGCGGCGACGAGCAGACTCTGACCGTCGACCGCGTTATGGTCTCCATCGGCTTCGCACCGCGCACCGAGGGCATCGGCCTGGACAAGGCCGGTGTTGAGCTGGGCGAGCGCGGCGAGATTGTCATCGACGAGTACATGCGCACCAACGTCGACAACATCTACGCCATCGGTGACGTCACCATGAAGCTGCAGCTGGCACACGTCGCTGAGGCACAGGGCGTTATCGCAGCTGAGCACATGGCGGGACACGAGACCGAGACCATCCCGGACTACAACATGATGCCGCGCGCAACCTTCTGTAACCCGCAGGTTGGTTCCTTCGGTAAGACCGAGGCGCAGGCCAAGAAGTGGGCAGAGGAGAACGGCCGCGAGATTAAGGTTTCCACCTTCCCGTTCTCTGCCAACGGTAAGGCCCAGGGTCTGGCGGAGCCGGCTGGTTTCGTGAAGCTCATTGCAGATGCTGAGTACGGCGAGCTGCTGGGTGGTCACATGGTGGGCGCCAACGTTTCGGAGCTCATGCCGCAGCTGGTTCTGGCTGAGAAGTACGAGCTGACCACTGAGGAAATCGGCCGCGCCGTCCACATTCACCCGACCATGTCCGAGGCTATGAAGGAAGCAGCTGAGGGCGTTATGGGCAAGATGATCAACCTGTAAGAGGTTGTGGCTTTGGCCTGGGGCCAGTTTTCGCTGGTCCTGGCTCTCACTGGGCTGGTTCCGGTTCAGGCAAATACGAGTTAGTGCTTAAGTTTATGACAGTTTGACCGTGAAAATCGGTGCGAAAGTGTCATAAACTTAAGCACTTTCTTTTTGGGGTCTTCCTTTTTTTTGGGGGGGGCATCCTGCGCGAACCAAGCCCCCCGCAAACAGGCCGGCCCTGCGCCCGTCGTAAAGCGAACTAGTACGGCGAGACGGTGGAGCGGTGCATGTTGATGTCGATATCGCGATGGATCGGCGGGAACGCGCGCTGCGGACAGGCCTCGCGGGAGCAGACCCTGCAGCCGGCACCGATCGGAGTGGCGGCGTCGAGGTCCGCGAGATCGAGACCATCGGCGTACACGGTGCGCTCGGCGTGACGGGCCTCGCAGCCCAAACCGATGGCAAAAACCTTACCTGGCTTGCCGAAACGTGCCGCGTGATGTTCCACGGTCCGCGAGATCCACATGTAGGGTCGACCATCCGGCATGAGCGCGACCTGCCGCATGACTTTGCCGGGATAGGAGAAGGTCTCGTAGACGTTCCACAGTGGGCAGGTACCGCCCGAATGCGTGAAGTGGAAGCCCGTGGCGGATTGGCGTTTGGACATGTTGCCCGCGCGGTCGACGCGCACGAATGTCCACGGGATACCGCGCAGGCTGGGACGTTGCATCGTGGACAGTCGGTGGCAGATGGTCTCGTAGCCCACGCCGTAAGTGCGCGACAACAGCTCGATGTCGTAGCGTTTCGACTCAGCCATCGCATGGAACGACTCATACGGCAGAATCAGCGCCGCCGCGTAGTACGTCGCGACTCCGCGCTGCGCCAGCTTCCGCGACTCCTCCGACATGAAATGCCCGGACGCGACAGCCTCGGAAATGGTCTCGCCCTGCTCCAAAAACCCCAGCTCCGTGGCCATGCGGAAGGCCCGCTGCCCCGGCGAGAGGTGCCGCGCGAGGTAGAGCGTCTTCGTCCGCCGATCAAGGCTGTGCTGCACATCGCCTAACGACGATTCCAGCGCAATCCGAATCCCATGGTCGTTGGACAGCCTGTCGGCCAGCACAGAGACCACATCGGTGGTCTCGTCGGTGATGCGCAGCTCGCGAGCCAGCTCCTCGGCGGCGGTGTCTACCGAAGCGATGTAGTTCTGGCGGGCATAGAAGTAGTCGCGGACTTCCTCGTGTGGCATGGTCAGCGCCTGTGAGCCGGAGGCGGTGTCGGTGCTGTTGCCGAAGTTGCGCTCTTCGGTGGCCAGGGAGAGTTTGTCGGTGACGTTGCGGTAGCGGCGGTGGATGTCCACCATGATGCGGGCGATGTCGGGGTGGTCGCGGACCATTTCCGAGATTTCCTGCAGGTCCATGGGGGACTTGGCGATCTCTTTGTCCATCACCACATCTTGGACCTCAGCGAGGAGGCGGGAGTCGTCATCGCGGGAGAAGAAAGTCGCGTCAACGCCGAATGTGTCCGTGATACGAAGCAGAACAGGAACGGTCAGCGGGCGGACGTCGTGCTCGATCTGGTTGACGTAACTAGCCGAGAGGCCCAACGCCTGCGCGAGCGCGGCCTGGCTGAGGTCGCGCTCGCGGCGGAGCTGGCGGAGGCGGGATCCGACATAGGTTTTCGACATACTGCCCAGCATATCGCGGGCTTTGCTGAATTTGTGTAGAAAACCGTTGCAACCTTTGCTTGCGTGTGTAGGTGCTCAGGTTCTCTGGCACGCTTCACGACGGCCCGGAGTCGACACGTCGATGAACACACAAAAACACCCAGCGGTGGCTGCAGGTGCAGCCCTCGCTGGGTGTTGAAGCTAGGTCTTAGACCTAAGCCCTAAGCCGAGTGACTTAGAACTGACCCTCCTCGGTGGAGCCCTTCAGGGCGGTGGTGGAGGAGTTCGGGTCGACGGTGGTGGCGATGCGGTCGAAGTAGCCAGCGCCAACCTCGCGCTGGTGCTTGACAGCGGTGAAGCCGCGCTTCTCGGCAGCCTCGAACTCGCGGTTCTGCAGGTCGACGAATGCGGACATCTGCTCGCGAGCGTAGCCGTAAGCCAGGTCGAACATGCCGTAGTTCAGGGCGTGGAAGCCAGCCAGGGTGATGAACTGGAACTTGAAGCCCATCTTGCCCAGCTCGTTCTGGAACTTGGCGATCTCGTCCTTCTCGAGGTGAGCGGACCAGTTGAAGGACGGGGAGCAGTTGTAAGCCAGGAGCTGGTCCGGGTACTCAGCCTTGACGCCCTCAGCGAACTTCTTAGCCAGCTCGAGGTCCGGAGTACCGGTCTCCATCCAGATCATATCAGCGTACGGAGCGTAGGACTTTGCACGCTCGATGCACGGCTCCAGGCCGTTCTGGACGTGGTAGAAGCCCTCGGAGGTGCGGTCACCGGTGATGAACTTCTGGTCGCGCTCATCAACATCGGAGGTGATGAGGGTAGCGGCCTCAGCGTCGGTGCGGGCGATGATGACGGTCGGGGTGTTGGAGACGTCAGCAGCCAGGCGAGCAGAGGTCAGGGTGCGGATGTGCTGCTGGGTCGGGATCAGGACCTTGCCGCCCAGGTGGCCACACTTCTTCTCAGAAGCGAGCTGGTCCTCCCAGTGGGTACCAGCGGCACCAGCGTTGATCATAGCCTTCTGCAGCTCGTAGACGTTCAGAGCGCCACCGAAGCCAGCCTCACCGTCAGCGACGATCGGGAGCAGCCAGTTGTCGACGGAGTCGTCGCCCTCGATACGAGCGATCTCGTCTGCGCGGAGCAGAGCGTTGTTGATGCGACGAACGACGTTCGGCACGGAGTTGGCCGGGTACAGAGACTGGTCCGGGTAGGTGTGGCCGGAGAGGTTAGCGTCACCAGCAACCTGCCAACCGGAGAGGTAGACAGCCTTCAGGCCAGCGCGAGCCTGCTGAACGGCCATGTTACCGGTCAGCGCGCCCAGAGCGTTGATGTAGGAGTCGTCCTTAACGTTGACGCCTTCCCACAGGATCTCAGCGCCGCGGCGAGCGAGGGTGTTCTCCTCGACGACGGAGCCCTGGAGCTCAGCAACCTGCTCAGCGGTGTAGTCGCGGGTGATACCTTCCCAGCGCGGGTTCTCGTCCCAATCCTTCTGGATTTCGGCGGCGGTACGTGCCTTACCAACGTTAGACATAAACGGAGTCACTTCCTTTTGCTTGCTTTTTGAACTCCGGGTGCTGACTTAAGAACAATTCCGACAGAACCGATCTACAGGCTGACCCGATAGTGACCGCGGTGTCACGTGAATGCAGGGGGCGCTAGCAAAGTGCTGTACCCCTGCACACAAACACGCGAACAAAAACAATGTCCGCTTCCGCGTGCCATGTCTCACATTTTGGGGCATAGCGCTACGTTCGTCAAGCAGCTTCCGATGTGAATTCAAGTATGTAATACGGATAACACTTGTGAAGATTGCAAACATTGTGATGTGTAGCTTGGCTTTAACAATTTTCGCCTGTGACCGGCCGGTACATTTGTACTGTTATTTCCCTATGGCGGACTCGCGAATAATGTTCCCCCCGCTTTGGGGTGATTTATATTTTGGTATTTATCAAAGCTGGCCGTTAACAGTGTTTGGGGTTTAGGGGGTGTTTCGCTACCCCCGAAATTACGGCCGTAAAGGTGGAAACGGGCTTCTAAATACACTGCCGTTACACCGTCAGTACCCCGCCGGAGCATCCCTGGGTAGTGGCCAGGGTCTCGGTTGTCATCTCGCTTTTATGGTCTGGTTTGAAGGCGGAGGCTGTAGCGACGTGATTGGTCGCTGGCCGTTGATATGCAGGTCGCAATAGTAAATGTCTGTGAGGCGCGACACTTTCCCATTGTGTGTGGTGTTCTGTGGCTGGAGGAAAGAGTGCCGGGGATGCTGCAGTCAATGCGGGTGGGGGAGGGCTGGTTGTGGCGTCAGGACTGAATGCCCGAATGGTCATTGGGGAGGGGTGGGGTCTGTTCGCAGGGTGCTCGTCGTAAAGCGAATGAAATGGCAAATGTGAGCGGCGCTATACCGGGCTGGCGGTTGGCGGTTATGGAAAAAGGCGGTTCATAAGTGCGCCGAATCACATACAGTAGGGGAACAACGCATCCAGTGTGAGCCGCTGACGTGGCCGTGGCTGGATGGGCAAATTGCAATCAATAGTTTTGAGGAGAGCAATGGCACAGCGTATTTCGGCAGGTGGAATGCAGGTCGCGAAGGTTCTTTACGACTTCGTTAATGACACCGCACTCCCCGCCGCCGGCATTGAGGACAAGGACGCGTTCTGGAACGGCTTCGGTGACATTGTCGCTAAGTACACTCCGCGCAACCGCGAGCTGCTGGCCAAGCGCGATGAGCTGCAGGAAAAGCTCGACGCTTGGTACAAGGAACACCCGGGCGAGCAGAATCAGGATGAGTACGTCGCATTCCTGAAGGAAATTGGCTACCTCGTTGACAACCCGGGTGACTTCCAGGTCACTACCGCTAACGTCGACACCGAGATCACTTCCACGGCTGGCCCGCAGCTGGTTGTGCCGGTTCTCAACGCCCGTTTCGCCATCAACGCTGCGAACGCACGCTGGGGCTCGCTTTACGACGCGCTGTACGGCACCAACGCTATTCCTGAAGATGGCGGTGCGGAGAAGGACACCCCGGGCTACAACAAGGTCCGCGGTGACCGCGTTATCGCATGGGGTCGTAACTTCCTGGACAAGGCTCTGCCGCTGGTCGACGGTTCCCACGCGGACGTCACCTCTTACGACATCGTCGACGGTCACCTGCAGGCAACCCTGGAAGACGGCGCTACCTCCGGTCTGCGCGAGCCGGAGACCCTGGTCGGCTACACCGGTGACAAGGACGCGCCGGAGTCCATTTACTTCAAGCACAACGGTCTGCACATCCAGCTGCTGATTGACCCGGAGTCCCCGGTTGGCAAGACCGACAAGGCTGGCGTCAAGGACATCATCCTGGAAGCCGCTGTCACCAACATCATGGATCTCGAGGACTCTGTCGCCGCAGTTGACGCTGCAGACAAGACCCTGGGTTACACCAACTGGCTGGGTCTGAACGTCGGTGACCTCGCAGTCGAGTTCACCCGTGGCGGCAAGAAGCTGTCCCGTACCATCAATGACGACCGCACCTACACCGCGCTTGACGGTTCCGAGGTCACCCTGCACGGTCGTTCCCTGAACCTGGTCCGTAACGTCGGCCACCTGATGCAGAACCCGGCCATCCTCGACCGCGACGGCGAGGAGATTTTCGAGGGCATCATGGATGCCGTCGTCACCGCTGTGTGTGCAATCCCGGGCCTGGACCAGGACAACGCACGTAAGAACTCCCGTACCGGTTCGATCTACATCGTGAAGCCGAAGCAGCACGGCCCGGATGAGGCTGCATTCACCAACGAGCTGTTCGCAGACGTTGAGAAGCTGCTGGGTCTTCCGCACAACACCCTGAAGGTCGGCCTGATGGACGAGGAGCGTCGTACCTCCGTCAACCTGGACGCCGCCATCAAGGCTGTTTCCGAGCGTGTCGTCTTCATTAACACCGGCTTCATGGACCGCACTGGTGATGAGATCCACACCTCCATCCAGGCTGGTCCGATGTTCCGCAAGGCTGTCCAGAAGACCGCTCCATGGATGCTGGCTTACGAGGACAACAACGTCGACTCCGGTCTGGCACACGGCCTGCAGGGCAAGGCTCAGATTGGTAAGGGCATGTGGGCCATGACCGAGCAGATGGCCGAGCTGCTGGAGCAGAAGATCGGTCAGCCGAAGCAGGGTGCTTCCACCGCATGGGTTCCGTCCCCGACCGGTGGTGTGCTGCACGCTACCCACTACCACGAGGTTGACGTCTTCGGCGTTCAGGACAAGCTGCTTACCGACGGTCGCCGCGACACCTTCGGTGATCTGCTCACCATCCCGGTAGCGGCAGCTAAGGCCGGCGAGCCGGGCGCTGACTGGTCCGATGAGGACAAGGCTAACGAGCTGGACAACAACTGCCAGTCCATCCTGGGCTACGTTATCCGCTGGGTTGAGCAGGGTGTTGGCTGCTCCAAGGTGCCGGATATCAACGATGTTGACCTGATGGAGGACCGCGCTACCCTGCGTATTTCCTCCCAGACTCTGGCTAACTGGCTGCTGCACGGTGTTGTCACCGAGGAGCAGATCATCGATTCGCTGGAGCGCATGGCCGAGGTCGTTGACCGCCAGAACGAGGGCGATGAGGCATACCTGCCGATGGCTCCGGACTTCGACAAGTCCATTGGTTTCCAGGCCGCCAAGGAGCTCATCCTCGATGGTGTGAACCAGCCGTCCGGTTACACCGAGCCGATCCTGCACCGCCGTCGCCTGGAGTTCAAGAAGCGCGAGGGTATCGACCAGGATTAATTCTTGGTCGGGCTGCGGCTGCCGAGCCTGAAATAACAAAATAGATATCCAAACTGCCGGTGTGTAGGTGGTATTGGCTAACCTCTGATGCCAATTCCGCATGCGCGCCGGCAGTTTTGTTTTTGGGGGAAGCGCACCATGATTCTCGGATTCGAGATACCCGGGTTCGCAAGCGGGGTAGGGGCAACGTTGCTAGCGTTGATTGGGAAGTTAATTGAGAATATGCAGTCTGCAACGTCCAAGGAGCTGCGACCCCCCATGACTAATTCCACGACCGACAGTGCTACCAACCTCGCCAAGGCCAAAGAATTCCTCCATAGCGCGGGCGCAATCCTCTTTGACCTCGACGGAGTGATTACCCCTACCGCCGATGTGCACGAGCAGGCGTGGGCGGACATGTTTAGCGACTACTTCGAGCACAAGGGCGTCTCGGCCTACACAGAGGAGGACTACTTCACCTACCTCGATGGCCGCCGCCGCGATGAGGGCATCGCAGCAATCCTGGAATCTCGCGGCATTTCGCTGCCGCACGGTAGCGATGAGGACACAGCGAAAGACGAGACGATTGTCGGGCTCGGGAAGCGCAAAAATGATGACTTCTTGGCGCGAGTCGAGAGGGGAATTGAGGCCTACCCGGGGTCGGTTGCGCTGCTCGACGAGTTAGAGGGCGCGAGGGACTCGTCGGCAAGCGAAAAACCGCAGTTGGCGGTGGTTAGCTCGTCGAAGAACGCGGTGCCGGTGCTGACGGCCGCTGGGCTGCGTGAGCGGTTCGTGGAGATTGTTGACGGCGTGGTGGCGCATGAGAACAACCTGCCGGGTAAGCCAGCCGCCGATACTTTCGTGTACGCGGCGAAGAATCTGGGGGTGGCGCCGCGCGATGCTGTGGTGGTCGAGGATGCCATCAGTGGTGTGCAAGCGGGTGCAGCCGGCGCATTTGGTCTGGTCATTGGTGTTGACCGCGGTGCTGGTGCGGAAGCGCTGCGCCGAGCGGGCGCCGACGTTGTGGTCAGTGACTTGGCGGCACTCGTCTAGGCTGGCTCGTGACAAATGGCTGAGACAAAACCGGAAGGCATCATGGCCAACGATTCGACCACGGCAGCAGTCGACGAGACTGAGCGTGTGATTCCGCAGGGGCAGGGTCACGACGCGGAGACCGCAGAGGCTGAAAAACAGGAGGAGACGGTGTCCCCAGTTCGTCGTAAGCAGCGTCGTAACTTCCCGGCGGATCGTGCGGATAAGCACCACCACCTTGTAAATGCCGAGGGACTCATGGACCGAGACATCACTCCGGTCGATGAGTGGCGTCTGATTGAGACGAAGCCGAACGGCCTCCCGCTCGGTTTGGGCGAGACGCTGTTTGCGCTGTCGAACGGGTACATCGGCATGCGTGGCAACCCGCCGGAGGGCCGTGACTCCAGTGAGCACGGCACTTATATCAACGGTCTGCATGAGACCTGGCCGATTAGGCACGCCGAGGACGCCTACGGCCTAGCCCGCCAGGGGCAGACGATTGTCAATGCTCCGGACGCTAAGGCAATGCGTCTCTACATTGACGATGAGCCCCTGCGTCTCGGCAATGCTGAGGTCAGCGACTACGAACGTAGCCTGGATTTCCGCGAGGGCGTGCTGCGTCGTCGGTTCATTTGGCGCACCCCGGGTGGCAAGCGCGTTCGCGTCACCTCTGAGCGCATGGTGTCTTTCCAGGAAAAGCATGTCGCCGCGATGAGTCTGGAAGTCGAGCTGCTGGATGCGGATGCTGCGGTGATGATTAACTCGCAGATCCTCAACCGCCAGGACGGCGAGGACGAATACCACGATGCCGCTAAGGCGCAGGGCACCGAACTGGATCCCCGTCGCGCCGAGGCGCTGGAAGACCGCGTTCTCATTCCGGCATTTCAGTCGGAATCGGCGCACGGGCAGCGCTCGACGCTGGGCTACCGCTGCGCGAACTCCGGTATGACCGTGGCTACCTCCATGGACCACACCTTTACTGTCCGCACTCCCGACGGCACGGAGCCGTTCGTAGAGATTTCGCAGTCGACCGAGCCGGATGTGGCCAGCTCCCTGTTCAACCTGGATGCGCCGGTCGGCACTGTCATACGCCTGGAGAAGCTGGTCGCGTACCACTCCTCCCGTAAGGTGCGTGCCGAAGAGCTGGCATTCCGCTGTGAGCGCACCCTGAACCGCGTCGGCCGCATCGGCATGCTGGGGCTGATGGAGAACCAGGAGGAGTGGCTCGAACGCTTCTGGGAGCGCTCTGACGTGGTCATTTACAATCAGCCGGAGATTCAGCAGGCAGTGCGCTGGAACATTTGGCAGATTATCCAGGCCGCCGCCCGCGCCGAATTCCAAGGCGTCCCGGCCAAGGGAATGACCGGCACCGGCTACGGCGGCCACTACTTCTGGGACACGGAAATCTACGTGACCCCATTCCTTACCTATACGTCGCCGCAATTCTCGCGCAATGCCATGCGTTTCCGCTGGGACATGCTCGAAGCCGCGTGGGCGCGTGCCGACGAACTGGCGCACGACGGTGCCCTCTTCCCGTGGCGCACTATCAATGGTCAGGAGTCCTCGGCCTACTTTGAGGCCGGCACGGCGCAGTACCACATCGATGCGGACATCGTGTACGCGATGATGAAGTACGTCTATGCCTCCGGCGATGAGGAGTTCCTGCTCAAGGAGGGCACGGATCTGTTGCTCGGCACGGCCAGGTTTTGGATGTCGTTGGGATTCTTTGATGCCGAGCAGCGAGAGTTCCAAATTCACAGCGTCACCGGTCCAGATGAGTACAACACGGTGGTGAACAACAACCTGTACACCAACGTGATGGCGCAGTATAACCTGCGGGTTGCTGCGGACGTCGTCAAGCAGATGAAGCGTGATCGCCCTGCTGCCTATCGCGAACTGACCAACCGCTTCGACCTCACTGAGCGCGAGGTTGAAGAGTGGGAGCAGGCCGCTGAGGCGATGTACATCCCGTTCGATGAGAAGCTCGGCATTCACCCTCAGGATGACCAGTTCCTGCTGCGTAAGCGCTGGAATCTCGACGATCCCGAAGTTGGCCCGCTGCGCCCGCTGCTGCTGCATTACCACCCGCTGACGATTTACCGTCACCAGGTCATTAAGCAGGCGGACGTCGTCCTCGCACTGTTCCTCATGGGCAATCGCTTTACGACGGAACAAAAGCGCGCAGACTACATGTATTACGATCCGCTCACCACCGGTGATTCCTCGCTGTCCGCCGTTGTGCAGTCCATTGTTGCGGCCGAGTTGGGCTTGCAGGAGCAGGCAATGGACTTCTTCCTACGCGGACTCTATGTGGACCTGGCGAACTTGCATGGCAACGCTGCCGATGGTGTCCACGTCGCATCTGCCGGTGGTGTGTGGCAGTCCCTGGTCTATGGTTTCGGTGGTTTCCGCGATCATGACGGCCGCTACAGTATTGACCCGCGTCTGCCGGAGGACTGGAGTGGTCTGACGTACCGAGTCACTATTCGTGGTTGTCGTATCCGAGTGACGGTGCGCGGCCGCACGGTGGAAGTCGTCCTGGAGGAGGGAGACCACCAGGTTGGGCCGATTATGGTCGCAGGACATGAGGTGATCATTGGTCCGGAGCCGTTGACCGTGGTGATGGCGAACTCGGATCAGAGCGAGGATTAGTCGGACGGCTTCGGCCGTACACGGTGCCAATAGGGGGGGATTGCCTGTTGGGGGTGGCTGTTTGGGCCTTTGGGGAATTCGGCAGGGGTAAAAATAAAGAATTTCGCAACATAATTATTGAGTATTAAATCCGTCCACCTGAGAAAAGTGGGCGGTTTTTTATTTTCGTGCTATTTATGTTGCGTTATTAGCTAGTTTGGGCGGGGGAAAAATCGGCAAAAGTCGGGGTAGGGGCGTTTTTATGGTGGGGGAGAGGGTTTATGCAGCGACGACGTCAGAAGTGGCTAAAATGCGATAACCTGAGAAAAGGCGGAGAAAAGACCTAGGTAACCTGTGAAAATCCCCACCCAAAAGGGGGAAAAATGTTTACCAGGCGCTGTGTGACTTTAGAGTGAATATGACACTGGAGGTGCCATGACTGTTAAAAGTTCAAACCGTGACGCAATCGCGCACGGCAAAATTAATGTAGAACCGCTGCGCGAGCAGCCTAAATACCCTTCATGGGCTCTGAAGCTGACCATGGCCGTCACTGGCGTGCTGTTTGGCCTCTTCGTTATTGTCCACATGCTGGGTAACCTGAAGATTTTCGCTGGCGAGGAAGACTTCAACGCATACGCGACCTTCCTGCGCACTGTCGGTGCTCCGGCAGTTCCGAACGAGGGCATTCTGTGGATTTTCCGCATTGTCCTGCTGGTAGCTATTGTCCTGCACATTTTCGGTGGCCTCACCCTGGCTGCACGTGCTAAGCAGTCCCGCGGCAAGTTCCGCCGTCAGGGCATGGTGTCCAGCTGGAACACCTTTACTGCACGTTCGATGGTGATCACCGGCATTGTGCTGCTGGCCTTCATCATCTTCCACCTGCTGGACCTGACCATCGGTGCTGGCGTTGCTCCGTCTTCTTTCGAGCACGGTGAGGCATACCAGAACGTGGTTGCGTCCTTCTCGCGTCCGGGTGTTGTTGTTTGGTACATCATTGCGCAGCTCGCTCTGCTGCTGCACCTGTCCCACGGTCTGTGGACCGCTACTTCCGACCTCGGTATCACCGGTAAGCGCTGGCGCAAGGTTCTGCTGTTCCTGTCCGGCCTGCTGCCGCTGCTGGTTGTTGTCGGCAACATCTTCATCCCAGTCGCCGTCCTGACCGGTCTGGTCTCGTAGGTCGAGGAGGAAATTTACTATGACTAACACTGAAGCAACCGTCGCTGCGGACTTCCGCGCGCCGGAAAGCGCTGTCGACGGGGTCAAGATCGGCAAGGTTCTGTCCGATAACTCCCCGGGTGACAAGGTCTCCATGAAGGACCACTGGCAGTACCAGAAGGATCACGCCAACCTGGTTTCGCCGCTGAACCGTCGTAAGTTCCGCGTCATGGTCGTCGGTACCGGCCTGGCTGGCGGCGCTGCCGCTGCTGCGCTCGGCGAGCTCGGCTACGACGTGCAGGTTTTCACCTACCACGACGCTCCGCGCCGTGCGCACTCCATTGCTGCACAGGGTGGTGTCAACTCCGCTCGCGGTAAGAAGGTCGACAACGACGGCGCTTACCGCCACGTCAAGGACACCGTTAAGGGCGGCGACTACCGCTGCCGCGAGAACGACTGCTGGCGTCTGGCTGTCGAGTCTGTCCGCGTCATCGACCACCTGAATGCAATTGGTGCTCCGTTCGCTCGCGAGTACGGCGGTACCCTGGCAACCCGTTCCTTCGGTGGTGTGCAGGTCTCCCGTACGTACTACACCCGTGGTCAGACGGGTCAGCAGCTGCAGCTGTCGACTACCTCGGCTCTGCAGCGTCAGATTGGTCTCGGCAACGTCGAGATCTTCACCCACAACGAGCTGGTTGACATCATCGTCGCCGACGGCCGTTGCCAGGGTGCCATCATGCGTAACCTCATCAATGGTGAGCTGACCGTTCACACTGCTCACGCAGTTATTCTGGCTACCGGCGGTTACGGCAACGTCTACCACATGTCCACGCTGGCCAAGAACTCCAACGCTTCGGCCATCATGCGTGCATACGACCAGGGTGCTTACTTCGCATCCCCGTCCTTCATCCAGTTCCACCCGACCGGTCTTCCGGTCAACGCGCACTGGCAGTCGAAGACCATTCTGATGTCCGAGTCCCTGCGTAACGACGCACGTATTTGGACCCCGAAGAAGAAGGGCGACGAGCGCCCGGCCAACGACATCCCGGAGGACGAGCGCGACTACTTCCTGGAGCGTCGCTACCCGGCATTCGGTAACCTCGTCCCGCGTGACGTCGCTTCCCGCGCCAACTCTCAGCAGATTAACGCCGGCTACGGTGTTGGCCCGCTGAAGAACTCCGTCTATCTGGATCTGCGTGACGCAATTGAGCGCCTGGGCCAGCCGGTCATCAAGGAACGCTACTCGAACCTGATTCAGATGTACGAAGAGGCAATCGGTGAGGACCCGTACAAGGTTCCGATGCGTATTGCTCCAACCTGCCACTTCACCATGGGTGGCCTGTGGTCTGACTTCAACCAGATGACCTCCATCCCGGGTCTGTTCACCGGTGGCGAGGCATCCTGGACCTACCACGGTGCAAACCGCCTGGGTGCAAACTCCCTGCTGTCCGGTTCGGTCGACGGTTGGTTCACCCTGCCGTTCACCATTCCGAACTACCTCGGCCCGCTGCTCGGTACCGACCGCCTGGCTGAGGATGCCCCGGAGGCCAAGGAAGCACTGGACCGCGCTCAGGCTCGCCTGGACAAGCTGATGAGCATCCAGGGTAAGCACGGCGCTGAGTACTTCCACCGCCAGCTCGGTGAGATTCTCTACCGCGACTGTGGTGTGGCCCGTAACAAGGAAGACCTGGCTCGCGGTATCGAGGAGATCCGCGAACTGCGTAAGGCATTCTGGTCTGACCTGTTCATTCCGGGTGAGCCGAACGAGATGAACCAGCAGCTCGAGTACGCTAACCGCGTTGCTGACTACATCGACCTCGGTGAGCTCATGTGTGTCGACGCCCTCGACCGCGATGAGTCCTGCGGTGCTCACTACCGCGATGACCACATCTCCGAAGATGGCGAGGCAGAGCGCGATGACGCTAACTGGTGCTTCGTTTCCGCATGGGAGCGAGGCAACAACGGTCCTGCATGGGATCAGTCCGGTTACGAATTCATTCGCCACGCCGAGCCGCTCACCTTCGAAGCCGTCCCGCTCATGACAAGGAACTACAAGTAATGAAACTGCACCTTGAAATCTGGCGCCAAGCAGGTCCGAACGTCGAGGGACACTTTGAATCCGTTGACGTTGACGACGCCGTCGCAGAGATGTCGATCCTGGAGCTGCTTGACCACGTCAACTCCAAGTACGTCGAGTCCGGCAAGGAGCCGTTCGCGTTCGCATCTGACTGCCGTGAGGGTATCTGTGGTACCTGTGGTCTGAACGTCAACGGTCGTCCGCACGGCCCGGGCCAGAACACCCCGACCTGTCAGCAGCGTCTGCACCAGTTCAGCGATGGTGACACCCTGAAGATCGAGCCGATGCGCTCCGCCGCATACCCGGTCATCAAGGACATGGTCGTTGACCGCTCCGCTCTGGACCGTGTCCTCGAGCAGGGTGGCTACGTCTCCATCAACGCTGGTACCGCTCCGGATGCAGATACTCTGCACCTGAACCACGAGACGGCTGAGTTCGCACTTGACCACGCAGCCTGCATCGGCTGTGGTGCTTGTGTGGCAGCTTGCCCGAACGGTGCTGCACACCTGTTCACCGGCGCAAAGCTGGTTCACCTCTCCCTGGTCCCGCTGGGTAAGGAAGAGCGTGGCAAGCGTGCTCGCAAGATGGTTGACGAGGTCGAAGGCACCTTCGGTCCGTGCTCCCTCTATGGTGAATGTGCTGATGTCTGCCCGGCCGGTATCCCGCTGACTGCGGTTGCCGCCGTTACCAAGGAACGAGCTCGTTCGTTCTTCCGCGGTAAGGACGACTAAACTCTTTCTCGATTAGAGTTTTCCAGAAGGGACATAGATTATGGCGAATGCAGTCAAGCGTTACCAGGGCGAAGAGCACTTCGTCGACGGTTACGTGCCTCAGAGCATGAATGCCGAATACTCCTCGCTTCACAAGAGCATTACCTGGATTGGCATGGGACTCATGCTCGCCTCTCTGGCGGCTTGGGGCACCTTCATTTTCGGTCTCGCAACGACCGTTTTTGCCGACCAGACTGCTGCCTCTCACAGCAACGGTTTCCTGGCTAAGGATGCCGCCAACTACACCGACTACACCGGTGGTTGGAACTTCGACGGCAGCGTGTTCATGTGGGCTGGCCTGGTAGTCGGACTGGTTATGGTTATTGCGGGTCTGGCCTGCATCTCCATCGGTCGTCGTGACTACAAGGCTTACCGAAAGGAATTCGGCACTCACCACTAAAGGCTTGCCCCAGTTTAAAGGGGCTCGCCTCTAGGCGGATGCAACGCTAGCCTTTTGAACTAGCACCTCCACAGTTGATGCCACTGTGCACAGTGCGCTGGGGTAGGGAAGTATTGAGAAGTACCTCTCTCACCAACAGCGGACTGCGGCGCGGTGGCATTTTCGCGTTTTCGGCGCCTAATCTATACACATGGATAACAACCCCGCTAAGCTCCCGGCAGCTGTAGATACGGTCTCGGGCCGTCTCGAAGTTCCCGGGCCATCACCAGAGGTTGAGGCGGAAAAACGTGCGCAACTGCGTAAGGCCAAGGCCTTCGCTACGATGCTGCTGGTCATCGCAACCGCTGTGTATTTCACATGCCGCGGTATTGAGTCTTCACACTTATCCGCAGGCGAAGTTGTGCCCGCGTGGGTGGGCTACGTTCGCGCTGCTTCTGAGGCTGGCATGGTCGGTGCCCTCGCCGACTGGTTCGCAGTCGTAGCCCTGTTCCGCCACCCGCTCGGCATTCCTATCCCACACACCGCTATCGTCCGCCGCAAGAAGGACCAAGTCGGTGAGTCCCTGGCGCAGTTCGTCGGTGATAACTTCCTGAACCCCGCTTTGATTGTGGACAAGGTGCGTAAGGCCGAGATTCCTGAGCGTATCGGCGAATGGCTGGTAGCGCCGGGAAACGCCGACAAAGTGTCCGCAGAGGTCGGTAAGTTCACCGGAAATGTGCTGGAGGCGATTAATCCTGACGATGCCGCCGCAGTGCTGAAGTCAGCAGTCATCGACGAAGTTGCAGCCCCGGAGTGGGGGCCACCAGCGGGTAAGGTTCTCGAGCAGCTCATCGAAGAGGGGCGCACCGAGCCTATTGTCCAGCAGATGGCTGAGTGGCTGCACCGGAAGTCGCTGGGCTCGCAGAATCTTATCGACCGACTTGTCGGAGAGCGCGCCCCATCCTGGGCACCGAGCTTTGTCAACGATCTCATCGGCGACAAGGTCTATCGCGAGCTGGTTGACTGGACCTGGCAGGTGCAGCATGACCCTAAGCACGACGCGCGCCTGGCGCTCCACCGCTTCCTCACGCAGCTCGCCGTTGATTTGCAGAACGACGAGAAGACCATCGCCAAGGTCGAAGAAATTAAGACTGACATTCTTTCGTCCGCCGCCGTCACACAGGCACCGGCGAAGATTTGGGCATCAACATCCGCAAAGCTTGTCGACGCTGCCCGCGACCCGGACTCCCTGCTCCGTCGGAAGGTCTCGGAAACGGCCGCCCGCTACGGCGAGCGAATCCAGTCCGATCCTGAGTTGCGCAAACGAATGGACCGCCGTCTGGAAGCGGCTGTCGTCTTCATCGCTGAGAACTACGCGGGCGAGATTACCTCGATCATTTCCGAGACCGTCGAGCGTTGGGACGCCGATGAGGCTTCCGACAAGATTGAACTGATGGTCGGTCGCGATCTGCAGTTCATTCGCGTTAACGGCACTGTTGTCGGATCACTGGCCGGTTTGGCTATTTACACCCTGTCGACCTTGGTGTTTGGGGCTATTTAGCAGCACAACCCAGCACATCAGACCGTGTGCGTTAGCATGTAAAAAGCAATGCATCCCTGTTAAAGGAGTTGTTCCCCCGGTGCGCCTGTTACCATCTTTGCCCAGTCTTGCGGATTCGCCGCTGATGGCAATTTCCGTCTATGTGGACGTCCTGTTTCAGTTCGCCATTCCGTTTGTCATCGGCATCTTGGCGCTAATCGGTGCGGTGCTTGTCATCACCACCCGCGCGGATGCCTTTGACGCTGCAGACCGCAAGAGCCGCAACGTCTGGGCCGGCATGCTGGTCGGTTCGGCTATCTTCCTACTCCTGCCGTGGCTGGGCTGGGCAATGCTGGGCATCCCGCTGATTGCCGGACTAGTCATCACGGGTATTTACTGGCTGGATGTTCGCCCACAGATCAAGGACATTTTGTCGAACGCACAGGGCGGGTATTAGTCCCGGGCGGGTGCTAGCCCAGGGCGGGTGTTAGCCCGCACAACTGAGAAAGTGTCTGGGTTTATGACAGTTTCTGGGTGAAAAACCCGGTTATTTTGTCATAAACCCAGACACTTTCTTTTTTTGGGGGGGGGAATAGGGGAAAGATCTGGTTCCCCGAAAACCTACTGGAACACCACGGTAACCTACTGGAACACCACGGTGCGGTTGCCGTAGACCTGCACACGGTCCTCCAGGTGCCAGCGCAAACCGCGGGCGAGGACCTGCTTCTCCGCATCGCGACCCTCACGCTGCATGTCCGCAGCGGTGTACTTGTGGGAGACACGCATGACGTCCTGCTCAATAATCGGGCCGTCGTCGAGGTCCTCAGTGGCGTAGTGGCAGGTGGCACCGATGAGCTTCACACCACGTCGATAAGCCTGCAGATACGGGCGCGCGCCCATGAACGACGGCAGGAAGCTGTGGTGGATATTGATTGCGCGGCCTTCCCACTTCTCGCACAGATCCGGCGGCAGAATCTGCATGAAACGTGCGAGCACGATGGCATCCGGGTTTTCGGCGTCGACAATCTCGGCGACCTCATCGAATGCCTTACGCTTGCCGACGGCATCCTTGGGGAAGGGCACGTGGTGGAAAGGAATGT
The DNA here is from genome assembly GCF_030232435.1 of Corynebacterium sp. MSK012. NCBI lineage: Bacteria > Bacillati > Actinomycetota > Actinomycetes > Mycobacteriales > Corynebacteriaceae > Corynebacterium > Corynebacterium sp. MSK012. Next base: position 122,935 of record NZ_JASPJU010000004.1, read on the forward strand.
CATATGCTGCGACCAGTGGCTCCAGATCGCGGTGGTTGCCAACTACTGCAGCGATTTCCATCGGGTAGTCCGACTGTGCGACGCGGCCGAGCAGATCCTGCAGGCAGTGGCCTTCCTTGGTCACCAGGATGACAGCGCGCTTCGGGACAGCGTTGTCGGTGACCTTCCAGCGGACCTCAGGGCCCCAATCACCGATGAGCTCAGCGAACTTCTCGCGCAGCTCTTCTACAGTCAGGTCGAGCGCGTCGGCGCGGACCGCCTGGCGAGTGAAAAACCATCCGGTCTCCGGGTCGGAGAAAAAGTCCGCCTCGGTAATCCACGCACCAATGTCGGACAGGAAGGTCGACAGGGTGGAAACGATACCGGTACGGTCTGGACAGCCGAGCGAGAAGATGTACTGGCGCTCGGTGGGAGTACCGCTTTTTGCGGTGATGAGAGAGCGAGTCATTCTCGGTATCTTACCTGCTAGCTAAAGGTAAGTTCGCTCACGGTCGACAAAGGCAGATTTGCGCCCGTCAGTGTCAACGCCAGGCCCTCCCCGGTGACGTGCGCCTCCTCCACCTGCATGCCGTGGCCGATGTCGTAGCTCAACAGCGTACCGCTCGCTTCTCCCAGCCAGCCGGCCAGGCCATCGAGGTTTAAGCCGAGGATTGAGCCGCCCTCCAAGTTGATTTCGATATGACCGCCGTTGGCAATCGGGCGGAACTTGGAGGTCGCAAATCCGGAGGCGAATTCAATGTTGAACAGGCCTTCGTCCGGCAACGGCGTGATTGTGGAAGCGCGTACACCGCTTTCCCGGTTAATTAGCGCCTGCAGCAGTTGAGGTGGGATTGTGACGTCTACTCGCAGCGACTCTGCCGTCGGATCCGCACGATTGCTCAGATCCACGTTTTCCAGGTGCACTTCCGCTGCCGGGTCACCGTTGATCTCCGGTGCGCCACCCAGCGCCTCCGGGTTCTTGACCTCCAGTGTGTTCGGAGTGGACAGATCCATCGAGGGCACTGACTTGGTGGCCAAGGCGAGCAGTATCGGGCGGGTGCCGAAAGAAACCTTGGGGTCTTCAGTGACCGTCGCACCACGCTCTTCGGCGGAGGTGCGGTAGCCGTCGGAAATCTCCTTGCTCACGAACATCCGGACGCCGATTTCGCCGGCGATCGCAATGAGCGCCACCACGATGATGACACCGAGGACGGTGGGCAGGACTTTGACGCTCGACGAGCGTTTAGCAGAACTCATGGTTCCCAGTCTTGCTTAACGACGGCTCCGTCGCTACCGCTTATCTTCGCCCGGTATCCGTCCCCTCGGTGTCGCCCCGGAGTGCCCCCCCCAGTGCGCAACCTACTTAGCGACGTAGTCCGCCAGCACAGCGGTCTCAGCGTTGAGGACGCGTTCCAGGTACGGAGCTGCCTTCTCCTCGAGCTTGCCGCCGAGCAGCGGCACGTTGATGGAGAACTCGGAGTTGGTGGTCAGCACTGAACCTTCACCCTGGGCGGTGAGCTTCTGGGACGCACTGAAGGACGCCGGTACGCCCGAAGCTTCTGTGGTCACGGTGGAGGTCGCGCCGTCGTCGTTAAGCGGGCTGATGACGAACGTGCGCGTCATGCCGACCCCGGACTTGACGAACTTCTGTGCCTGCGCCGGAATCTTGTCAGCAGAGACGGTCTGGCGAATCACGACGGTGGTGCCAGCGTCGGTGGTCTCGAACTTTTCCACCTTGCCGTCAGCCGCCGAGAAACGGTTTGCGACCTTCTCCCAGAAACCGGCGTCGGTGAGGGCCTCGTAAACCTTCTCAATCGGCTGGTCGAAGTTGACGGTGTGCGTGTTAGTCGTAGTCATGCGCTTGATGATACGTAATTTGCACTACGCTAGGGGCGTGGAAAATCTCGACCAATCGCCGAACCCAATTCACCTGACCTCCGACATGGAAGAAGCCATCGATGGGCTTGCGGGGCTAGAGGGGGTGGAGCTCAGCACGCATACCGCTTTCGCGGATTTGACGACGCTCCGCCTCGGCGGGGTGCCGCGTGCCGTCGTCCGGTGTAGCACGACGGACGCTGTGGTCGATGTTGTACGCGCGCTTGACGACGCTAACGTGCCCCTCCTCATCGTGGGAGGCGGATCCAACCTGGTGGTAGCCGATGAACTCGAGCCGCTGGTGGCCGTGGTGATCGAGGCCGACAACGTGACCATGAGCACTCGCGGACACGGGCTGGAGTCCGTGTCGGCAATCGTGGAGGCCGAGGCCGGTGCGGTCTGGGACGAGGTCGTGGAGATGAGTGTCGACGCAGGTTTTGGCGGCCTTGAATGCCTGTCGGGTATTCCGGGATCGGCCGGAGCCACTCCGGTGCAGAACGTTGGCGCCTACGGTGCTGAGGTGTCGCAGGTCCTGGACTCGGTGCAGCTTTACGATCGCGCAACCGGCTCGGTCGAGTGGGTGGAACCGGAGTCTCTCGACCTTTCCTACCGCTACTCGAACCTGAAGTTCACCGCACGGGCAGTGGTGCTGGCCGTGCGGTTCGAGCTCAGTGTGGATGGCATGTCCGCGCCACTTCGCTATGGCGAACTGGCGCGGCGCCTGGGCGTCGACGAGGCCGAGGCTGCGGCTGGCGAGATTCGCAGGCCGGCTGAGTTGGTGCGCGAAAAGGTGCTTGAGCTGCGCCGGGGCAAGGGCATGGTGCTCGAAGATGCTGACCGCGATACCTGGTCGGCGGGTTCTTTCTTTACCAACCCGATCATTCCGGAGAACTCGGTGGAGGCCGTGCGTGCAAAGGTTGCCGCGCTGCGTGGGGCCGATGAGGCCGCGAATATGCCCGCATTCCCCGCTGGCCCCGGCCACGAGGGAGCCGTGAAGCTCTCGGCGGCGTGGCTTATCGAGCGCGCCGGGTTCCCGAAGGGCTACCCCGGTGACGGTGCGCCCGCACGACTGTCGACTAAGCACACTCTTGCCCTGACCAACCGCGGGGAGTCCGGCGATGGTACGCCTACGACCGCCGCCGACTTGGTGGCTTTAGCGCGCGATGTGCGCGCTGGTGTGGAAAAGGCCTTCGGCGTGACCCTGGTGCCCGAGCCGGTGTGGGTCGGCGTGAGCATCGATTAGGCCCGCGGCGGGTGGCTGATGGCCAGTGGGGGCGGACTGGAGAGGCTGGCGTGCCTGATGGGGCTGGCGGGCTTGATGGGGGGCGCTGGAGTCGCTGGAGCCGCTGAGTAGTCCTCAGCTTGCGCTCCCGGGCCTTCTCTCAGGGTCGGGGATAGAGAAAGTGACTAGGTTTATGACATGTGAATATTATTCACCCTCAGTTTTTTGTCATAAACCTAGTCACTAAGTCTGGGGGGGGAGCCGGGGTCCGCCTTAAAGGGATAGGAGCCCGCTCTACTCAGGCCCCTATCCCAACTACAAAACCACCGTGACCTAATGGTGCTTGCGGTGGGAAAGCGAATCGACGCTCTGGCCCTTCTGCTCCAGCTGCGTGAGCAGCACGTCGCGGACATCGCGGCGGCGGACCTTGCCCATCTGGTCGCGAGGTAGTTCCTCCAGGTGGAAGAATGCGCGCGGCACCTTGTACCGGGTCAGGTTGTCGTAGCAGTGGTCGCGGTAGGCGTCAGAATCCAGTCGGGCGTAGTCAGCAAGGGTAATGGCGGCCACGACCATCTCGGAGCCGTCACTCTTCGGCAGGCCGACGACCGTGGCATCGGTGATGTCCGGGTGGGAGAGCAGTACTTCCTCGACCTCGGCCGGGTAGACATTGAAGCCACCTGTGATGATGACCTCCTTGATGCGGGCAACCAGCTTGATGAAGCCGTCCGACTCCATGACTCCGACATCGCCGGTGCGGTACCAACGATCGCCAGCGGGAAGCTCAGCAGGCCCATCGGTGAAGGACTTCTCCGTTGCCTCCGGGAGGTTGAGATAACCGGCGAAAACCTGTGGGCCTCGGACGATGACCTCGCCCTCCTCGCCGTCAGCGCGGAGCTTGGTGGGATCTTCGGGGTCAACGATGGCGACCTCGGTGTCCGGGAATGGCAGGCCAACGTAGCCGGGGCGGCGGTTACCGTCCATCGGGTTGCCGACGATGATCGGTGACGTTTCGGTGAGGCCGTAGCCCTCGACAAGGCGCCCGCCAGTGAGTTTCTCCCACTTCTGCACAAGGGAAACCGGCAGGGTAGCAGCACCGCAGAAGGCGAACTTCACGCCGGAGAGGTCGACATTATCGCGCTCGGCGGCTTCGACAATCTTCTCGTAGAGAGTCGGCACACCAGGCACCCATGTCGGGCGATTGTTCTTCATCACCTTCATAATCAGCGGAATCTCCGGTGCCGGCACCAGCACCAGTTCAGCGCCAATCAGCATGGACAAGTTGGTGACAATGGTCAGGCCGTAGGCATGGAACATTGGCAGGATGCCGAGGGAGATTTCCCGCTCCTTGCCAAGGCCCGGCACCCAGGCCTTGCCCTGCAGAATGTTGGCGACCAGCCCGCGGTGGCTCAGCTGCGCGCCCTTTGGCGAGCCCGTGGTGCCAGAGGTGTACATCATCACTGCAGTGTCATCGGCAATGATGGATTCATCGGCCTGGAGGTCGTGGCCGTCTCCGCCGACGGCGTCGTGAAGCAAAGCGTCAAAACCCATGACCTGCGGTGCGGAGGAGTGCAGCTTAGCGCGGGCGGCGCGGAGTTTCGGCAGCGGGATCGACAGGGCGGTGCGCATGACAAACGGCAGGTCCTGCAGCATATTGACCGCGATGATGGTCTCGAGCGGGGTGTTGTTGCGGAGGTCTTCAAGTACGGGGACGATCTTGTCCCAGCAGATGGCAAAGCGGGCGCCGTGGTCGTTGAATGGGTGGCGCAGTTCGTGGGCGGTGTAGAGGGGGTTGTGCTCTACGGCAACAGCGCCGAGGTGCAGAACTGCCCAGTAGGCGATGACGTGCTGCGGGCAGTTCGGCATGAGCAGTGCCACGCGATCGCCTTTGCGTACGCCAAGTGCGCGCAGGCCGGCGGCAACGCTGCGAACCTTGGCATCCAGCTCGGCGTAGGAGGTGGAGCGACCGAAGAAGGTCAATGCCTTGCGGCGCGGGTGGTTGCTCAGAGTGTGGCGGTAGACGTCTAGGAGGGTGTCGAAGTTGTAGTCGATGTGGGGTGGGGTCCACTCCGGATACAGGTTCAGCCAGGCCTTGGAGGCCGCAGCGTTGGGTGTGGAACCGTGAGCTGGGGCAGAGTCATTTGCAGCGTGTGAGCTGGATGTATCGGCCATGGGGTCCTCCTAAAGTTTTGTTTATCGCCTGACTATGTCGTGAGGTGATAATAACCTACGACGTAGTAGGTATCGACCTCTATTGTGCCCTACGTCGCACTGCGATGCCGGAATTCCTATACACGTATTTGAGGTACTCATTTGCGGGGTTGCCCCTGGCATAGGCACTCTGGGCAGTATGAGCGAAATATTTCCGGCGGCAACGGAGGGCGCAGACGCAGCCACCTCTAACACGCCGGCGTGGCCGAACCGCATCGCGATGATCTCCATGCATACCTCTCCGCTGGAGCAACCGGGCATCGGTGACGCTGGTGGCATGAATGTCTACGTGCTGCGCACCTGCGAGGAGCTGGCGCGCCGCGGTGTGAAGGTGGATGTTTTTACCCGCGCCACGCGTTCCAGTGATGGACCGGTGATTCAGGTCAGTGAGAACTTCCGCGTCATCAACATTGTGGCTGGCCCATATGAGGGGCTGGAGAAGTCAGACCTGGCTACGCAGATGCCGGCCTTTGCCGGTGGGGTCATTGAATTCGCCCGCAAACAGGGGATTGAATACGACCTGATCCATTCGCACTACTGGCTCTCTGGACAGGTGGGCTGGCTGCTGTCGGATTTGCTTGACATTCCGTTTGTGCACACGGCGCACACGCTGGCGGCAGTGAAGAATCTCCATCTGGCGGAGGGAGATACGCCGGAGCCGGAGTCTCGGCGTATCTGTGAGCAGCAGATTGTGGACAATGCGTGCCGGCTCATCGTCAACACCGATGCCGAGGCTAAGCAGCTCGCGGATCTCCACGATGCCGACCCGTGGCGCATCAATGTCGTGCCGCCCGGGGTGGACGTGGAGCTCTTTTCGCCGGGCAGTGATCGTGCCACCGAGCGGTCCCGTCGTGAGCTGGGCATCCCGTTGCACACTAAGGTCATTTTGTTCGTCGGCAGGTTGCAGCGGCTGAAAGGCCCGCAGGTATTGCTGCGGGGTGTCGGTGAGCTCATGCGTCGCCATCCCGCCACTAATGTCCGAGTGATTATCTGCGGTGGACTTTCCGGTTCTGGGCTGCATGCGCCCGACGAATTCACCAATCTCGCCGCGGAAGAGGGGATCGACCACCTGGTCCGTTTCATGCCCCCGCGCCCGCCGCAGGACCTGGCGAAGCTCTACCAGGCCGCAGATATTGTCGCCGTGCCCAGTTACAACGAAACTTTCGGGTTGGTGGCGATGGAGGCTCAGGCCACTGGCACTCCCGTTGTCGCGGCGAATGTCGGCGGGCTCTCCATCGCTGTCGACGATGGGGTCAGCGGTTTGCTTGTCGACGGTCATGAGCCCGCAGCCTGGGCCGATGCCCTCGGTCGCCTGGTGGAGGACGACGAGCTGCGCATTAAGTTGGCCACCCAGGCGCGTGAGCACTCCTTGGAGTTTTCCTGGCAAAAGACCGTGGATCGGTTGGCCGATGTCTATCATCGAACCGAACTCCAAAAGGAAAATTGTCCCGGCTCTATCCGGGATGCGGGCGGCTCCCGGTAAGTTTCGTTAGCTTCAGTATCGCCAGGGCCGTAACCACAAAAACAGGGAGATGATTCACGATGAGCACGGACATCCAAGTACAGCTGAAATCCCTCGGTGAGCAGCTGGAACGCCTCGGTGTCGAGCATGGTATTGCAGACAATGCCGCCGTGGTGGTCCTGCCTGGTAAGAAGAAGCTCAAGACTATCGTCGGCCTCATCCCGGCGCCGGACTCCCTGCGTGTTGAAGCCTTCGTCTGTCGCGCGGTCGAAGAAAACCACGAGGCCGTTTACAAGTGGTTGCTACAGCGCAACCGTCGTCTGTTCGGCATCGGTTACACCATCGACGCCGCCGGCGACATCTACCTGGTCGGTCAACTGCCCGCTGAGCTTTCCGACGATGACCTCGACCGTCTCCTCGGTCAGCTGCTGGAGACGGCCGATGGGGACTTCAACCAGATCCTCGAACGCGGCTTTGCATCGGCAATTAAGCGCGAGTGGGAGTGGCGGGTTGACCGTGGGGAAAACCTGGCCAATCTGGAGCAGTTCCGCCACATGGTTGAGTAGCCGGGGGTAGCAACCCACATAGCGGGGCAACGAACGGCGGGCTTTCCAGTTTTGGGGCACAATTGGGGGTATGAGCAATGGAAAACTGATTCTTGTCCGTCATGGCCAGAGTGAGTGGAACGCATCCAACCAGTTCACGGGCTGGGTCGACGTTGCACTGACCGACAAGGGCCGCGCTGAGGCAGTACGTGCCGGTGAGATGCTCGTAGAGGCAGGCCTGAAGCCACAGGTTCTCTACACGTCGCTGCTGCGTCGCGCAATTAACACCGCACACATTGCCCTGGATACCGCTGACCTGTTGTGGATTCCGGTTATCCGTGACTGGCGTCTGAACGAGCGGCACTACGGTGCTCTGCAGGGTCTGAATAAGGCAGAGACCAAGGAGAAGTACGGCGAGGACCAGTTCATGTCCTGGCGTCGCTCCTACGACACTCCGCCGCCGGAGCTGTCGGATGACAGTGAGTTCTCGCAGGCTAATGACCCGCGTTACGCCAACCTGGATGAGGTTCCGCGCACGGAGTGCCTCCTGGACGTCGTGAAGCGTTTCATTCCTTACTTTGAAGAGGAAATCCTGCCGCGTCTGAAGTCCGGTGAGACTGTCATGGTGGCAGCTCACGGTAACTCCCTGCGTGCACTGGTCAAGCACCTGGACAACATCTCGGACGAGGACATTGCCGCTCTGAACATCCCGACCGGTATCCCGCTGGTTTACGACTTTGATGCTGAGGGCAAGGTTTTGAACCCGGGTGGCACCTACCTGGATCCGGAAGCTGCAGCTGCAGGTGCTGCTGCTGTTGCTGCTCAGGGCAACAAGTAAATATGTAGGTGTTTGATAGGCCGATAAGGGGCGCAGCCAAGTGGGGCTGTGCTCCTTGGTCTATTTAGAGCTAGCTAGCGCAATGATTTTTCAGCGCGCGCGGATTGTGAAAAGAGCTTAGGGTAAGACCCGTGTCAAAAATCATTATCGCCGCTCTATTAGGTGCTGCGGTTATGGCAGCTGTGCTGATTCTTGGTGGAGTTGTCTCGGGTGCCTATAACGCCGCTCGGCGTCAGAAGAGCGACGAGGAAAGTTCAATAACCACCATGGCGCAGGTCATGCACCTGGCCATTCAGAAGTCTCCGACGGGTGTGGTGGTCGTTGACATCTCACGTGATTTGATTTTGTCGAACTCCATGGCGCACAAGTTGGGGCTGGTCTATGAGCGCCGCCTCAATGACGTGGGCTGGGAAGCTGCGCTCAAGGTCTTTGACTCGCAGGAGGACCAGGAGCTAACGCTGGTGCTGCCGTCGCGCCGGGCGGGGGCGCCGGACACAATTGTCCGCTGTCAGCTAACTCCGTTGTCGCTGGTGGACGACCGTTTTGTGGTGATTTATGCGGCGGATGTCTCCGAACAGGCCCGTATGGAGGCCGCGCGACGTGACTTTGTGGCTAACGTTTCCCACGAGCTCAAGACTCCGGTGGGGGCCATCAGCCTCTTGGTCGAGGCGCTGAATGAAGCTACCGACGACCCGGTTGCCGTGCGTCACTTTAGTGAGAGCCTGACGCAGGAGTCCAAGCGGATGTCGACCATGATTACGGAACTCATCTCGCTGTCGAAGCTGCAGGGGGCAGAGCCGCTGCCGGACATGTCTCCCGTGAAGGTTGAAGAGATTGTCCAAGGAGCTGTGCGTCGTAACCAGATGCTCTCGGAGCAGGCGGGTATTGAAATCACCGTTGACTGTGAGCCGGATTTGGTGGTTGAAGGTGAACGCAGCCTGCTGATCACCGCGGTGTCCAACCTGATTTCAAATGCGATCAACTACTCGCCAGAGGCCACGCCTGTATCTGTGACTGCGGTCAAGGAGGATAACGACACCGTCGCTATCCGCGTCACTGACCGCGGTATCGGCATTTCCCAGGCGAATCAGAAGCGTATCTTCGAGCGCTTCTTCCGTGCGGATAAGGCACGCTCGCGGGCGACAGGCGGTACCGGTCTGGGCTTGGCAATTGTTAAGCACGTCGCAGCGAATCACAAGGGAACCGTGAAGCTGTGGAGTCGGCTGGGCACAGGATCGACCTTCACCATTGAGCTCCCGCTGATGGAAAAGAACGGTTCCGCGTCGAATGATGGCGATGTATCTGCACGTTTGCCAATCGGCCACACCCAGCCTGCGGGTAAAATTGCGGCTAAGAAAAACGCGCAGCGCGGTACGGGCAAAACCCGTGGCAAGGATAAGGATTCCCAGAACAAGGATTCCAAGGAAGGAATGAAGTAATCCGTGACTGAGGTACTTATTGTCGAAGACGAGACGGCTTTGGCGGAGCCGCTTGCGTTTCTGCTGCAGCGCGAAGGATTCGAGGTGCGGATGGCCGCTGACGGCCAGGAAGCACTTGCAGAATTCTCCAAGGCAGAACCGGACATTGTGCTGCTGGACCTCATGCTGCCAGGTATGAGTGGCACCGAGGTCTGCAAAAACATCCGCTTAAAGTCCTCTGTCCCAGTGATTATGGTGACCGCCCGTGACACTGAGATTGACAAGGTCGTCGGCCTCGAAATTGGTGCGGATGACTATGTGACCAAGCCGTATTCCTCTCGGGAACTTATTGCCCGTATCCGGGCTGTGCTGCGCCGCGGTCGCCACGACGACTCCGACGATGTCGAGGATATCTACGAGGAGGTCTTGCGCGGCGGCCCGGTCGTGCTGGACGTCGAGCGCCATGTAGTCACCGTTGACGGCGATGATGTCGCAATGCCGCTCAAGGAATTCGACCTGCTGGAGTACTTGCTGCGCAACCGTGGTCGTGTGCTAACCCGTGGCCAGCTCATCGACCGCGTCTGGGGCTCCGACTACGTCGGCGACACCAAGACGCTGGACGTACACATCAAGCGCCTGCGCTCCAAGATCGAGCGCAATCCTTCCTCGCCGGAGTTCCTGGTCACCGTTCGCGGCTTGGGTTACAAGTTCGAGGACTAGCTCAGCAGACTGCTGCCGACAATCTCCGCCGTCGGTCTGAGAAACCCCGACTTAAACCTCGTCCGGCGCCAGCCCCTCGGCCGCTGCGCGTGTGGCCGGGTGAATCGCCAGCAGTGGGTAGCCACTCGGCCCGAAAGCCTTGGCCGCGCCCGCTATTTCTCGGGCACGGCAGTGCTCCGCCAGAATTTCGTAGCACTCTTCGCCGATGAGCTCTATTAGCTCGGACTTGTGCGTGCGCCACACCGGCTCGCCACCGGTATGTGTGGCCGGCGCGCCCGTGCAGAACCATTCAAAGTCCTCGCCGCCATCGCCCCAGGCACGACGATCGTATTCGGTAATGGTCGTGCGCAGAATCTCCTGGCCGTCCGGGCGTTCCTCCCAGTCCTCCAGTCGGCGCAGCGGCACCTGCCAACACACATCCGGCTTGACCTTTACGGGGTCAATGTCGTTGGCCATCGCCCATTGGTGGATGGCACAGCCCGCACCATTGCGCCATCCGTCACGGTTGGCAAAAATGCAGGCATTCTTCACGACCTTCGTTTTCAGAGCAGGCTCAGGCTCTCCGTTTTCGTCGTCAAGCTCGTCCCACACTAACCACGGTTCCAACGGTTCGGAGGGGTCGGTTTCGTAGGTTTCAAGCCACTTCAGAGTTTGTTCGGGGCGGTTCTGCCACCACTGGGGCTCTGCGGAGTCGCCTTCCATTCGCTTTACGACGTCAATAACCCTCTCGCGGTCTTCTTCGTCGGTGATAAAGGCGCCATGGCCACAGCATCCGACATCCGCGTTCGCGGAGTCGATGCCCTGGCAAGCGGAGGTGCCGAAAGCGCATTGATAGGAGCTCATCAACCAGGTTAGGTCGCAGGTGATGATATGTTCTGGGTCCTCCGGGTGGGCGAACTCGAACCACTCGCGGGGAAAGTCATAGGCGACTTCAGCGGGAGACGGTTGCGGTCCACGACCGGGGCGGGGGTGGGGTTGATTCACACCAATACACCGTAGACCGTCTAACCTACTAAGAGTGAGATTAGGTGTATTAGATGTAGGTAGTAATACCGTCCACTTGGTGATGGTGGACGCCCGCCGGGGCGGACATCCGACTCCGATGAGCGATTCCAAGTCGACGATGAAGCTGGTCGAGTACCTGGATAAGGACAACAACCTGTCCAAGAAGGGCATTGACAAGCTGACGGGCTACGTCGCTGAATCCAAGGAATTGGTTGAGCAGATGAAGTGCGAAGAGATGATTAGCTTCGCCACTTCAGCTGTTCGCGATGCCACGAATGCGGACGAGGTTCTCGCCCACGTTGAGAAAGAAACTGGCATTAAGCTGCAGATTCTCTCCGGTGAGGATGAGGCTCGTCTGACCTTTTTGGCAGTACGGCGCTGGTACGGCTGGTCTGCTGGTCGTCTAATCAACCTGGATATCGGTGGCGGTTCTCTTGAGCTGACGTCGGGTACTGATGAAGATCCGGAGGCCGCGTACTCGCTGCTGCTCGGTGCGGGACGGTTGACCCACGAGTGGTTCGAGACCGATCCGCCGGAGCGCAAGAAGATTGACCTGCTGCGCGATTACATTGATGCTGAGCTCGCTGAGCCAGCTCGTCATCTGCGTACGCTTGGTGAGCCGGACTTGGCTGTCGCCACCTCGAAGACTTTCCGCACTCTCGCTCGCCTGACCGGTGCGGCGCCTTCCGCTGCTGGTCCCCGGGTTAAGCGCACTCTGACTGCCGCTGGTTTGCGCCAGTTGATTGCGTTTATTTCCCGCATGACGGCGGCTGACCGTGCTGAACTTGAGGGTGTTAGTGCGAATCGTTCTCACCAAATTGTCGCAGGTGCTCTCGTTGCAGAGGCTAGTATGCGAGCATTGGGATTAGAGAAGGTCGAGATTTGTCCTTGGGCGCTGCGTGAGGGCATTATCTTCCGACGACTGGACAGTGACCTATACGGAAAGGGTTGAGATGAGCGAGGAAAAGCTCACCGTTGCCGAACTGCTGGCGCGGCGGCAGAAGGAGGGAGCCCCCTCTGAACCACCGCGGCGCCGCCGTCGACGCAGCCTTGAAGAAGGCGGTGTGTCTGTTCAGGAGCTCACCGGCTCAATCCCTCGTGTAAAGGCCGACGAACCGCGACGTGGTGCTCACGCTCTTTCCAACGCAGACGACGATCAGACGACTACGAGTGATTTGCTTGCCGACGAAGCTGCGGCCAACGCCGCCGAAGAAGCGCAGGCAACCGAACCGGAGGTAGAAGCTCCGGAGCACTCGGAGGCTGTCGCTGAGCCAGTGGTAGTTGCTGAAGGGGCGGATTCGTCGGAGCATGAGGTTCAAGCTGAGGCCGAGGCTGAAGCTGCTGATCAGGAAGAAGAGGAGTCGGAATTAGCTGAGGCTGACGCCGAAGTAGCTGACGCCGAGGTCGCTGAGGCCGAAGCTGACGAGGTTGCCGAAGTTGCTGAAGAACCGGTTGCACCGGTTGCACCGGCAGCTCCGCAGCAGGAGCAAGCCGCGCAGAGCACACCAACTGCGCAGCCAGCAGCCCCTGCGGTGCCATTGGCAATTCCGATGGAACCCCGTCCGGTCATGGTCAACTCCGAGCGTTCGGAGATTACCTACACCTTCACCGAACTGCGTGACATGGCAGACGAGTCGCAGCAGCTTGGGGAGCCGGGGCCAGTCGCTCGTGCGGTACTCACCGGTTCCAACGCTTACGACGACCGTCCGACTGCCTCCATTCCGGTTGTCCAGGACAATGTCGACGAAGAGTCCGAGGCATCCGCTGAATCGGATGACGTCGACGGTGAACAATTTGCTGAGGCTGAAGCTGCTCAGGAAACCGCTACCTTCGAGGCTGCCGACGCTGACGCCGATACCGGTGCCGCTTCCAAGGCGGCAGTGGCAGCCGCTGTCGCTCCTGAAGTTGCACAGGCAGAAGACGCACAGGCCGATATCGAGCAGGCCGAGGACGCCCCCACTGAGGCTGCACAGGTCGAGACCACACCGACCCAGGCCGCAGCTGACGAGAAGCAGGCGGAGCCCCGGGACGTCGTTAAGCGTGAAGAATCCAAGAGCTCCAAGGGCAAGGCCGTCGCGCGCGATGGCTACGCCGAGGACAATTCCCTCTCGGTGCCGTTGCTGCTAATCCAGGTCTTCGTGGGTCTGATTGCTGGTGCATTGGTGTTCCTGGGCTTCACCATGGCCTGGTCGTCGCTGCCAAAGATTGTGGTTGTCATCATGGCTCTCGTGGTCCCTGGTGGCTTCGCGGGAATGGCGAACTACCTGCGCCGTGAGAAGGACAAACTGACACCGATTCTCGCAGGACTTGTCGGTTTGGCGCTGACATTTGGCCCCTGGATTCTCTTCCAGTTGTAGTGGGGTCAACAGAATAATCATCACCTGATGCAGGGGTCGGAAGCGTAGTTTTCCGGTCCCTGCATTCGCATGTGTGGGCCAGTTTTGGCACACTTAGCGTCCATGACAAGAATTGCTGTAATTGGTGGCGGAAAGATTGGTAGCGCACTCGTCGGTGGTCTCATCGACGGTGGTGTCTCGCCCTCCTCGATTTATGTGGTGGGGCGCACCAAGGAGAGCCTGGCCGGTCTGAAGGAGACCTACGGCATTGTCGATGCCGACGACCCAGTAGGGGCCGTCGACGGTGCCGACGTGGTGTTCTTGTGCGTAAAACCGTACTTGATTATCGACATGCTCGAGCAGATTGCCGACGTGCTCGATGACTCTGAGGTCGACACCATTGTGGTGTCGATGGCGGCTGGCATCACGCTGGACAAGATGGAAAGCGTCTGTGCTGTCGGTACTCCGGTGATCCGCGTCATGCCGAATACCCCGATGCTGGTGGGCAAGGGGGTCTGTGCAGTCGCGCCGGGCCGCTTTGTCACGGAGAGCCAGACCGACGAGGTTGTCGAACTGTTGAAGAAGGTCGGCAGCGTTGAGGTTGTCGATGAGTCGCTGATGTCTGCAGTCACTGCAGTCTCGGGCTCCGGTCCGGCTTACTTCTTCCAGTTCGTCGAGGCGATGACCGACGCGGGTGTGAATCTGGGCCTCAAGCGTGATCAGGCTAAGCGTCTGGCGTCGGCTACGGCTGCTGGTGCAGCCGAGATGATGATGCAGGAAGGCGCGGACCCGACTGCGTTGCGTGCCGATGTCACCTCTCCGGGCGGTACAACCGCTGCGGCCACCCGAGTTTTCGAGGAAGAAGGCATTCGTCGCGCGGTGCATCGTGCGCTGCAGGCTTGCTATGACAAGGCCAACGAGATGGGTAAATAAGCATTTCGCCGAGTAGAGGCGGGTGTACAAGTAACCCCAATATTTGGGGCATTGGAAATGGTCAGCGGCAGTAGCTAATCCGATACGCAGGGACGATGGGTTAGTCACAACTGTCACACCATTCGCCAATGCCCCTATTTTTTATCAAAAATCGCACCGGCACCTTGCCTACCGGTAGGATATGAAAAGCACGTGCGTGTCACGATTTTCTGCAGGAGGGGAAGCCTGCAGCGCGTCGCGTGCGCTGAAGGGAATATTTACTAATGCAGAATGCAGATAAAGGCACCTTTCTGACCGTTGCAGAAGTTGCTGACATCATGCGCGTATCCAAGATGACCGTCTACCGCCTGGTTCACGCTGGCGAGCTGCCGGCAGTGCGCGTTGGCCGTTCTTTCCGCGTCCATGAGTCCGCAGTCAAGGAATACCTGGACTCCTCCTTCTACAACGCGGGTTAATTTTTTCTGCCTTTAAGCGGGGCTGTTTGACCTGAACGCATATGTCCCCGCTATGATTAATCCGATTAGTACATGGTGCTGTGCTGCGCCCCTGTTTCCTATCGTCTTCAAGTCATGAAGTATCTAGCTGTGAAGGCGGAAGGAAAAAGGGCGTGACATCTCGGCGGTTGTAAGGCCGCATTGAGTACGCCGCCATTGTGCAAGAAAAGAAATTTCCGTCAACGAATAGCGAGGTCGAGCCGATGGGTTCCGTCATTAAGAAGCGTCGCAAGCGCATGTCGAAGAAGAAGCACCGCAAGATGCTTCGCCGTACCCGCGTGCAGCGTCGTAAGCTCGGCAAGTAAGCCAGCATTCCTGCCGTTATCGCAGGAGCGCGCGTGCTGCGTCGCGTACACGTTTTAAAAGCAGAACCCGCCCGGTCTCGTTGAGATAGGGCGGGTTTTGTCGTTGGGGGGGGGCTAATCACGGGCTGCCGATTACGGGCTGCAAATGTGAAACTGTAGGAGTTTATGACACTTTCAGGCCATTTTTCGAGCCATTTTTGTCATAAACGCAGTCACTAACTCTCGAGTGCGCCTAGCAGCGTTTAACTTTCCTTGTTCGCGTCCCACAGTCGCTTGCCGACGAGTCCCGCGCCCCCGACAGCTCCTGCCAGCAGTGCTCCGATCGAGAGCCACCGCATCGTGGCGAAGGTTGCGGAGCGGAAGTGACGGTAGTCGTAGACAGTCCACCCCATCTTTTGGGCGTAATTCCGCAATTTGCGGTCCGGGTTGATGGCCACGGCGGTGCCTACCATGGACAGCATGGGGATATCGTTGGCGGAATCTGAGTATGCCGTGCAGCGAGACATATCCAACCCGGAAGAGGCCGCCAGAGCTGCCACCGCGTGCTTCTTACCCGGGCCGTGGAGAATATCGCCTACCAGGCGGCCAGTGAACTTGCCATCTTTGACCTCGGCGACCGTGCCAAGGGCGCCGGTCAGTCCGATGTGCTTAGCGATAACCTGGGCCAGCTGCACCGGGGTGGCGGTGACCAGCCAGACCTCTTGGCCAGCCTGGATATGTAGTTCCGCCAGATCGCGGGTGCCCTGGTAAACGCGGTCGCTGATCTTTTCTTCAAAGATTTCTTCGCCGAGTTTGACCATTTCATTCACATCGTGGCCGGCGAAAAACTCCAATGCCTGTTCACGGGCCTTAGCTACGTCGGCAGCGTTTTCCGCGCCTGAGATTCGGAATTTCAGCTGCTTCCAAATCATGCCGGCCAAATCACGCTTCTTGATGAAGCCGCGCTCGACCAAACCCATGGCAAAGAGGAAGATTGATGCGCCTTGGACAAGCGTGTTGTCCACATCGAAGAAAGCGGCTGCGCCCTGATCGCGTTCGACACCTGGAATGGGCTGCGAGAGCACACGGGCACCGCCAGCGGCATCTTCGGCACCAGCTACACTGCGAAATCCCGTAGCCAGTTCTTCGCCGCCGACGTCGTAGACTTCGCCGAGAGCTTCCAGTGCATTGGCAGCCGCTGCAGCACCAGCTTCCTCCTGTGCTTCGTCATTGAGCGGAGCGAGAACTACCTGCTCGAGGAAGTTGCGGACGTTACCCTGCGAGGACGCAAGGTCACCCAGCATGTCGATGGGGAAGGGGGAGCGGTTGTCGGCACTGAACTCACTCACGGCACGAAAATCTCTTTCCACGGTGTATGCAACCGACATCCGTTATCGGAAGCTCTTGTTGAATAGTATCCGGTCTTTAGGCAAAGCTGCGCGCTGAGATTCAAGGAGCGGATGGGGCAAGGATAAGAAGAGTCACTTTTGCAGGGGAAGTGTGGGGAGGGGGACGTCGTAAAGCGAAACAGTCGACCTTTAGACTGGCCGTTATGGTGACTGTGACGGTGATGAGTAGGAAGACGTGCGGTTCGTGCGCCCGAGTGATTGCGCAGATTGAGCCGCTAGTTCGGGACCAAAATGCGCAGTTCCAGGTGGAAGACGTCGATACCGATCCGAACTTGGCCATGGAATTTGGCGATCGCGTGCCGGTGATTTTGGTCAATGATGAGGAAATCGCTTGCTGGGAAATCGATGATGATGAACTCCTGGAAGCGATAGCGGAGGCCGAATAAGTTCGGGAGACAACTCTGCCGAACTGCTAGGAGCTGCGGAGACATGGCAGAATGTGGAGTAGCGGCAAAGAAGTAGGGGAGTGCTGCGAACATCGAGGTAGAGACTAAGTAAAGTATGCCTTTGTTGTGACGAGATGGCAGAGTTGTCTAGCGTTAACAGTCATAGCTGTGTGAAAAAGCCCGTAGCGGGGCCTGTGAAGGAGCAATAGAGCGGTGATTGAGCGGTGAGTGTGCTTCTCGTCGGAATGTCGTACCGGTCTGCACCGGTGACCCTTCTTGAAAAGGTCTCCGTCGGTGAAACTGAGCGAGAGGCCATTTTGGCTCGGCTGGTCGCGGATGAAGCGATCAGCGAAGCGATGCTGTTGTCGACCTGTAACCGCGTTGAGTACTACGTGGTGGCCAACGGCTTCCACTCTGGCCTATCGGCCGTGGTCCGTGAAATTGTCGGTCGTACTGGGCTCGAACTCGATGAACTGACACCGCACCTCTATGTGCGGTACGCACAGGCCGCAGCGGAGCATGCCTTCTCGGTGTGTGCTGGTCTTGACTCGATGGTGCTGGGGGAACAGCAGATTATCGGTCAGCTTCGCAATGCTTACCAGGAAGCGGACGAAGCCGGCACCGTCGGTCGCATGCTGCATGACTTGGCGCAGAAGGCGCTGCACACAGGCAAGCGAGTCCACAGCGAAACACTGATTGATAATGCGGGCGCATCGATGGTCTCCGTGGCCATCGACGAGGCGATTGCTGCGCTGCATCCTGGGTTCAACTCTGGTGTTGACGTCGCTGAGGGTACCGATATTCTGGCCGGACGTTCGGCCCTTATCCTCGGCGCCGGTGCGATGAGTTCGCTGGCCGCCAGTTACCTGGGGCGCTGCGGCATTGATCGTCTGATTATTGCCAACCGCACCGTTGACCGGGCGCAGAACCTGGCTAACCACTCGATCGAAGCGGGCATCCCCGCTACTGCTATTGCGTTGCATGATTTCGCTGATGTCCTCGATGATGTGGACATTCTCGTCAGTGCCACCGGAGCCATGACTCCAGTGGTCTCAGCTGCAGATGTTGTCGACCACGGCCCGCTCGCCATCGTCGATTTGTCTATGCCTCGCGACGTCGCGGAGGATGTCTCCGGGCTTGAGGGGATCGCACTCTTCAACATCGAATTGCTGCAGATGACTCGCACGGAGGTTCCGGGTCGTGATGATGAGGCTGCAGCGCGCGACATTGTGGCCGAAGAGTTGGAGTCCTACCTCACGGCGCAGCGCGCAAGCGAGGTAGCACCGACTGTTCGCGCTCTGCGTGAGCGCGCGGCGGATGTGGCGGCGGCTGAGCTCGCTCGCCTGGAGGCGAAGACACCGGGTCTTACTCAAAAGGAACGTCGCGAGGTCGAGTCCACGGTTCGCCGCGTCGTCGATAAGCTCTTGCACGCGCCAACGGTTCAGGTCAAGAAGCTTTCTAGCCAGCAGGGTGGTGGCAACTACGCGCTTGCCCTGCAGAAGCTCTTCGACCTGCCCCTATCCACCCCCTCTGGCCTGTATGCTGACACCGATATCCCCGCAGATCTCATGGTAGAGGGCCGAATTGGGCGGATGCAGGGATTTGAGCAGTATGGTCTTGACAGTAGTGCCATCATTGAAGGCGTTGCTGAAACCACCAAAAATTAACACCCGGAGGGAAACATGCCTGACCCAGCGACTATTCGTATCGGTACCAGGGGCTCGGAACTGGCCACGACACAGGCCGGTCACGTCCGTGATGCACTGATTGAGCTGGGACAGCCTGCAGAGCTGGTGATTGTAAAGACCGCCGGTGACCATAACCGCCACGACCCGGTGGAAAAGATTGGCATCGGTGTCTTCACCCAGGCGCTGCGTCATGCACTCCGCGAGGGGGTGTGCGACATTATCGTGCACTCGTTTAAGGACCTGCCGACCCTGCCGGAAGACGACATGATGGTCGCAGCCGTGCCGGAGCGCGTCGATCCGCGAGAAGCGCTGATTTCCCGCGATGCCACGCCGCTGATGGACCTGCCTGAGGGGGCTCGTGTGGGTACCTCCGCGCCGCGTCGTGTCTCTCAGCTGCGTGCGCTGCGCTCCGATCTGGAACTTGTACCATTGCGTGGAAACATCGAAACCCGCATGGGGCGCGTCTCTGAGGACTTGGACGCTGTCATTCTGGCTCGCGCTGGGCTGGAGCGCACGGGTCGCCTCGGAGAGATTGCGGAATCCCTGGATGTGGATGTCCTCATGCCAGCCCCGGCTCAGGGCGCCCTGGCGCTGGAGTGCCGCACTGCTGACCGCGAAATTGTGGATATTCTGCGCAAGATTGACCACCCGGTGTCCCATGCCCGGGCTGTCGCTGAGCGCGCGGTACTCAATGAGCTGGAAGCGGGCTGCACCGCTCCGGTCGCGGCCTACTCAACCGTGAGCGACAGTGGTGAACTCACCCTGCAGGCGGGGGTGTTCGCACTCGACGGTTCGCGTCAGTTGCTCGAGACCGCTACCGCAAACGTGGATAAGGCCGATGAGCTTGGCCGGAAGGTTGCGGCGGCCCTGCTCGAACGGGGTGCTCATGAGGTAATGGGCGATACCCTGCGGGAATCTCAAAAGTAGCCGGTTAGTTAATTTGGCTCAAACCCTTTATGCTAATAGGCCTGTATGCATGCCGTTGGGATAAGGGTTTCCTTCGTGTGCTCGCATGTGAGATTCAGGTATCTACCTGCCCCTCACATGCGTTGGCGCATGTCCGCTTTCTTCCTTCAAGACTCATCGGCACGAAAAGTGAACAACCAATAGAAAAGAAATCACTCCGCAACGATGAACACCTCCCTCCCCTCAGCAACGGGACGCATCCTGTTCGTCGGCGCTGGTCCTGGAAATCCCGACCTGCTGACGCTTCGCGCCCGTGAGATTCTCGCAGACACCGCTATCGCCTACGTCGACGCCGATGTCATGCCGGGGGTTCGAGAGCTCGTCGCAACCGATGTGCCTGTTCCTCCCGAGCTGCTGAAGGAAGCCGAGGAAGAGTACGAGCGCATGTGCGCCGCAGCCAAGGCCAAGGGATCTCGTCGTAAGCCGCCGCGTCCGGCACCACCGACCGCCGCAGATCTGCGCACGCCTATCGACGATCCCAAGAAGATGGCAGAATTGCTCGTCGAGGAAGCCGCTAAAGGCAATGACGTGGTGCGTTTGGTGGCAGGCAATCCGCTGACCAACGATTCGCTGCTGGCCGAAATCAACGAGGTCTCGCACGCCGATGTTGAGTTCCAGATCGTCCCTGGCATGTCCGTGCCCTCCACCGTCCCGGCATTTGCCGGTATCGCGTTGGGCTCGACGTACACGGAGACCGATCTCGATCGCGCCGATGTGGACTGGGACGAGCTGGCCCAGGCACCGCAGCCGCTGGTACTGCAGGCCGTGCAGGACGACCTGTCCGCCATTGCAACTGAGCTCGGCGAACGCGGCCTGCCGTCGTCGTTGCCGGTGTCGGTGACTGTCAACGGTACGACTCGTCTGCAGCGCACCTACGACGTCACGCTGGGCACCTTGGCGCAGCTCTCGGGTGACCTGACCGGTCCGCTGGTGGTCACGCTTGGCAAGGGTGTGGACAATCGTTCGAAGTACTCATGGTGGGAAAACCGCGCTCTCTACGGATGGAAGGTGCTGGTCCCACGTGCCAAGGCGCAGGCAGGCCCGATGAGTGCCCGTCTCGTTGCGCACGGCGCCATCCCGATTGAGGTCCCGACCATCTCAATCGAGCCACCGCGCAGCCCGGCGCAGATGGAACGCGCCATCAAGGGGCTTGTCGACGGCCGTTACCAGTGGGTTGTCTTCACTTCCGTCAACGCCGTCACCGCAGTGTGGGAGAAGTTCCAGGAATTCGGCTTGGACGCGCGCTCCTTCGCTGGGGTCCGCATCGCAGCCGTCGGCCATCGCACCGCCGCTGCCATCCGCGATCTCGGCATCACTCCGGAGCTGCTTCCGGATGACACTCGTCAAAATGCCGCGGGCATTGTCGACGTGTTCCCGGAGTACATCGAGGATCTCGATCCGGTCAACCGCGTGCTGCTGCCGCGCGCCGATATCGGCACCGATGTGCTTGTCGACGGTCTGATTGACCTGGGCTGGGAAGTTGATGATGTGGTCGCTTACCGTACCGTGCGGGCAGCGCCACCGAGTGCGGATATCCGCGACATGATTAAGTCCGGTGGCTTCGACGCAGTGTGCTTCACCTCGGGGTCGACGGTGAAGAACCTGGTCGGCATCGCGGGTAAGCCGCATGCTCGCACCATCATTGCCTGCATCGGGCCGATGGCCGCAGCCACGGCTCGCGAGTACGGCCTGCGGGTAGATGTCGTGCCGGAGCGCGCAAGCATCCCGGAGCTGGTGGATGCGCTGGCAGAGCATGTTGCGCAACTGCGGGCGGCAGGGCAGCTGCCACCACCGCGCAAGAAGCGTCGTCGTTCGCGTAAAACCAAGGACTGAGCAGGGGCGTACCGGAGCGAGTTCGCGTTTTGATTAAGGTTGTCTTTATGACTACATCTGGAGCTTCTGAATCATCCCGCGAAATCGATCTCGAACAGTTTGGATTTCCTCTCCCGATTCGTCGCCCACGCAGGCTGCGCACCAACCCGGTGATGCGTGCGATGACGGCGGAGACGACACTGACTCCGAAAAATCTCATCCTGCCCATGTTTGTTGCAGATGGGATTGATGAGCCGAAGCCAATCAGCTCCCTGCCCGGGGTAGTGCAGCATACCGAGGACTCCCTGGTAGAAGCTGTGCGCGAGGCTGTTGAGGCAGGTATCTCGGCAGTTGACCTCTTCGGTGTCCCGCTGGATGCGGACAAGGACGGCGAGGGCTCTGAGTCCTGGAATCCGGAGGGCGTACTCAACCGTGCCCTGCGTCGTCTCCGCGACGAGTTCGGGAATGACATTTTGATTATGGCCGACACCTGCCTGGATGAGTTCACTGACCACGGCCACTGTGGTGTGCTGGGCAAGGACCGCTTCGGCAACACGGTCGTTGAGAATGACCGCACGCTGATTAACTACATCAAGATGGCCGTTGCGCAGGCCGACGCCGGTGCCCATATCGTGTCCCCTTCGGGCATGATGGACGGCCAGATTGCCGCAATTCGCGAGGGCTTGGATGCCGCTGGCCATGAGGATGTCTCCATCATGGCGTACTCGGCAAAGTACGCCTCCGCCTTCTACGGTCCATTCCGTGAAGCTGTGGGCAGCTCGCTGCAGGGTGATCGCCGTACCTACCAGCAGGATCCTGCAAACCGTCGTGAGTCCCTGCTTGAAGTGCAGCTCGACGTTGACGAAGGTGCGGACATGGTGATGGTCAAGCCGGCCATGAGCTACCTGGACATTCTGCGCGAGGTCGCGGATATGTCGCCGGTGCCGGTTGCCGCCTACCAGGTCTCTGGTGAGTACGCGATGATTCACGCCGCTGCCGCCAACGGGTGGATTGACCTGGATGCTGCGATGATGGAGGCAGTACTGAGCATTCGCCGTGCCGGTGCGGAGCAGATTTTGACCTACGCAGCGGTGGACTTGGCGAAGAAGCTGCGCGCCCAGTTCTAATTCGCTCGGGTGAACGTGCAGTAGCAAATATCGAGAAGTGGACGGATGACTAAAGAAGAGAAGAAGCCCGCAATTCCCGAGCAGGTCGAGGGAGCTAGGCAGGCGTGGCGGGTTACGGCCGTGTTGCAGCTGCTCGTCGCTGCGGTAGCTACGGTGACCTACTGGCTGCATCCGGAAATGCTGATGAGCCCCTCAACCGCTAAGGAGAATTTCCCGGGTTTCAGCGAGGGCCAGATTGATGCTGCCATGAAGGCGACTATCGTTATCGCGTTCTTTTTCGCAGTGGGGCTTTGCATCGCGTTCTTCGCCATTATCGAGCGAATGCGCAAGGGGAGCGAAGGTGCTCGCACCGTGCTGGTTATCGGCTCGCTTTACCTGGCACTGTCGGCGCTGATGTCCTTCTTCTCTTCTACGGCTTCAGAATCGGGAGTGCCGGCATCCCTCGTTCTTATCAGCGGAATTGTGCGAATCGCCTCGGCCACTGCCGCGGTAGCGGGTCTAGTGCTCGCCGCTTCGAAGGAATCCAAGGACTACTTCGATCATCAGCGCCCGTCGAAACCGTGGACCCCGTCCGCTCCGGAATCGCATCTGCCGAGAGCGTCGAAGCATGGCGCTGATCCAAAGCGGCAACAGCAGCTGGGCCAGTCACAGCCCAAGCAATCCAAGCAGCCTGAGGAGTCCAAGCGATGATGTCCCTGCCGAGTCGGCCCTGGCAGTGGGTGCTCTTCGTCGCGCTCATCGCCCAGATTGTCCTGAGCTTGATACTGGTCACCGGCGACTATTCGCAGGCTCCCGCCGCCGTTGGCCGCGATATCTACATCGTCGCCGGTGTGACGCTGGTCTGCTCGCTTATTGGTAGCGGCTGCTTGCCGACGGCCACTGAGTTCAAACTCTCCCGGAACTGCCTGCTCATCATGGTGATTATCACGGCTCTCGCCATGTTCTTTGCCATTATGGCTGGAGCGCTGACTGTATGGGTTATCGCGCCCAGCCTGGCGATGGCGTGTGGACTACTGTTGCTCTATCGTGAATTAGCGCTCACGCGCGCCAACCAGCCACAGGATTAGACGGAAAGTTTCAAAGGCCATGAGTGACACCGGTGAGTTTGATTTCTCTCTGGACAATCGCGTTGAACAAGCGATTGTGGATGCCAAGGTCGCTGCTCGTAAGGCATTGCCACGAAGCCGTCAGGACATCGACGAAGAAAGTGCCCATCAGCGGCTTGCACACCGCAGAGGCCAGTCCAACACAGCTTTCGCACTCATCCTGGAAAACTTGGAAAACGCCGAGAGCGCTGAGCGTGCTGAGCATGTTTTGGAATCCTTTCCAGATGTGACCGCCTCTGTGGTCTACAAGCCCGGACGCGCGTGGATTACCGCGCCCGATACCATCGATCCGAATCAGTTCATCGAAGCTCTCCGCGAAATTGGGGTCGAGTCGTACCTCACGCGCAGCACGCTTCGGCGTCGTGCAACTCGGCTGGATGTGTCACAACATCGCCGTCCCGCTGTTCCGGCTGCCGCTCAACAGAATGAGGAGGAGCGCATTCGCCGTCGTGAAGCGGCCTTGCGCCGAAGCGGCGGTGGCGCGGAAGTACTGTTCACGGCGCGTGAACTGGTGACCAAGCAACGCTTTTGGGGAAGCCTGTTCCTATCGATTCCGGTGCTGGTGACGTCGTTGAACGTCAACTGGCAGTTCCCGGGTTGGCAGTGGATGTGTCTTGTGCTGACCACGATTGTGGTGTGGTGGGGTGGTTGGCCGTTCCACCGGGCAATGGCGGCGTCCCTGCGTCGGCGGATGTCGGCGCTGGATGGGGCGAGCTCCATTGCCATCCTGCTGGCGTGGCTGTGGTCGCTAGCGCAGCTTATCTTTGGTCCCGCGGGACAGATTGGATATACCACTGCGCCCACTTGGTTTGCTTTCAACTACCGGGAAAGCGCCTCGGCAGAGGTGTTTTTCGACGTTGCGTGCGGCCTGACTGTGCTGTTGCTAACAGGTCGCATGTTTACGCGCTACAACAAGGTGCGTACTGGACAAATCTTGCGCAACCTGCGCATTCCAGCTGAGCGAAACGTGACAGTCGTGCGCAAGAGCGCTAAATCCGCGGAGCCGAAACGGGTGGAGGTGACGGTCGCGGAGCTCAATATCGGTGATGACATCGTGGTTCCACCGCACTCGGTGATTCCGGTTGATGGCTCAGTCATCGGTGGTGCGTCCACGATGGATGCGCAGCTACTCGGTATCGGCGTTGAACCGCAGAAGGTCAAGGTCAATTCCAAGGTTTGGGCCGGTGCAATCAACCTGGATTCGGAGCTCAAGGTGCGCGTGGAACGCACCGGTTTCAAGACCCGGGCGTCATCGATAGCGCGCTGGCTTCGTCAAGCGGTTCGAGAAGAAACGGTGATGCACCAGACCGCAGTGCACTCGGCATCAGAGCTGGTGCCATGGACGCTGTCGTTGGCGGGCGTGGCTTTTTGCGGCTGGTGGCTGGCGACTGGCACGATGAGCGGTGCCCTCGCGGTGGCGCTGGCTATGCTCTCGGGCATCGCGCCGGTGGCATTGGCAATGTCTACGTCGACCGTGCAGCGCATCGGGATTCTGGCCGGTGCTAGTAACGGAATCTTGATTCGTGGCAATGAGACTTTCCGAAAGCTGGCCGCTGCCGATGTGGTGATTTTTAACCGAGTTGGAACGCTGACCGAGGGTGACACCCACGTGCTCGGTGTCGCCGCTGAGCGCAATGAAAATCCGGATCTGGTTCTGCGTGTGGCGGGCGCTCTCATGATGGAGAGCAACCACCCGGCATCAGCGGCAATCGTGCGCGCGTGCCGTGTATCCCGCGACGCCGGTTCCGGCGGTGGCGAGGTGCCGCACTGGATTGAGACTGTACACGTCGCAATTGCGGAAGACGGTGCGTTCGTTGGCCAGGTAGAGATCCCGGTGAAGGACTCGGACGACAAGTTGGAGATGCGCTTTGTTGAGGGGCGTGTTTGGCGTCCGCGTGATCTCACTGCACTCAGCGAGAAAATGGCCGTGGCTGCGCTCAGTGGCGGTACTCCGATGGTGGTGTCGTGGCGTGGCAAGGTCCGTGGTGTCATCACCATTGGTGAGGACATTAAGCCCGATGCGGTCGAGAGCATTGACCAGCTTGAGGATATGGGCGTGGACACCATGATGATCACGCGAGATCCGTATCCAGTAGCCCGTCGTTTTGCTGACCGGCTGAATATCTCACGAGTATTCGCGGGCATCATTGCCTCCCGCAAGGCCATTGCGGTGCGTTCGGTCCACAGTGACGGCGAGACTGTCGTGATGGTTGGCGACAAGGACATCCGGGACTCTCTGCGTGCCGCTGACGTGGGTGTTTTGATGGACAACACCGAAGGCAATCAGAATCTTGATGTTGATTACGCCGATGTCGTGGCACTGCGTAACAACGTGTTGTCGATTCCGGAGGCCATTGAAATCGCACGTGCTGTGGTGCGGATGATGGACTCCAACATCTACTTTGCGTGGTTCTACAACGTTGCGGTCATCCTGCTGGGTATGACCGGTATGATTCACCCGCTGCTGGCATCGCTTTTGATGATTTTCTCCAGCTTGTGGATCGACTGGCGATCCCGTCGAGTGTCCTCTCGCCGCAAGCATCTATTCAGGGTGAAGCTGGGACGTTGGTAGGGCAGGGTAGCCCTTCATCCGAGTGGCCGTCTACGATGGTCACCGTGACTCAAGACATTAATGCTCCTCATGTCCCAGAAAACGTTGAGCTCACCGATCGTTCGGCAGAGTTCTTTACGCAGGCTCAGGCAGTGACGCCGGGTGGCGTGAACTCGCCGGTCCGCGCCTTCGGTTCCGTCGGTGGCACCCCACGTTTCATTGACCACGCCGCGGGCTCTCGTCTCGTGGATGTTGATGGCAACGAATATGTGGACTTGGTCTGCTCGTGGGGTCCAATGATTCTGGGCCACGCGCACCCGGCAGTGGTGGAGGCCGTTCAGAGCGCCGCCACTCGCGGTTTGTCTTTCGGCGCTCCGACGACGGCTGAGACCGACCTGGCTCGTCACATCGTTGAGCGCACGTCGGTAGATGAGGTGCGTCTGGTCAACTCCGGCACTGAGGCCACTATGTCCGCAGTACGCCTGGCTCGCGGTTTCACTGGCCGTTCCAAGATCATCAAGTTCGCCGGCTGCTACCACGGTCACGTGGACGCGCTGCTGGCATCGGCCGGTTCCGGTGTCGCTACTTTTGGTCTGCCGGATTCGCCGGGTGTCACCGGTGCATCGGCTGCCGACACCATTGTTGTTCCTTATAACGACATTGAGGCCGTCAAGGCCGCATTCGCTGAGAACCCGGGCGAGATTGCCTGTGTCATCACTGAGGCGGCAGCGGGCAACATGGGTACCGTCGCACCGCAGGACAACTTCAACGCGAAGTTGAAGGAAGTCTGCCACGCAGACGGCGCACTGCTGATTCTCGATGAGGTCATGACTGGCTTCCGCGCTTCCTACAACGGCTGGTACGGCATTGATGGTGTGGCCGGTGACCTGACCACCTTCGGCAAGGTCGTCTCCGGTGGTCTGCCGGCAGCTGCCTTCGGTGGTCGCCGCGACGTCATGGAGTACTTGGCTCCGAACGGTCCGGTGTACCAGGCAGGCACACTCTCCGGTAACCCGGTCGCTATGGCAGCTGGCCTGGCCAACCTGGAGAATGCCACGAAGGATGTCTATGACACCGTCGCAGCCAATGCAGATCGCCTGGCCACGATTCTGTCCGACGCCCTGACCAAGCAGGGCGTGGCCCACCACATTCAGCGTGCGGGCACGATGCTCTCGCCACGCTTCGCCGAGGGCGAGGGCCATAACTTTGAGCAGATGCAGGCAGCGGATACTTTCCGCTACCCGGCTTTCTTCCACGCCCTACTGGCCAATGGTGTCTACCCGCCGGCTTCTTGCTACGAGACCTGGTTCGTCTCCGCTGCGCTGACCGACGCCGACTTCGAGATTATCGAGCGTGCAGCAGCCCGCGCGGCCGAGGCGGCGGCAACCGCCAAGCCGGAGTAGGTGACACGTGCCGAACAAGACCAATTCGCAGGCAGCACAGCAGGAATCGCAGCCGACACAGCCGGAAAACCAGGCGTCTAAGCGTGCAACAAAGCACGCCAAGACCACGGTCGTACATCTCGTCCGCCACGGCGAGGTTTATAACCCGGATAAGATTCTCTACGGTCGCCTGCCCGGCTGGCACTTGTCTGAGCGCGGTCAGCGTCAGGCAGCGGCCACGGCCTCGTCCTTCGAAGGCCACGACATCCGCTACTTCGCCTGTTCCCCGCTACAGCGCACGCAGGAAACCTCACGGCCCTTCACCGAGATAATCGGCATGAAGCCGACCCTGGATGAAGATTTGCTGGAGGCTGGCAACTCCTTTGAGGGTTTGCACATCAAGGGCATTGACTCCGCACTGTGGAATCCGAAGTACTGGCCACGGCTGCGTCGTCCGAGCGTGCCCAGTTGGGGCGAGCCCTACGAGGAGATCGCGGACCGTATGTTCCACGCCATCGAGCGAGCCCGCGAGGCCGCCGAAGGAGCGGAAGCGGTGCTGGTGACGCACCAGCTGTGCATCATTGCAGCTCAGCGTCGTGCGCGGTACTTGAAGCTCGCCCACAACCCGGCAACTAGGCAGTGCGATCTGGCCAGCGTGACCTCCTTGGTCTTCGTCGGCGACACCATTGTCGACGTGCGCTACAGTGAACCGGCCGGTCACCTGTAAGGTGAATAAATAGTTTTGTTGAAGTTTCACTGACCCCCGGAAGGTGGCACCCCAAGTGGCCAAGGTCTCATCGTCCCGAATTGCAGCAACGCTAGCGGCAGCAACTCTGTCTCTGTCGCTCGCAGCATGTAACCCCGGAGATTCAGTGGGACACGATGCCGTTGCCGTCGGCGGTCAGTTCGAGTTTGTTTCTCCAGGGGGTCAGCAGATCATTGACTACGCACCCGAGGAGCGCAAACCGGTCGGCAAGGTGTTCGGTCCTTCTCTAGAGGACGACGACAAGAAAATCTCCCTCGATGACTTCAAGGACCAGATTGTGGTCCTAAACGCCTGGGGGCAGTGGTGCGCACCGTGCCGATCCGAATCGGATGACCTGCAGTATGTCCAGGAACAGATGGAAGAGCAAGGTATCGGCACCGTTCTCGGCATCAACGTCCGCGACAATGTCCGCCAGGCTCCCATCGACTTTGTGAAGGACAACGGCATCACCTACCCGTCCATCTATGACCCGGCCTTCGTCAACGCCAGCGCACTCGGCGGCATCCCGGCTTCGGTGATTCCGACAACCATCATTCTGGACAAGCAGCACCGCCCGGCCAAGGTCTTCCTCCGCGAGGTCGATCACACGATGCTGATGAAGGCTGTCGATGAAGTGAAGGCGGAGGGCTAGGCCCCGGCATGGGAACTTTTGCCATGGACACGATCTATTTTGCCGATGGCATCGGCCAGCAGTTCGCCGACGTCGCCACCGGCGGTCCCATTGTGTTGGGGCTGCTCGCTGCTGCGCTGGCTGGTCTCGTCTCGTTTGCCAGCCCGTGCGTCATTCCGCTCGTGCCCGGTTACGTCTCGTATCTCACCGGTATTTCCGGAGCATCGGGGGCGCAGGGCCAGGGCTTGACGACGGGCACTGCGGACGCAACCGCCGTCGATAAGCGTGACGGCGATGGAGGGCGTGGCAAGCGTTCCGCAACTGCCCGCGTCGGCCTGGCTGCGTTGCTGTTCGTGCTGGGCTTCACTGTCATTTTCGTGCTGGGGTCGGCCTCAATTTTCGGGCTCGTGTCCACGCTGCGTCTGCAGGCGCGCACGCTGACGATTGTCGGTGGCGTGGTGACCATCGTGATGGGACTCGCCTTCATGGGCATGGTGCCGGCGCTGCAGAAGGACACCCGCATGGCGCCGAAGCGCTGGACCACGTGGCTGGGAGCGCCACTGCTTGGCGCGGTGTTCGCGCTGGGGTGGACGCCGTGTCTGGGCCCGACGCTGACTGCAATTATTTCGGTGTCCGCGGGCACGCAGGGTATGACCGCGGCCAGGGGAGTGGCGCTGATTATCGCTTACTGCCTGGGGCTGGGGCTGCCGTTCATTTTGGTGGCGCTGGGGTCGGCACGCGCGATGCGTGGAGTGGACTTCCTGCGTAAGCACTCGCGAACTATTCAGCTCATCGGTGGTGTGGCGCTGGTGCTGGTCGGAATTGCCCTGGTCACGGGACTGTGGGATGTTTTTGTTGCCTGGGTTCAGGCCGCTTTTATTACTGATACGGTAACGCCAATTTAGTGAAAGATTTTTCGATGTCGGTGAATTGGAATAAGGTACGACAGCCCTTCCAGCAGGTCTGGAACTGGTTGACCAGCATGCGCACAGCGCTGATTCTGCTGTTCATCCTCGCTTTCGCAGCGGTTCCGGGCGCCCTGTTGCCACAGCGCTCGCTGAATAAGGACAAGGTCGACCAGTATCTAGCCGCCAACGGCAAGACCGCCGAGATCATGGATAAGCTGCAGCTTTTCGATGTCTTCTCGTCCGTCTGGTTCGTCGCCATCGTGGCATTGCTGCTGATTTCCCTGGTTGGCTGCATTATTCCGCGCACCATCGACCACTACAAGGCCATGAAGACGCCACCGGCCAAGGCGCCGAAACGGTTGGCGCGTCTTCCGCTTCACGACGAAGCCGTGGTCGATGCCTCTGCGGATGAAGTTTCTAAGCGGGTGCGTGAGCGCCTGAACAAGTGGGCGTTGACCGAGACTCCAGCAGATGAAGATCGCGCTGGGGCACGATCCTTTTCCGCGGAGAAGGGATACCTGCGTGAGTTTGGCAACCTGGTGTTCCACCTGGGCATTGCGCTGCTGATTATCATCGTCGGCTTGGGCCGCATGATCTATTACGAGGGTCAGGTCATTTTGCTGACCAACACCGGCACCGAGATTTCTGACGACAACGTCAATAGCGCGGTGGGCGTTCCGTTCTGTAACACCGCTGCTGCGAACTATGACTCGCTGCGTGCTGGCAACACCTTCGACGGTACAACTCTGAACCCGTTCTGTATTCAGGTCGATGACTTCTTCGCCGATTACCTGCCGAACGGTCAGGCCAAGATGTTTACCTCTCATATCCGATTCGCAGAAGAAGAGGATATGCGCAAGCCGGTCGATGAGTGGGAAAAGACCACGCTGCAGGTCAACCATCCGCTGCGCGTCGCCGGTGACCGTGTGTACCTGCAGGGGCACGGCTTTGCCCCGGCCTTTAAGGTGACCTGGCCGAATGGCGAGTCGCGTACGTCGATTGTCCAGTTCCGTCCGGATGATCCGACCTTCTTCCTGTCCTCTGGTGCGCTGCGCTTCGACCCACCAGCAGGCATGTACCCGGACTTGTTCGAGCGCCGCCAGAACCAGATTGCAATCGAGGGACTGTTCGCTCCGACCGCGGAGTTTACTGGTGAAAAGGGTGCTCTGCTGCAGTCCTCTTACCCGGCGATGCAAGACCCGGCCGTGGCTGTCGACATCTACCGCGGCGACGCGGGCTTGGACACCGGTCGTTCGCAGGGGCTGTTTTCCCTCGACCGCGATCTGATGCACTCGGGTCAGCTGGCTAAGGAAGCCCGCGTCAACCTCAAGCAGGGCGAATCCACCGAGCTTGCCGACGGCACCAAGATTGAATTCCTCGGTGCGAAGGAATTCGTCAACTTGCAGGTTTCGCACGATCCCACGCAGTTCTGGGTGCTGGTGGCAACTGTGGCCGCACTGGCGGGCATGGTTCTTTCGTTGGGCATTAAGCGCCGACGTGTTTGGGTGCGCATGTTCCCGCTGGAAGATGGCCGCACTCGCGTTGAGTTCGGTGGCCTTGCCCGCACCGACAAGGCAGGTTGGGGCGAGGAGTTCCAGTACATCGTAGATGACATCCTGGAACGTGACAGTGATGACGAGGATGCTGCTGACAACAATGCTGCGACCGACGAGAGCGCGGACGACAAGGACAAAAGCTAACTGACCACTAAGTCTGGTCCATCATTACTGCAGGGTGAATGCGCGGGGGCGAGAATTGCGCCTCCGCGCATTTTTGCGTCCCCCGTGTCCCCGGTCCCCTTTTGCTTAGTCCTGCTTTAGTACTAGGGTTTGAAGAAGTATTCCGCTAATTCCACACTTTGGAGCCAAGTACATGCTCGTCAATAAGACACTGGCGCAGTTTTCGGACTGGTCGTACTTCACGGCCTTCGCCTTTTATCTTGTGGCCTTTGTTATTTCCATTGCCTACTACAGTCGTCGTATCGCGGCCGCTGAAGCGAAAAGCCAGGTTGCGGAACGCGAGCTGGTAGCCGCCGGTGCGGGTGAGGGAGCTACCACCGCTAGTGTTGCTGACTCTGGGGAGTCGGCGACGAAGTCGTCGGCAAGCGAGCCTAAGAACCAGGTGCTGACGAACCGACTCGGCGTTGTGACGGAAATGCTGATTTACGTCGGGGTGGCCGTGCACTTTGCATCGGTGCTGCTGCGTGGCCTGGCCGTGCAGCGTTTCCCGTGGGGCAACCTCTACGAGTACGTATCAGTTTCAATCCTCTTTGCTATGGCAATTGCAGCTGGCGTACTGCATCGTGAAACCATGCGTGTGTTCTGGCCGTGGCTGTTGGCTCCGATTCTGGCGCTGATGTTTTACGGTGGTAAGAACCTATATGTTGAGGCTGCTCCGGTGGTGCCGGCACTGCAGTCGATTTGGATTCCGGTTCACGTCTCGATTATTTCTATCGGGTGCAGTATCGCACTGATTTCCGGTGTTGCCTCGATTCTCTACATGCTGCGGATGTACAACCGCGAGGGCAAGGAAAAGGGCTTCCTGGGCAAACTGGTCGCGCCGCTGCCGGATGCTCAAAAGCTGGATGCGATTGCTTACCGCACCGCTATTTGGTCCTTCCCACTGTTCGGTCTGGGCATTGTGCTGGGCGCTATCTGGGCCGAGTCCGCATGGGGTCGTTACTGGGGCTGGGACCCGAAGGAGACCACGGCGCTGATTACCTGGATTATCTACGCCCTGTACCTGCACGCTCGCGCGACTTCGGGTTGGCGTAATACCAAGGCCGCGTGGATCAACATCTTCGGTTTTGCCACCATGGTGTTCAACCTCTTCTTCATCAACCAGGTGGTTTCGGGCCTGCACTCCTACGCTGGTCTGAACTAAGTCTTCACACTTGTACAAAGCCGGCATCGCCGGGTGAACTAGAATCGCTTCCATGCGCGTTCTCGTCACCGGTGGTGCCGGCTTTATTGGTTCCAACTTCGTTCTCCGCACTCTGGCTACACGGCCCGATGTGAATGTCACGGTGCTGGACGCTTTCACCTATGCCGCGAACCCTGCGAGCTTGGATGGCGCGGACTGTGAAATCATCCGCGGCGATGTTCGTGACGCGGAGCTGATCGATCGCCTCGTGCCCCGCTTCGACGTGGTCGTCCACTTCGCCGCAGAGAGCCATAACGACAATTCGCTGGTGGATGCCGATCCCTTCGTCACCACTAATGTCATGGGCACCGTGAATCTGGCCAAGGCTTGCGCCACCCACGACGTCCGCCTTCACCACATCTCCACCGACGAGGTCTTCGGCGATCTCGCTCTCGACGATCCAGCACGCTTTACGACGGCCACCGCGTACAAACCCTCCAGCCCCTACTCGGCCTCCAAGGCTTCAGCGGATCACTTTGTCCGGGCGTGGGTGCGCAGCTTCGGGTTGGTTGCGACGATTAGTAACTGCTCGAACAACTACGGGCCGAGGCAGCATCCGGAGAAGCTGATTCCCCGCCAGATCTGTGGTCTGTTGCGCGGTCGTAGCCCTCGCGTGTACGGCACTGGCGAGAATGTTCGGGACTGGATTCACGTCGATGACCACAACGACGCGGTCTGGGCAATCTTGGATTCTGGCGAGGTGGGGGAGACCTACCTGATTGGTGCCGATGGCGAGCGTTCCAACCTCGACGTGGTCGGAGACATCCTGGAGGGCTTCGGTCGTGAGCGGTCCGACTGTGTCCATGTCACTGACCGCCCGGGGCATGACCGTCGTTATGCGATTGACCCCGCATCCATCCGCAGCCTTGGCTGGCAGCCGCGCTACCAAGACTTTTCCGCGGGGCTCGCCGAGACCATCGACTGGTATCGCGCCAACGAGTCCTGGTGGGCGGCGGCCTACGATGCCGCTGAGGCTGGCTACGCGGAGCGCGAGCAGGAGTTGTAGTTCGCTGCTGGGGCATGCCTAGCGAACCCTCAACGCACACTCAGTGCACACTCAACGCGTGCCACAGCCTCAGCCCGGGCGCCCCGTCTACACTTGTTACCCATGAGCCCTAAGAGCACATTCCAGCCCACTTCTATCGACGGCGTTTTCACCTTCGAACCGGTCATCCACGGCGACAGCCGCGGTAGTTTCCACGAGTGGTATCGCCTCGACGCATTCGCCGAGGCCACGGGCTACCCGTTCTTCCCGGAGCAGGCCAACATGAGTGTCTCCGCCGCAGGCGTTGTCCGTGGCCTGCACTTCGCTGACGTCAGCACCGCGCCAGATGGCCACCCCGGCCAGGCGAAGCTGGTTACTTGTCCCGCGGGCCACATCCTCGACATTGCGGTTGACCTGCGTCGCGGCTCCGATACCTTCGGCAAGGTCGAGGTTTTCGAGCTCGACAGCAAGACCCGCCGAGTGGTCTATCTGCCCAACGGCATCGGACATGGCTTCGTCTCGCTTGCCGACGACTCTGTGCTCACTTACCTCACTTCCACCGGTTACAACCCGGAGGCAGAGCGTGCTGTTAGCATCCAGGACCCGACTCTCGGAATTGACCTGGCTGCGCTGCTGGCCAAGGGTGGTCTCACCGACGCGGACATGATTCTCTCCGAGCGCGATCAGAAGGCTCCGACTATCGAGCAGTTCGAGGCCGAGGGCAATAAGCTCCCCAGTGAGTTTGACTGCAAGGATCTTGAGAACATGGCTCGCGACGAGTGGGCAATCGCCAACGAAGCGGCCGGGCAGTAAGGCAGAAAGGCGCGAGCACTATGAAGGGCATCATCCTCGCAGGTGGTACGGGCTCTCGGCTGTTTCCCATCACACTTGGCGTAAGCAAGCAGCTGGTTCCCGTCTATGACAAGCCGATGATCTACTACCCGCTGAGCACGCTGATGCTAGCGGGAATCAGGGACATCCTCGTCATCACCACGCCACATGATGCCCCGCAGTTTGAACGCTTGCTTGGCGACGGCTCGCAGTGGGGCCTCACCCTCACCTTTGCCACCCAAGACGAGCCCCGTGGTCTCGCTGAAGCGTTCATCATCGGTGCGGACCACATCGGCGATGACTCCGTTGCCCTCATCCTCGGCGACAACATCTTTTACGGTGCTGGCTTGGGCACGCAGCTGCGCCGCTTCCATAACGTCGATGGCGGAGCGATCTTCGCCTACTGGGTCGCAGATCCCACAGCCTATGGAGTCGTGGACTTCGACCAAAGCGGCAAAGCCGTGGCGATCCAGGAGAAACCGAAGAAACCACGCAGCCATTTCGCGGTGCCTGGTTTGTACTTCTATGATGCCGAGGTTGTTGAGATAGCTCGCTCGCTGCAACCGTCGTCACGCGGCGAATTGGAAATCACGGATGTTAACCGCGCCTACTTGGAGCGCGGGAAACTGCAGGTAGAGGTGCTGCCGCGCGGCACGGCATGGCTGGACACGGGCACGGTGGACAATCTGATGGCCGCGGGTGATTTCGTGCGCACGATTGAGCAGCGGCAGGGGCTAAAGATTGGCTCGCCGGAAGAGGTGGCGTGGCGCATGGGATTCATTGACGATGCTGCGCTTAGCGCGCGTGCCGACGCCCTCAGCGCCAGTGGCTACGGGGAATATCTACAGCAGTTGTTGCTGCGTGGCAAGGACGTTTAGTCAGTTTCGCCGGGATTATCGGGGTTGTCGTCCTGCTCCCGTTCGCGCCGCTCCTGCAGCTCCTGCTCACGTTTACGGCGATCGAATTCGGCCTTCTTGAGCTTCCAGAGAAACTCCGGATCATCGTCGGGAGCGAGCGGACGGGGTTCCGGTTGCGGAGCGGAAATACGTCGCATGCCGTTGCCGCGACTGCCGGGGCCAAATGCCTTCCACAGCATGACTACGACAAGGATGATGAACAGCAGCAGAATGAGCCGACCCATGTAATAGCTAACCTCCTGGATTTACCGACTAGAATACGCAACGAGTCCCGTAGTGCCCACGAGGGGTATCGCACTGCATGCGGTACGGCGTACAGAGTTCGTTAGGGTACAAAGGAACGTTGGACACGAACAGCCATGGACGCTAACAACGCCCGGGGCGCAGTACAGGCGTAACACGTAGAGGTGAGGGTTTAATGACCAATCCAGCAGAGCAGGACAAGTTGGCTTCTGAGGCTCAGATGCCAGCAGCTCCGGTGACCAAGAATGCTGGTCGCGGCAATGCCATGAAGGGGCTGTTCTGGTACGGCCTTGCTCGTCTGCTGCTATTCCTAGTGCTGTTCTTCATTCTGCTCGTGATTATCTACCTCGTTAATGTGCAGATTCCGGCTGCAATTACGGCTGTGTTCGCACTGATTATTGCGATGCCGCTGTCGGTTTTTGTGTTCCCGAAGCTGCGCGTCCAGGCCAATGAGTCTGTTGCAGTGTGGTCGGAGAACCGCCGCGCGCACAAGGAATACATTGCGCAGCAGATTAAGGACCGCGAGGAAAACTAGCGCACCTTCTCCAGGGCCCGCTCGATAGCCCGGTTCACCGCTTCCGGAGCCTCGAGCGGCAACATGTGGCCGGCCCCGTCGACTTCAACCAGTTCGGCGTCCGGCCACTTTTCCATAATTAGGTCTGCTTGCTTGCGCGGAGTGACATCGTCCTTCGTGCCCACCAGTACCGCTCCTGGCAAGCCCTCCAAGTAAGGCCCGGATGCGAACTCGTCGTGATCCTGCAGGTCGTCGAGATATCCCACGAAAGTTTCCAGCGGTGTTTCATTAATCATGGCCGCGTGGAACTCGATGATCTCGTAGTCCGTGCGCCGGGCGAACACCGCCACCGCCAACGACGGCGCCATCAGTGACGCGATTGCCTCGCGGAACTTGCGAATCTCCTTCGGCGAGGACTCAATTGCATTGCGCGCCGCATCCGCCACCGGGGACGCCAGAATCTGCGGCACACCCTGGGCGGCCAGCTTGTCGATAGACGTGGAAATCAACACTACGCCTGCTATCCGACGGCGAATGCTTTCCTCGGCAGCCCGCACCATGTGCAGTGCAATCAAACCGCCTAGCGAATGCCCAACCACGATGAGTTTTCCGGTCGCGGCACGCTCGGCGATCACGGCCAGCGCATCGGCCGCAGCCCCTTCGACCGTGCAGAGTGAAGCCGGAACCGCTCCGGTCAGGCCGTGGCCGCGCAGATCCATAGTCAACAGGCGTGCTTCCGGGTGCGACTTGCGCAGCGCGTTGAACTGCCGGTACCAGGACTCACCAGCCAGGGTGAAGCCGTGGACGAAGACGATGGTCACGGGTTCTTTGGCGGGTTCGCTAGGTTCAACCTCGTACCAGTGCACCGGAATATCGGTGGTGACAGCATCCGGCTTGTCGCTGGCCTTCCGCTCGTCGTCCTTGGCCGCAATCTCGGCCGTGACCGGTGCGGTCTTGATATGCACCACGCCGGTTGACGTGAGATCGGTGAGTCCCGGTTCACGGGTCTGCGAATGCAGCGCACCGTGCTCCAGCGCCAGTCGGCGGCGTCCCGATTTGGTCAAACGCAGAGCAGCGCTGCGGGCGAAAGCTGGAGCCTTGGCTGCTGTGTCGCCAACTCGGGTTGCGGCCTCCTGGACGTCGTCAAGCGCCTTGTGCGTCAGTGTGCGGAAGTCCATCGGTACCCCCTAGCTGAGCGCGAGTGCGAGTGCCGTAATGACGGACCAGGCAAGCATCATCTTGCCGGTAAGCCCCAGTACCGGGATGAGCTCCTTGCCCTTCTTATGCATGCGAATTGGCTCGGAGGCCTTCACCCACAGCGGCACGATGAGCAGACCCACCAGCGCCCATGGGCGCCAGAAAGCGATAAAGCTGCTGGCCAGCGCGGGCATGAGGGAGAGAATCTGCCAGACGATGCGGGTGCGGAAGTCGCCCAGGCGAACTGCCAAGGTGATCTTGCCGGTAGCGGCGTCGGTGGGGATGTCGCGCAAGTTGTTCGCCAGGTTCACGGCAGAAGACACCGAACCAATACCAATTGCGCAGGCCAGGCCGACCCAAGACAGCGAGCCCGTCTGGGTGAATTCCGTGCCGAGCACCGCGACGAGACCGAAAAAGACGAAGACCGAGACCTCGCCAAGTCCGCGATAACCGTAGGGATTTTTACCGCCGGTGTAGAACCACGCAGCCGCGATGCACAGTGCACCGACCAGAATGAGCCACCACGCGCTCATCAGGGACAGCGCCACACCGGCAAGACCGGCGACACCAAAGGAACCGAACGCCGCGTACTTCACAACCTTCGGCTCGACCAGACCAGAACCCGTCAGGCGCAGCGGGCCCGAGCGGTCATCGTCAGTGCCGCGGATGCCATCGGAGTAGTCGTTGGCGAAGTTCACGCCCACAATCAACGCCCACGCGACAACCAGCGCGAGCACCGCACGTCCCCAGATAATCGGCGCGTGCGTCGATGCCGCTCCGACACCGACGATGACCGGCGCAAACGCATTCGCCCAGGTATGGGGGCGCGCGCCTTCCAGCCAATCGCTTAACGACGCCGTTGCAGGACTCTTTGGTGCTTCAGACATGAATTAATAATAGGACGTGACACCAAATGCCTTGAACTAATGCGTGTCTGAATGAGCTAAAAGAGCGCCGCGACTTTCTTCCGGTCGACCTTGCCCGGACCAATCAGTGGCAGGACCTCCACGCGACGCAGGTCCTTGGGAATCATCCAGTGATTGATTCGCCCGGCGTCTTCAGCATCGCCGAGCCCGTCCATGACATCGCCGAGCTCAGCGATGCCTTCATACGCTGCGACGATAGCGTGGCCGAGCCTTGGGTGTGGCACACCGACCACGCAGGCTCCCGTAACTCCATCGATGGCGAGCAGTTCACGTTCGAGGACTTCGGGGTGCAGCTTCAACCCGCCGGAGTCGATGATGGTGTCCAGGCGTCCCGTAATGACTAGTCGGCCATCGTGGATCTCGCCCGCATCGGAGGTGGCGAACCAACCTGGTTTATGGAAAGCCTCGTGACTGGGCGCGTTGCGGTAACCGTGTGCAGTCATCGGTCCGCCCAGCCAAACGCGACCATTTTCGATGGCGACCTGTGCACCTTCGATGGGCTGTCCGTCATAGACGCAGCCGCCGGCTGTCTCGGAGGAACCATAGGTGGTCACGACGTTGATGCCGAGTTCTTCGGCGCGCGCTGCCACCTGCGGGTTCAAGGCTGCGCCGCCGACAAGGACAGCATCAAACAGGCGCAGGGCTGCCGCGCCAAAGGGTTCTTCCATGGCCTTGGCCAGCTGCATCGGAGCCAGCGAGGTGTAGGCACGGTCGCTGGTGAGGGCCTCGGCGCCGTCGGCGAATGCGGCCACATCAAAACCGTCGGTCACATCCACACACACCGGATTCGTGCCCGCGAGCAGCGAACGAATGAGAACCTGCAGGCCAGCGATATGGTAGGCCGGCATCGCCAGCAGCCACTGCCCTTCACCGCCGAGCCACTGATGTGTAGCGGTAGCAGAGGAGACCAAGTTATCCACCGTCAGCTGTGCACCCTTCGGTGTGCCGGTGGAACCGGAGGTGCCGACAACAAGCGCGATGGATTCATCAATTGGCTCACCTGCGCGTTGCGAGTTCCGCAAGATTGAGGCGCGCGTGCCGTCGTGAAGCGGAACGGGAAGAAGAGAGACCTCACCGTCCAGCGCAGCGCGGAGGTCGGGCAGGATGGCGGTCGGGTTGTGGGGATTGATGGAAAGCAGGCTGAGCGTACGCACAACCCAAACCATAGTCGGTGTTATTCCGTAGTTTCTGGTGGCGAGGTCGGAACAATCGTGGCCTCGGGCGCGTTGCGCAGACCAAAGACAGTCATAGATAGAAAGGCGTCGAAGATGGGTTGGATTTTTGGTAGATCAGCGGAGCTGGTGCCGGAAGATGAGGCGCTAAAGGGCGGCTCGCACCCGGTGTTGGAAAATCCGAAGCCGCATGCGGTGCTCGGCACGCCGATCACCGGCCCATGGGAGGAAGGCCAGGAGGTCGTCTACATCGGGATTGGCTGTTACTGGGGTGCTGAGAAGCTGTTTTGGGAAACACCGGGCGTGCTCAGCACATCGGTCGGGTTCGCCGGGGGCATGACGCCGAATCCCACCTACCGCGAGTCCTGCACCGGACGCACCAACCACACCGAGATTGTGGAGGTCGTCTACGACCCGGAGCAGATTAGCTTCGACCAGCTGATCGCCAAGGCCTTCGAGGCCCACGATCCCACGCAGGGCTACCGCCAGGGTAATGATGTCGGCACGCAGTACCGTTCCGCGATCTACACGACGACGCCCGAGCAAGCGCGCCGGGCACAGGAGATCGCCGATGCCTACGCGCCGAAGCTTGCCGACGCTGGCCTGGGGGCCATCACCACGGAGATTAAGCCACTCGCGGAGACCCCGGCAGGGGAGTACTACCGGGCTGAGGATGAGCATCAGCAGTACTTGTTTAAGAATCCGAACGGCTACTGCCCAGTGCATTCGACCGGCGTGGCCTGCGGAATTTAAAGGCGAAACTTCGTAGAACGCTTAATTGCGATTAGTAAAACTCACTGAGAAAAGTAAGGTGGTTATATTAATCCGATAGTCGAATAGGAGTGAACCCTTGTGGTGAAGCAAGTACTGCGCGTTGCATTTGCCTTCGTCGGCGTGGTCGTCGGCGCGGGCTTTGCGACGGGTCAGGAAATCATGCAATACTTCGTCGCCTTTGGCATCAATGGTGTCTGGGGTGCCGTTCTCTCAGCGGTAATCATGAGCCTGATGGCGATGATCATTTTGCAGCTGGGAAGCTATTTTCAGGCCAGCGAGCACGGCGAAGTTTTCCGACGCGTATCGCACCCCATCTTCTCGCGAGTACTGGACATTGGCGTGATTATCACGCTCTTCGCCACCGGGTTCGTCATGTTCGCCGGTGCCGGTGCCAACATGGAGCAGCAGTGGGGCATCCCTGTGTGGATCGGTGCCGTAATCATGGTGTTGGTGACCATTGCAGCCGGTTTCCTCGATGTTGACCGAGTGACCACAGTGATCGGTTCCATCACGCCGTTTATCGTCGGCTTTATCCTGCTGGCCAGTGTTTATACGCTGGCGTTCACCGATGCCACCCCGGCCGCGGAGCAGGCAGCTGCCGTTGCGGAAGTCCCGACTACCCTGCCGAACTGGGTTGTCGCCGCAGTGAACTATGTTGGTTTTAACCTGATGGTTGCGGTTTCCATGGCGATTGTTATTGGCGGTAGCCTGTTCAATCCCCGCGCCGCTGGAGCCGGTGGGTTTACCGGTGGTTTGATTTACTCCGCGATGCTGCTGATTACCACCATCACGCTGTTCCACACTGTTGGTACTGTCGCCACCGATGCCGTGCCAATGCTCACCGTCATTAATCGACTGCACCCGTGGCTGGGCCAGGCCATGGCCGTGGTAATCCTTGGCATGATCTTCAACACGGCACTTGGCATGTTCTACGCACTGGGGCGTCGCGTCACCGCAAATCACCCGGAAAAATTCAAGATTGTCTACGTCGCGCTGGTCTTGCTCGGTTTCGCCTTGAGCTTCATGGGCTTCCAGAACCTAATCGGTTGGGTCTACCCAATCCTGGGCTACATCGGTCTGCTGCTCATTACTGTCATGCTTGTTGCCTGGTTGCGCGGCCGCGAGCGCATCAGTGAAGAGACTTCCCGCCGCAAGCGCATCTTCCGCCTGGTCCGCCGTGGCCGGAACAAGGAGGCCCGCGAGGAGATTGAAGACTCCAACCTCAGTGTCGAAGAGGTCCGCGAGGCGATCGAGGAGTAGGTGGGCTGCTCGTAGCGCCGCCGTCAGTCTTGGGATCGGATCGCTTTCAATGATGTCGCCCGAGCCCAAGCCACGAACGCCGCCATCACAATGGCGGACACGAGAACCATCACTGGCCACCGATCGGGGTAATCACGGACTACCCAAGTCCATCCCCATTCCGAGGTCCACCACAACGGTGAGGCGCTGAGGACATCACCGCCAACCATCACCGCCCAACCGCCGAGCGC
Source organism: Corynebacterium sp. MSK012 (assembly GCF_030232435.1). Classification (NCBI taxonomy): domain Bacteria; kingdom Bacillati; phylum Actinomycetota; class Actinomycetes; order Mycobacteriales; family Corynebacteriaceae; genus Corynebacterium; species Corynebacterium sp. MSK012. The sequence goes on from NZ_JASPJU010000004.1 coordinate 164,936, forward strand.
GACCGAGACAAAGATTGCGGCCGCCACACTTCGACGCGCAATTAAGCCGGTCACGGTCACAATCATCGCGGCCACAAGAGACGCGATTACCGCCTGGTACGGCCAGGGGTTAATGCCCGTCTGGCTATTGGTCTCGCCGCCTGCACCACTGATAACCACCGCAACCACCAGCACCGGCAGGAGAAACGCCATATCCAAGGCAAACAGTCGGAGCGTGATGCTGCGTCGCGCACGCCGATACATCAGTGCTGGCCAGGCATCGGCTTGCGAAGTCCATGTCATGATGGCCACCACGGTTGCGGCCGTCGGCACGCAGACGAAACTCAGCAGCCCCAGCGCATACTCCGGGTTCCACACCACACGCACGACCGCAAGTCCGGCAAGCATCAGCGCTGCGAGACTCCACCAGGTGCGCCAGGGAAGGGTCGCGCTCATGCCATGGCTTAACGACGAAGTGCTGCGTTCCCGGCCCGTCGGCAAGCTGAGAGATTTTCCGTGCGCAAGCAATGCGATGGCAAATAGACCTAGCCCGAGGAGTAAATGCAGCAACGCGGGCGGCAGGATGGCGATGTTCCAGATCTCGCTGTCGGCGGGAGCCGAGATGGAATTAGCCTGCACTCCGTGGATAGGTAACGTTGGGCGGATTGCCCAGGTCCACGGGAGAACTTTCCAGTTTGGGCTCATGGCGTCCAGTGTTCCTGCGATGGCCCAAGCGATGGAAGCGAGCGGAGCGAGGAAGAGAGCTGCGCGTGGCACAAGGCGCCATAGGGCAAGGCCGAATGTCCAGAAGACGAAGAATGACAACGTGCTAAAGAGCGTGAATTGCAATGCGGTGCTCACGCTCCGGGCAAGGAGTGCAGCCATCAATGCGTGACCGAGGGCCGCGGAGGCAATGACAGTGGCTGCGCGGGCAAGGAGCACTCGAGTGCCCGAGATATTGCGCCAGATTAGGCCGCCTTGGCGGAGTTTTTCTTCACGGTTTTGGCCGATGACGGACGTAATAGCAGCCAGGGGAGGAAGCAGGATAAGCGAGTAGATGTGGGCGCTCGCCATGGCGGTGGCGTCAACGCCTCTAGAAAAGACCATGCTGACCAGAGCGATTGCCACCATGATGATGGGAAGAAACATGGTGAGTGACCACTTTGCCCGCAGTAGCTCGGCGCGGAAGTAGCGGCGGGCAGGAACGGTGCGCGTGTTAAGAGTGCGCGTGTGCGGTTGAGTGCTCATCGGGCAACACCTACTGCGGTGAAGAAAGCTTGCTCGAGGGATTGACCAGCAGCCGCAAAGTCAGCCAGCGGGCCTTCGTAGACCAGTCGGCCACCAGCAAGGACGCCAAGGTGGTCAACGCTCTTCTCGACCTCTCCGAGTTGATGGGAGGACACCACGACGGCCTTGCCACTAGCGGCAAGATTTCGCAACAAGGTGCGCAGGCCCACGATAGCTTCGGGGTCGAGGCCGTTGGTGGGCTCGTCGAGAAGCACAATGTCGGGGTCGGTGAGCAGCGCCATCGCCAGGGAAAGACGAACCTTCATGCCCGTTGAGAAAGCGCGGCCACGCTTGTTACCAGCATGAAGCCCGACCAAGTCGAGGACTTCGGCGATACGGCTCTTGTCCGTGCCGGTCAGATGTGCGTGCACTTTGAGATTGTCGGTGGCTGAGAGCTGTGGGTAGAACGCCGGGCCATTGATGGAGGCGCCGATGCGGTCCAGGTCGACAACGGACCACGGGTGTCCCGCGATGCTGATTTCACCGGAGTAGGGAATTAGCCCAAGCACCGTGCTCATCAACGTGGATTTACCTGCGCCGTTGAGTCCCAATAGCCCGTAGACCTCGCCGGCGCGGACGTTCATATCGAGGCCGTTCAGGACAGGTTCGTTCTTGCCGTAGGAGACAGTGATGCCGCGCAGCTGGAGGAGGGGAGCGGCGGCGTCTGCGGAAGGGCCTGAGGTGGGGGTTGGTGCGTTCATGCCTTAAGTAATAGGAGTGTTTGGCACGGTTCGCGCCCTCCCTGAGGATGAGGTGGCGGAAATATCCTCCCTAGGGAGGAGGCGATAGCGAGGATGACGGTACCAGCGAGGAGAAGCTACAGCAGCCCGTTTTTCGCAGCCCAAATGACAAGATCCACGCGACTGCGTGAGCCTGTCTTGGTCAACAGGGATTTCACATGGGTTTTCACTGTCGTCGTGGCGACAACCAACCTGCGAGCAATTTCGTCATTGGAAAGCCCTTGGCAGACGAGGTTCAAAATCTCCTGTTCGCGGGGTGTGAATTGGGTTCCTGTGTGAGTGGGGTCTGAGTCAGCGCCATGTGTCGAGAACGCTCTCGCTGGCTGTCCTGAGTGCGGTGCGCGCGGTGAAACATGCCGCAACACCATCGGCGTCACCTTCGGATCGATGACTCCTTCACCACGGTGGATACGCATGATGGCCGAAAGCAGCTCACGGGGATTGGAGTCTTTGAGCAAAAAGCCTGCGGCCCCAGCTTCTAAAGCGCCGAGCACCAGGTCTTCTTCGCGGAAAGTGGTCAGTACCAAGACTTTTGGAGTGGAAGCGCGAGCCGCACCTCCGGACGGCACGCCTTGCACAATCTGTCGTGTGGCCTCGATACCGTCCATCACGGGCATTCGAATGTCCATGACGACCACATCGGCTCCGGAGGCACGACGCACAGCCTCGGCGCCGTCGCCCACGGCACCAATGACTTTCATCTGCGGGTGGGCATCAATAAGCTGCGCGAAAGACTGCCGAATCAAAGCCTGATCTTCAGCCACTAATACTCGAATTACATCCATTGCTCGTCTTTCTCAACAGGATTGACAGTCAGCCCTGCTTCGGTCGAACCGCTTACAGCCGAATACTGACGCGGAACATGCCGTCGCTTTCACCATAAGTCATCTCGCCACCGAGCTGAGCCACGCGTTCTTCCAGACCAATCAGGCCAGCGCCAGCTCGCTTCCTGGGTTCCAAAGTTTCGCTCTCAGCCCGGTTTGCAGTCACCAAATGAACCCGCGCCGGGCTGTCATCAGCATCGGCAGGTGGATCGATTACCAGTGCCAGCTGACCAGCGCCCGATGAGTGCTTGGCCATATTCGCGGCCAACTCCGTCACTGCCCGCACCAAAGTCAAACGCTTCGCGAGTGGCCAATCCGCCAGGTCTCCATAAGACTCCGGCAGAGTCACCGAAACATCGCGACCCGGCGGACAAACTGCCGCAACCAGACGCGGAATCTCATTCGGGTCAGCGCTAATCTCGCCGCCATCACGTAGCGCATCGACAAGCGCATGCACATCCCGCAACGATTGGTCTGCGGTCTGGGCAATACCTTCCAGCGTGGTCTTTTCAGCAGCGGATTCCGCTCGTGAGCCATCCATCTCCGCCAGGTACAGAGCGGTTTGGGCCTGAACCTTAATAGAGGTGAGTCCGTGCCCCACGACGTCGTGAAGCTCCCTGGACAACTCCAGCTTGTTGAGCGCCACGACGTTCTCCAACTCCGCGGCATGTTCCTCGGCGTTGATGCGCAGCCATAGTGGCACTGCGTACGCGCTCGCCGTGATAAGCACCGCCGGTAGTCCGAAGACCAATAGTCGTTCCGGGGTAAAGCCGAAGGCAGGAACTGCCGGGTTGAGGAAGCTGCCAATCAACCCTAAAAACAGCCCAACGATGCCCCAGGTGCGATTCGGTTCCCACCTGGTCACAGCCCATAGAGATAGTGGGGCAGCAACAATAATGGGGTCTAGCCCAAGGTTCACTGGGGATAGCCACACCAGCAAGGCGAGACCCGCTAGGGCACTGTACGTAACCACAAACGATGCACGCACTGCTTTACGACGAAACGCTGCGGCCCCGGCAATCATCGCGGACAGAATCACATTGGTGACATAAGTAAAGCTCGGGCCATAAGTAAGTAGCGGCGTCATGCTCAACCAGCAGCACAGCAGGAAAGCAGTCGCAATAGCGAGATCGGCAGTTGGGAACGAGCCGACAAAGAAACGTACCCGGCTGCGCCAGTCGAGTGGGGCAGGGGTCTGCGCGGTGGCAGGCTGTGCGTGCATGGAGGAAGCGGTGCGCTGCATGTGTCTAGGCTAGCGGTCGGTGGCTTGCGCGGTTTAGTGTGAGTTTTCCACTTGCCGGAATGTGATGTTGATGCGGCCCTCTTTAAGCCCGCACCCCTCCGGCAAAGTGCCGCGACGAGTCTTGGGCACACCATGAAACGCAAGCCGCTTCGGACCACCAAACACAATCACATCCCCGCTGGCGAGAGTCACGTCATCCCAGGGTTTGTTGCGGTTTTCAGTCCCGCCAATGCGGAACAGGGCCTCATCGCCGATAGAGAGTGACACAATCGGGGCAGGGTAGTTTTCGTTTCGATCCTGGTGCATCCCCATGGTGGCCCCGGGCGGGTAGTAGTTGACCAACGCCATGTCGGGCCGAAAAGTGGTGGGCCACTGGCTGAGGGATTCGTCGTAAAGCGCGGCAGCGCCGAGTGCTTCGGTAGCGAGCTGTAGCAGGTTGTCAGGCACGGGCGGGACGCGAACGCCGCCTGCGTGCGTGACGTAGCGGTAGGGATTGGTGGCCCACATGCGGCCGAGATGCAGCATAAAGACCTGCATCTGACCACTTTTGAGCTGCGGGCGAGTCATGGCCAGGGGAGTGCCGGCAACGTCGCGGGCGATGTCGCGGAGTTGCGTGATGATGCCCGCCTGCCGGTCCAGGGGAAGCCATCCCGGCAAATGAACAACTCCCGGCGTGATGCGGGCATCGTCGCGCGGGAGTTGATCGAAGAGCATAGGTCTAGTTTGCCTCTTAACCCGCGATGATTGCGTTAACCGGGCGGGAAAGGAACTGCGGACCAATCTTGCCCAGGTAGCGCAGGATAAAGTCTGCCGCCGACACCGAGTAGAAGTGACGCTGGCGCTCAATGAAGTTCTGCGGGTGCGTTGCCTTCCACACAGCATCAGCGACTTGGTTCGGCGTAATGCGCACGCCAAGACGACGGGTGGAACCGGCGGAAACGTCCGCCAGCTTGGTCTTCGCCCACAGCGGCATGATTGCGACGACGCGGATCTTGTCCTTGCGCCACTCCAGATCCAGAGCCTGCGTCAGACCAGAGACGTAGAACTTCGACGCGGAGTACGGCGCGATGTGCGGCTGGCCGTAAATGCCCGAAGCCGAACCCATGTTGACCAGGTGAGACCCCTTAGTGCGCTTCAGGTACGGGTGCGCCGCCTTCGCGCCCAGTGTCAGGCCGGTGCAGTTGATGTCCACCTGCGCGCGGATAATCTCCGGTGACTGGTCAGTGATATCGCCATCGCCGATGATGCCCGCGTTATTGTCCAGCACCGTCAGCTTGCCGCCGGTGTGGGAGGTGAAGTCCGCAAGCGCGTCCTCCCACTGCTTAAAGTCCGTCACGTCCAGCTTGCCGACGATTACCTCCGGGCGCTCAGCCTTGAGCTTCGCCAGGGCATCCTCATTGATGTCGTAGACGCCGACGGTCCAGCCTGCAGCCAGGAACTTCTCGGCCACCGCGCGGCCAATGCCCTGCGCGCCGCCGGAGATGAAAATGGACGGGGAATCAGAAGTGGCCATGGTGTCTCAATCCTGCCTTTTCTTGCTGTTTTTATAAGTGGATAAGTGTTATTTGCCAGCTTAGGTGAGTATTTGTTGTTTAACCGCGGATTAGAGGAAACGCGCCCTGATTACAAACGCGCCCTCTACACTGGCCACCATGAAACCCCTGAACATCCCACCAGGTCCCGGCATCCCAAAGGGCCTCGTCATCCCCGCGGCGGAGCTCACCGAACGCTTCGCGCGCTCCGGAGGGCCGGGCGGTCAGGGCGTTAACACCACGGATTCCAAGGTGCAGCTATCGGTCGATATCGCCGAGCTCAGCGTGCTTTCCGACGTCTACCGCCGCCGCGCTCTCCAGAACCTCAGCCACCGACTCGATGGCACGACACTCACCGTGTCGGTTACCACGCAGCGCTCCCAGGTACGCAACCGCGCGGAAGCCCGGCGTCGCATGGCAGATCTCATCCGAGAAGCCGTGCAGCCACCGCCTCCGAGGCGCCGGCGGACTCGACCGAGTCGGGCCTCGATTGCGCGTCGTAAAGCGCAGAAGCAACGCCGCTCCGAGCTCAAAGCCAGCCGACGTCGCCCCAGCGCCTACTAGGGGATATGGGATTTTCGTGCATCCGTTGCAATATAGAGGAATGAACGAAAATCAGGTCCCTACCGAAAAGGCAGCTGAAGCCGTCGCGGAGTTCAACCGCGTGCCCTCGATCCTGTCCATCCAGTCGCATGTGAGCTACGGCCATGTGGGTAACTCCGCTGCCGTTTTCCCGCTGCAGCGCGCAGGTTTTGAAGTGTGGCCGGTCCACACCGTCGATTTCTCCAACCACACCGGCTACGGCCAGTGGCGCGGCCCGATGATTCCGGCCACGGATGTGCGCGAGGTTATCAAGGGTATCGATGAGCTGGGCAAGCTTGACGACGTCGATGCGATTATCTCCGGTTACCAGGGCGGTAGCGATATTGCGGATGTCATCATCGAGGCCGTGGCGATGGCCAAGCAGCGCAACCCGAAGGCCATTTACTCGTGTGACCCGGTGATGGGAAATGCCAAGAGCGGCTGCCACGTCTCGGATGACATTCCGCCGCTGCTGCGCGACAAGGTTGTGCCGGTGGCAGACGTGATTACGCCGAACCAGTTTGAGCTGGGATACCTGACGGGCCGCGAGGTCAACGACCTGGAGTCCACCATTGCGGCAGCCCATGCTGCTCGTGAGATGGGCCCGGAGGCCGTGTTGGTGACCAGTGTGCTGCGTCCGGAGCGCAAGGAGGGCGAGATTGAGATGCTCGCCGTCAATGGTGCGGGCGCATGGCTGGTGGCGACGCCGTACCTGCCCCTGAAGCGCAACGGTTCCGGCGATGTCGCGGCTGCGCTGTTTGCAGGCAACCTGCTGCGCGGTCGCGGTATTTACGGTGACCTTTCGGTCGCGTTGGGTAACACAGCGGCCAGTATCTTTGAGCTGCTGAAGGTCACGCACGAGTCCGGCTCTGGCGAGCTGGAGCTCGTGCGCGCGCAGGAGGCCTACGTTCACCCGGAGCAGCGTTTTGAGGTTACGAAGGTAGCGTAGCGCTTTATAAGCGAATATAGGGGGGGAGTCGATGGCGGCAGCACTTATGTGTTGCCGCCATCGTCGTACCAGGTCTTCGGGATTTTTCTGCCTTTTACCTGGGTTCTAAACATTTGCGCAACAAGAAGAAAAGATTTTGAACCATTGAAATAAAGTTTCCAATGAGTAGATAATGAAAACGGTTACTACTTAGTTGTGCCTATCCTTCAATAAAGGGGAGTAAATGTTTTCTACCCGCACGGGGCGAACCCTGGCTGTCTCGGTCTCTGCACTTGCGATTTGTGGCCTCGGGTTGACCGCCTGTTCGAACCCCGATGATAAGTCCGCCTCCGGTGCCGCCGGGGACTCCGGCGCCAGCGCCGAGCAGACCCTGGTCCTGCTGGATAACAACGAAACCGGCGGATACAACCCGGTTGCTGGTTACAGCAGGTCCGGCGATTCCCCGGTCTACGAGGGCCTTTTCCGGCTCAAGCCGGTGTCGGGTGACACCTCCACGAAGCCCGTCGACTTTGAGCCTCTGCTAGCCTCCGGCCCCGCCGAGCCGAGCAATGGCAACAAAACGTGGACCGTTCCAATCAAGGACGGAATCACCTTCTCCGACGGGACCACCTTCGGGCCGGAGGACGTCGTGGCGACCTACAAGGCCATCCTCGACGAGCGCTCGGCCTCCTCTGAGGCTCCGAACTGGGAAATGCTCGATGAGGTGCACGCCGACGGAGACAAGGTCGTCTTCGAGCTGAATATCCCGTACGCGGAATTCGATCACCAGCTCCTCAACGGCATCGCCCCGTCGGAGGCCTTCAACTTCGATGATTTGAAGCCCGCCGAGGACTCAGATCTCAATACCAAGCCCGTGGGAACTGGCCCGTTCAAGCTCGAATCTTTGCGTGCCGACGAGGCCATCTTCACGGCCCGCGAGGATTATCACGGCGGGGCCCCTGAGCTGAAGAAAGTCATTTACCGAGTCAATCAGGACGAAAACTCCCGTGCTCAGCAGCTGCGCGGCGGCGAGGGCGACGGAACCATTATGGAGCCGGCGTTGGCGCAGGAATTTGAAGGCCAGGAGGGATTCAAGGTCGAGTCGGCGCATTCGGCGGACTGGCGCGGAATCACCCTTCCAGCGGGCAACCCGGTCACCGGTGACCAGGCAATCCGCAATGCGGTCAACCTGGCTGTCAACCGTGAGGCCATGGCGAAAGACGTGATGAAGGGCCACGCGAAGCCGAACTCCACCTTCCTCGCGGACTTCTACGGCGACGCCTACGACCCGACCGCCGAGATCAAGCACGACACCGCGAAGGCCGAGAAGCTTCTCGACGACGCCGGGTGGAAGAAGGGCTCGGACGGCATCCGCGTCAAGGACGGCCAGCGCGCCGCGTTCGATGTCATCTACTTCCCGAACCGCGATCACGCCCGCACAGACCTGACGTTGGCCGCAGCCTCCGACCTGAAGAAGGTCGGCATTGAGGTCAATCCGGTCGCCCGTGATTCCAAGTCTGTCACCCGCGAGGACTACGCCAAGACCCCGGTCATGCTGGGAGGAGGCGGTACCCCGTACTCCGTCGACGGCCAGATCTACTCAATCTTGCACTCCAAGTACGCTGAGCCGGGTGCCGGTGCCAAGTGGGATAACGGCTCCGACTACGTCAACCCGGAGATCGACAAGCTGCTCGACCAGGCGCGCGTCGAAGCGGACCAGGCCAAGCGAGACGAGCTCTACCGTAAGATTCAGAAGCTCTACGCCGAAAAGCCCGCCATGCTGCAGCTGGTCTACGTTGACCATGTCTATGTCGAGCGCGACCGTGGCTACACGCACCCGGATGCCATCCTTGAGCCCCATGCCCACGGCCTGAACTTCGGCCCGTGGTTCAACCTGGGGGCATGGCACAAGTAAATGACAAAAGCCGAGCCACACCCACGTCCTCACCCTCGCTCGCGCCCGCACTCACACCCGCGTCTACACCCCTCTGAGCATCAACCCCGTTTCAAGAGCCGGAAACGGCAGGTCGCAGGAATCGTCGTGAGGCGAGTGCTGGTAGCCGTTCCCATCGTTGTGGCGGTGACGGCAGCAGTGTTCGCGCTGGCGGCGGTGAGCCCCTTCGACCCTTTGGATGCGTATCTCAAAGGTCAGGCGGGCAACCTGACCGAAGCGCAGAGAGTCTCGATTTCTCACCAGTTGGGGCTGGATAGGCCCTGGTGGGAGTCGTGGTTGGTGTGGCTGCAGGGCCTGGCGGTGGGCGACCTTGGCATTTCGAGGTCCTACTCACAGCCGGTGACGCAGGTGCTCGCCGAGCGTCTGCCGTGGACGATGCTGCTCGGCGCCTGCGGACTTGCCGGAGCTATCGCGCTGTCATTCGTTCTGGCACTGTGGGCTGCGGTGCGGCGCGGGGGAGTGCTAGACCGGCTAGTCCTGTCGATCTCGACGGTGATTCAGGCGACCCCGCCCTTCGTCGTTGCACTCGGCGGCCTCGGCCTTTTTGCGTTGGCCTGGAAGCTATTTCCCACCGGAGGCCTGACCTACCCGGGCGAGCCCGTGACTTTCTCCTCTACAGTGGCGCACCTTACGCTGCCAGCTGTCGTTCTTGCGATTACGCAGGTGCCGTGGCTGGTGCTGTCGTTGCGTGAGTCCATCGTCGAGGTCATGGACTCCGGCGCGGTCACCGGAGCGCAGGTCCGCGGCATTCCGCGCCGAACGATCATTTTCTCCCATATCCTGCCGACCGCAGTGCCGCCTTTCCTCGCGCTCATCGGCGCGCGACTGTCTGAGCTGGTCGTCGGATCGACACTGGTGGAGGCGGTCTTCGCGTGGCCTGGGCTCGGAACCGCGCTGGTCAAATCGGCTCAGAGCTTGGACTTTCCGCTGCTGAGCATTCTCACTATCGCGACGACGGCTATCGTCCTGCTCGGAAATCTGCTTGCCGACGTCGCCTTCGTCGTCCTCGACCCACGGGTGGATGCAGATGCTTAAAACGACAAAGAGGCCGGTCGCCCCGGTCGTGGCCGTGGCGTGCCTGGTCCTCATCGCTGCCTACGCCTTTTTAACTCCGCTGTTTCACGACTCCGACCTGGTGCTCACCGACTTCGCCAATTCCGGTGTCGCCCCGGGGCCTGAGCACTTCTTCGGTACCGATTCGAAGGGGCACGACGTTTTCGTTCGAGTTGCTGCGGGAATGCGCATTTCCCTTTTCATTGCACTGGTCACGGCAGTGTGCTCGGCGATCGTCGGTATCGTCCTCGGCGTTACCGCAGGCATGCTCGGCGGGCGCGTCGACCGCGTCATTATGCGCAGCGCCGACGTCACCAACGCGCTGCCGCACCTGCTACTGGGGCTGCTCATCGTCAGCCTTTTCCGAGGCTCGGTCCCCGCAATCATCATCTCCCTGGTACTGACGCACTGGGTGACCATCACCCGAACGGTCCGTGCGTCCGTGCTGCATCTGCGGGGCGCCGAGTTCGTCGAGGCCGCGCTCCTGTCCGGAATGAGCCGCGCACGCGTGCTAGCTCGGCACGTTGTTCCGGCGGCACTGGGGCAGTCCTTGGTCGGCCTTATCTTGCTGATCCCGCACGCAATCTGGCACGAGTCGACGCTGTCTTTCCTTGGGGTGGGCCTGCCGCCGCACAAGCCGTCTCTCGGGACTCTGCTTGCCGACGCCGAGGGCGCCCTGCTTCTCGGCCATTGGTGGATTTTGGTGTTTCCCTCGTTTTTCCTCGTCGCCACAACGTTGTGTATTGCGGCCGTCGGCACGCATTTGAAGGAGCGGGTGACCGGACAGGAGGTGCTGGTGTGAGTGCTCGGGAGGGCGTCGGCAAGCGAGAGAAGCTGCTGGACATTGAGAGACTGACAGTGCGGATTCCCCTGCGCGGTGGTGACGTGGTGCATGCCGCGACGGGCGTGTCCCTGACTGTGGGTAGGGGAGAGGTCGTCGCGGTTGTGGGTGAGTCGGGCTGCGGAAAGTCGATTATTGCCTCGGCGGTGGTTGGCATGCTGCCGCCGCACGCGAGAGTAGAGGGGCAGGTGCGTTTCTATCCGCGCGAAGGGGCAGCTGACAGTGGTGCAGAAGCGGAGAGGAACGCCGAGCCCATCGAAATTCTGGCGCGGCGACGTACCGGCGCGGGCCTTGCTCGCACTGACGAGGAGCTGGCGGGGCGGCAAATCGCGCTAGTACCGCAGTCGGCGGCGACGTTTTTGACACCGGTGCGCACGGTCGGGGCACAGCTAAAAGAAACAATTTCCGTTCTGGGACGCAACCACACGGTGGAGGAGATGCTGCGGCGAGTCAGCCTGGATGCGGAGGTCGCGGCGCTGTATCCCCACGAACTTTCCGGGGGTATGGCGCAGCGCGCAGCAGTGGCATTCGCCCTGGCTGGCGACCCTGCTCTGGTGATTGCTGACGAGCCGACGGCCTCCCTCGACCCCGACCTGACCATGGCCCTGCTGCGCATGCTTCGCCAAATCGCCGACAGTGGTGTGGGAGTCATGCTAATTACGCACGACATTTCCGAGCTGCGCGATAGCGGCATCGCCGACCGAGTTGCAGTGATGTACGCATCGCGCCTTGAGGAGACGGGACCGGCAAAACAGGTGATTGAGGCCCCAGCCAGCGAATACATGCGCGACCTGCTCGCAGCGCTGCCCGAAAACGGCATGCGGCCGATGCCCGGCGTGGTGCCGAGCTTGACGAACCTGGACGAGGACTATTGCTACGCGCGCAGGCTCGAGGAGGCGGGGAAATGAACGAGGAGGCTGTGGTGAGTAAGGCGTTGGTGAGTGAGCAGGCTTCGGTGAGCTGTGACGCGCAGGCGAGTGGCAAAGCGCTGGTCGCCGAGAACGTGTCGAAGTCATTCGGCGCCAAGGACGGCTCTGCGAGAGTCGTTTTATCGGACGTTTCCATCAGGGTTGATCCAGGGCAGATCGTCGGGCTTCGTGGGCCTTCGGGGGCTGGCAAGTCCACGCTCGGCCGTATCCTCGCAGGCCTGGAAGTGCCCGATTTAGGGCAGTGCTTCTGCGACGGGGTGCCGGTCGGCGCTGTGCGCAGCCGCGCCGGGCAGCGGGTTCGTGGCCAGATTGGGATGGTGTTTCAGTCTCCCCGAAGGTCCTGCGACCCGCGGATGACTTTGGGGCGCACCATTCGCTCAGCCGCACGACAGGGGCGGCAAGGGCGACGGGATGGTCAGCGAACCGGGAAAAGTGTGGACATCGACGAGCTCATCCGAAACGTTGGGCTGACTCCGGACCTTCTCGATCGCTTCCCTAGCCAGGTCTCAGACGGGCAGCTCCAGCGTGCCGCAGTCGCTCGCACCCTGGCCGCCGGTCCACGCTACCTCATCTGCGACGAGATGACCGCCATGCTCGACGCCGCCAACTCCGCGGCAATCGTCGAGGTCATCCGGGATTTCGCCGTATCTGGCGGCGGTGTTCTCATGATTAGCCATGAACACAGGCTTCTCGCCGCCGTGTGCGACGGCGTCGTCGCCTTAGAGTAGCGATATTGCTTAGCGCCCAGCTTGGAGTCATTGAACCTTCACTGCCTGTGATCGCCGATAGAATTTAGGAATTAGGGTAGCCATACCTATGACAGGTAGTGTAGGCTCTCCTTTTGTTGGTTGAATGGTTGGCTATCAATCGTTACTTGCTTGAAGGACTTCTATTGATTGATTCAAAAACTCCAAAGCTTCGACTTTTGACCCGATCGGACTTGGAAGATATCGAACTCGAACCTTCGCTGGTTATCCGTGCAGTAGAAGATGGATACTTGGCATTCGCGGAAGGTTCCTCGCAGTGCCCGACAAAAATGATGATTGACTTACCGGTTGAGAGCCGGGACTCGATTGCTTTTTCGATGCTCGGTTTTGATGCCAACCGTGATCTCGTTGGATACAAGACCTCTTATCGCCACGGAAGCGACAACCCAGATAAGTACTACACCACCATTAGTCTCTACGACGATGAAAGCGGCATGCCATACGCGCTAATGGACTGCCAAAAAGTTGGAGCCTCGCGAACTCCCGCTACGACAGCATTGATTGCGCGAGAATGTGCACGCGCTGATGCGAAGACTGTGACTGTTTTTGGCACTGGGATTCAGTCAGTTAACACACTTTCCTACTTGGTCACAGCAGTGCCGAGCCTCGAAAAACTACAGCTGCATGGAACTCATCCGGGAGGATTAGAAAAAAGCCGGAAGTCGCTTAATCACTGGTTTCCCGAGCGGAATATCGAACTAGTTGAACGCGATGATGCTTCTGTTATGAAGGCAGTTCAAAGCAGCGATATCACCGTAGTTGCTTCCGGTCGTGCCTGGCACCCATCGATTCAAACTGAATGGATTCCCGAAGGTGGGCTGCTAATTTCTGTTGCTTCCAAGGGAATTGCGGATGGTGCTGTTGCTGCTGCAGACAGGGTAATTGCTACTAGTGCCGGACAGTTCGAGCTAGTTGGGCAGCGATTGCTCCAGGGCAAAGAAGTGGAATTGGATGCAACACTACCCGATATTCTCGCGCGAAAGGCCCCAGGGCGCACGAATGAAACTGACCGAGTTTTTGCATTCTCGACGGGAATGATTATTACGGATATTCCAGTTGCTCAGGAACTTGCGGTTCGTGCATTTTCTGCTGGGCGAGGTACGGAGGTGTCGCTATGGTCGTAACGCTCGCTGTCGGCACTACGGGAAATGAAAAGTGAACGATAAAACTTTTGCTTCTACACCCTCTGTGCCCAAGACCTCGACCCTGGTCCCGAAACAACGTGACTGGGCGAAAGATTTACTGTCAATTCCAAGTGACGGCGTCTCGGAACTAACTCGTTTAGCCACACTAGCGGCAGGGCCTTTTCATGTTCTAAATACTCAGGTTTTTCGCCAGAATTTGAATGCTTTTGCTGCTGTTTGCGAGCGTCACGGAGTCGACTCGCATATCTACTTCGCTCACAAAGCAAATAAGTCTGCGTGCTGGATCCCCGCAGTCGCCGAAGAGGGGCATTGCGTAGACGTTGCGAGCGGGGAGGAGCTCACCGGCGCTTTAGGCGCTGGTGTGTGTGCTGCCGACTTAGTTGTTACGGGTGCGGAAAAATCGCAATCGCTTTTGACTCTTGCTCTCAGGCAGAGAGTTCTAATTGCAGTAGATTCTCCGAGCGAACTATTCCGAATTAATTCGCTGGCTAAGGATCTTGGAGTCGTTGATGCTCCGGTGTTGATTAGGTTACTGCCTGAAGAACAGCCTGAGACTCGCTTCGGCACCTCCATGGCACAGTGGCTTCGAGAGCTTGAGGCCCTGCGAGAACAATCTAGTAATGGGATTGACTGTAGGGGCGTGACCTTCCATTTGAACGGATACAGTCCCGCTCAGCGTAACCGCCAAGCACATAAAGCTTTGGATTTTATGGAAATTCTTCGAATTAAAGGATGGACGGCAGAGATGCTGGACATAGGTGGAGGATTTTCGGTTCAGTATTGTGAGCCATCCCAGTGGGAAATGTTTCGGGAAAAGGTTATTGATTCACCGGATAAGCGAGACTATTTTCATTCTGGTCGAATTCCAGAAGGGCTTTATCCGTATGGTGGGCAGGGCAATGATGGCCCTGAAATGTTAGATGAAATTCTTTCAGGAGTAGCTAATTCGCCTTCAGTTGAGAGGATTGATAAAACTAGCACTTCGCTTGCGGAACGGCTAAAAAATGGGCGATTTCAGTTGGCCATTGAACCAGGCCGAGCGGCGTTAGATGGTTGTGGATTGAGCGTTTTTCCAATTCAGGGTGTGAAATGGAGAGACGACTACATAATTATTACTGTTGCGGGTTTAAGTATGAGCCTTTCTGAGCAATGGAAAGGCAGTGAATACATGCCTGACATGACGTTATGGGAGAATCCCGGCTCAGATGATGGCGCCAATTACATGGGCAGGCCTAGCGGTGGCAGTAATTGTCTATCGCGCTCGGTTGGTGTCTGTGTTGGCGGAAGTAGCTGTATGGAATATGACATGCTCACTTGGCGAAAGGTCCAAATGAATCGAATTCCGAGAGTTGGGGATTTGGTTATTTATCACAATACGGCTGGTTATCAGATGGACAAAAATGAAAGCGAATTTCATCAAATTCGCCTGCCCATGCGGTTTGTTTGGGAAGGTCGGGGAAGCTTGCCGAAAATAGATAGGCCTTTATATCGGGAATTGGTTTAAATGTCTAATTGGGGTCTGTCATGATTGATTTTCCATATTCTGAAAAAAAATTAAGAAAACCTTGCGCAACATGTTCGCTTGAGAGTTGTAGTTTAATTGGAAACACGCCAATTCTTGAACTGTGTAATACCGGATCCGGAAGCCGGTTATTACTGAAGATGGATTGCCTAAATCCGACGGGAAGCGTAAAGGTGCGAATGGCGCTGGAGATGATTGTTGCTGCGGAGATCTCCGGCGAGCTCAAGCCGGGCGGAAGAATCATTGAACCCACTAGTGGAAACACTGGTTTAGGTCTGGCATTTGTGGCCTCTCAGCGGGGATACAAGTTTACGGCGATTGTGGATCATCACGCTGCTAAGGACAAGCTGCGTTCCATGCAAGCACTTGGAGCAGAGTTGGTCTTCGTCGGGGATAAAGAATCCTGTGTTCCGTCTACGAGCCTTAGACGTGCGAAGGCCGCAGAAATTGTCGCCGAGACCTCGGATGCATGGTGGCCAGATCAGCACAATAATCCCAACAACCCAGCTGGTTACTGGCAGCTTGCATACGAACTCGATGAGCAAATCCCAGAAAAGGTTGACGTTCTCGTTGCGGCAATCGGAACGGGCGGGACGTTGTGCGGTACAACGGAACATCTGAGGAAGCTTGGGCATACCGCCGAGTCGTTGGCTGTTGAACCCGAAGGCTCCATCATTTTTGGTGGGGTGCCAGGGGCATATAAGCAATCAGGTGCCGGTGCTCCGTCGGGTTTCAAAATCGGCAATAACGTCCGCTACAACCTCATCGACCATGGAGTCAAAGTTAGCGATGTCAAGGCATTCGCTGTGGCCCGAGTGTTGGCTAGGGAACATGGGCTCATGGTTGGAGGCACAGCAGGTGCTGCAATCTACGAAGGTTTGCGTCATCTACACGAGTTTCAGGCAGGAACAACAATGGTCGTCATTGTTTGTGATGCTGGTGAGAAATATCTCGACACAATTTTTGATACTGATTGGCTTCAGAAAAATCATTTGTATTCAGAAGTTATGGAGCGTCAAGTTTCGCGAATGCTCAGAGCCTATGGTGATTCTCGTGCCATTGCTAGTTCCTTCGAGGTGGCCGGGTGATAAAACCAGCTCGTGCAATTGGCCAGCAAACCGTGTCCTACCGTGATGTCTATTCGCTTGCGCTACCCATCGCGGGCGTTCAGCTAGCGGGGGTTGCGCTAACCACGACCGATGTGCTGATGCTGCAGACCCTCGGTGTAGTGGCAATTGCCGGCGGCGGACTCGCAATGCAGTTCTACAACCAGATTCGCACCATGTGTGTCGGTATGGTCACCGCCGGAGGCAACCTAGTAGCCGAGGCCGCGTCGGAGTGGGAAAAGACAGGCGAGGAAGTTGCGGCTGAGCGAATCCGCCAAGCGGTACGCAGTTGCATGGCCGTCGGTACCGCAACTGCAATCATTGGTGGCCTCATCGTGATTTCATTTGGTGCGCTTGCACTCATCTTGCCCATCGACGACACTGTTGCCGAGCTAGCGTTCTCGATGACGGTCGCGCTTGCACCAGGCCTTATCCCGATGATTTGGCTCAATGTCCTGCGGCAGTTTGCAGTCGGCATGCGTCGGCCGGGCTCTCTGCTGGTGGTTACGCTCATCTCCATCGTTGTCAACGCTGCTCTCAACGCTGGATTCCTCCGGCTAACAAGTGTCAATGAATGGGGAACTGCATGGGGACTGGTGGGCATCGGTCTGTCGACCACCTGCGTCCAGGTTTTTACCCTGCTGTCCTTTGCTGGCTTGCTGCAAAGAGACCGTCAGCTACGGAAATTCTTCGCGGTCATTCCGAGGCCCGGCGACGCAGCATGCATGAGGCGCATTATTCGGCTTGGGATTCCAGTTTCGCTTACCTACGGCTCTGAAGCTGCGATTACTACTATCGCAGGTCTAGCGATGGGCCTGGTTAGCCCAGTCATGCTGGCAGCGCACACCGTTGTTAACCAACTCGCTTATATCGTCTACCAAGTATGTATCGGCTTCTCGCACGGAGGATCTATACTGGTCAGCCGTGCATTAGCGGATGGTGCCGAGGCAGTCAAACAGGTATCACGTCGGGTTTTGCACGCAGTGGGTATTTATCTTGCCGTCGTCGGTTTGCTCTGGTTGCTACTGGGCAAGTACGTCGTTGGACTGTTCCTTACTGATTCCAACGTTAGTGCCAATCCCGATGTACGCCATATAGCGACAATCTTGTTGTGCCTTGCCGTGCTTCAGCAGTTCGCTAAAGGCTCCCAGAACGTGCTGGTGGGGCTCCTTCGTGGGCTGCGCGACACGAAGTCGGGTCTCAGTGCGACCCTTTGGGGCTACTGGGCGGTGGGGGTTCCAGCTCTCCTGATTCTTGGCCTTGGCCTTCGTTGGGAAGGATATGGCGTTTGGGTTGGGCTCATCCTTGGCTTTTCCACGACCGCTGCTCTGCTTTACCGCGCTCTGCAGCGTCACCTGCAACCCACTAGTTCCGTGTGACGGCCGAAGCTTCGTAACACCCATCCAGAAATAGTCTGAACCATCCACGTAAAGATGACGTTTTCCCTCTACCGAAGGGGATCCGAGGAGCTGAATATGCGGTCGACTGACCGCCTGCTCCGGAAAGAAGAAAATGAAGGTTAGTTCTCCTCTTACTCCAAGCGTGCTACTGCGTGACTTCCCCGCAAGGGTGCTTTTCGCGGTACTCCTATGCATGTCGCTCGTCCTTCTCGCCGCTTGCTCAGATGGAAATGGAGACGCATCCGCTAGCAGTGAGAAGCGTACCGTCGTCGATGCGCTAGGACGCGAAGTTAAAGTCCCGCAGAATGTCGAGCGAATCCTGATGGGCGGGCAGAAGATGCTTTACACGACGGCGCTTCTGAACCCAGACAATCCAACTGACAAGATCGTTGCCTGGCCAGAGGACCTGAAGGAAAACGACAAAGCCACTTACGACCGCTACGTTGAGAAGTTCCCCAAGATCAAGGACATCCCGACCACAGGCGAGATTTACAACAACACTATGTCGCTGGAACAGGCTCTGGAGTCCCGACCCGATGTCTTCGTAGTAAATGCGGGTGTCTTCGACGCGGCTAAAGATGCTGGAATCGTTGATGGATTAGAAAAGGCAGGCGTGCCGACGGTGACTGTCGACTACTTCATTGACCCAGTGAAAAACACCGAGCCCAGTATTCGAATGATGGGACAACTGCTGGGGCGTGAAAAGCAGGCGGAAGACTTTATCAACTACTACGAGAAGAAGGTCAACAAGGTCGCTGACCGCCTTGCCGAGAAGAAACCAGCACCGACACCGACATTCCTGTGGCGAGCACCCGGTTACTTTGACTGCTGCTCAACCTTCGCCAAGTCCAACCTGGCGCAGATTGTCAATTTTGCCGGTGGACTAAACCTTGGCGACGAAATGATTGATGCGAAGCAAGGGCAGGTATCGCCAGAGGCATTGGCCGGGAAGAATCCTGAAGTCATCATTGCCACAGGCGCAGACTGGGATCAGGGTAAGACTCCGGTCAAGGAAGGAAATTACGTACCGCTGGGTTACTCGGAATCGAAGGAAGAGGCGCAAAAGGCCCTTCACGATGTCGTCGGTAAGCAACCCGCTGTGCGTGAAGTCGACGCGGTGAAAAGTAAGCGTACTTTCGTCGCATGGCATCATTTTTACGATTCGCCATATAACTTCCTGGCAGTCGAGATGTTTGCAAAGGCCATGCACCCGGACTTGTTCGGCGACATTGACACTGAACGAGAGGTACAGGACCTGCACGATAAGTTCCTGCCAATCGAGGCCTCGGGCACCTTCTGGACTGGGCTGGAGTGATGTCGAACATGCAAGTTTCGCACGGAAACCTGGCAACAACGCAGGGGAGCGGAGACGCCGTTCGCGGGGAGCAGGAAGTCAGCCCTGATAGAGTAATGGTGCAGTCAACTTTTCACTGGTATCAGCGCGCAGCACGGAAGAAGTGGGTGATAATCGCTCTGATTACTGTGGTGTTGGCTTTGACATCGCTTGCTGACTTTCTACTCGGTGGCGGTAGCATGCCTGCCAGCGAAGTTTTGCATACATTGACCCATCCGGTTGGTGCGCGACCCATTGACCACCAGATTGTTTTCGACATTCGGCTTCCGATGACCGTGACTGCAGTGCTCGTCGGAGCGACGCTGGCAGCGGCGGGCTCACAAATGCAGACAATTCTGGGAAATCCCCTGGCCGAGCCGTACACCCTGGGCGTGTCAGCGGCGGCCGGATTCGGTGCTGCCCTGGCTGTGGTCACCGGCTTCGCTTCTGAGGGAATCGGTGCGGTGCTGGGGATGGCCGGGACTGCGTGGGTGTTCGCGATGCTGGCCTGCGCTGCGATTCTGCTCTTTTCCCGATTTCGTGGCCCAGGAGTCGAGGGGATGATTCTCCTCGGTATCGCGATTGTATTCTTTTTCGACGCTCTACTGGCCCTGATGCAATACCTGGCCTCGGAGACGCAGTTGGAACAGGTTGTGTTCTGGACGATGGGTAGTCTCACCCGCTCGAACTGGACGCAGATTGCGTTGCTCGCGGTGATATTCGTGATGGGGCTACTCTTCTTTTACCTCAATGCCTGGTCGCTGACTGCATTCCGGATGGGCGATGACCGCGCAAAAGCCCTTGGCGTAGACGTTGATCGACTGCGTGCGCTGACCCTTATCGTGGTGTCCTTTATGGCGGCAACCGCTGTGTCGATGGCCGGTACGATTGGATTTATCGGTCTCGTCGGCCCACACGTTGCGCGCTTATTGGTAGGCGAAGATCAACGTTATTTTCTTACTGCTTCGACTTTGGTAGGGGCGCTGCTTCTGGTTGCGGCATCGGCAGTGTCGAAGGTGATTCAACCGGGTGTAATTCTTCCCGTAGGCATTATTACCGCAATTGTAGGAGTGCCCGTATTTGTCGCGATTATCGCTGGCCAGAGGAGGAAAATGTGGGTTGGCTAAAGGCAAGTCGCTTTGTCGGGAACGACGCTGTACATGGTCATCACGACAGCCCCAGTAAACCTGACGGTAAACCCCTCGGCGAAACCCCTCCAGAATCGTCCGCTCTTAGCGCGCGAGGAGTGTCTTTTGCTTACGACGGCCATCATGTCCTGCACAATGTCGACGTTGGGCCTCTTCCGATGGGAAGCGTGACTGCGTTGGTCGGTCCCAACGGAGCTGGCAAATCGACACTGCTGAGGTGTTTGGCGGGCCTTGAAAACTGCTCGGGGCAGGTACGTGCTGAAAGATCTCTATATTTGCCACAGGACCCTCCGCCGCTGAGCTCATTGACCGTGTACGAAAGCGTCCTGCTTGCCCGGCAACAGTCATTTTCTGGGTTTTCCGCACTGCGTGTCGGATCCACAGTGCGGGCAGAAGTGCAGGCCACCATTGAACGACTTGGGTTGGTTGCGTTGTCATCGCGGCTGATGTCTGAGTTGTCTGGGGGACAGCGGCAGTTGGTGAGTTTTGCGCAGGCGGTTGTGCGACGACCTCGGGTATTGCTTCTCGACGAGCCCACCAGCGCACTCGACCTGCGTAACCAATTGATGCTTCTCGGGCAGGTACGCAAGTGTGCGCGGGAATTGCCCTGCGCGGTAGTGATGACACTTCATGACCTGGGGCAAGCGGCGCGCTTTTGCGAACATGTGGTTGTTCTAGCCGATGGTCGGGTCAGCAGTGCAGGGCCTCCGGCAGAGGTCATTAATGAAGCTATGCTGCGAGAGGTTTATCAGGTAGAAGGTGCGGTGCTCCCGACTCGCAATGGCGGGCTGGCGGTCGAAGCGTCGGAGGCACTCTAGCGCAGACCCGTGACTGTAGCGCACGCTCTCGGCTGTTCTACAGCCACGAATGAGCGCTAAAGTGCAGGGCCCGACGAGCGCCCCAGCCGGCGCCCCCCTAACTGCCCCTAGTAGTAGAACGGGAACTCGTCCCAGTTCGGGTCACGCTTTTCCAGGAACGCTTCCTTGCCCTCGACGGCCTCGTCGGTCATGTACGCCAGGCGAGTAGCCTCGCCCGCGAAGACCTGCTGGCCCATCAGTCCGTCATCGGTCAGGTTGAAAGCGAACTTCAGCATGCGCTGCGCCGTTGGGGACTTACCGTTGATCATGCGGCCCCACTCCACCGCGACATCTTCCAGCTCAGCGTGGTCGGCGACCTCGTTGACAGCGCCCATGCGGTGCATGGTCTCAGCGTCGTAGGAACGGCCGAGGAAGAAAATCTCGCGGGCAAACTTCTGACCAACCTGCTTCGCCAGGTAGGCCGAGCCATAGCCGGCATCGAAAGATCCCACGTCAGCGTCGGTCTGCTTAAAGCGGGCCTCCTGGCGGGATGCCAGTGTCAGGTCACACACCACGTGCAGGGAGTGTCCGCCACCTGCGGCCCAACCATTGACCACGGCAATGACAACCTTCGGCATAGTGCGAATCAGGCGCTGCACCTCCAGGATGTGCAGGCGGCCACCCTCGACCTTGGCACGCGCGGTATCGATGGTGGATGCGTCCGCGGTAGCGTCGTCATGCTCGTGGGATGTGGCGTACTGGTAGCCGGAACGACCGCGAATGCGCTGGTCACCACCCGAACAGAATGCCCAGCCACCGTCCTTGGTGCTCGGGCCGTTACCGGTCAGCAGCACAACGCCGACATCCGGGGTGCGACGCGCGTGGTCGAGCGCGCGGTAGAGCTCATCGACGGTATGCGGGCGGAATGCGTTACGAACCTCCGGGCGATCAAACGCAATACGCACAATGCCGTTTTCGCGGCCCTCGCCGACGTGGCGGTGGTAGGTGATGTCGGTCAAATCCTCAAAACCATCAACCGTCTTCCACTGCTCGGGGCGGAAGGGGTTATCGGTCGAGTACTTCGCGGTATCAGTCATGGCTTCCAGCATAAAGGTCTCTAGCATGAGGGGTATGTCTGTGTCCGCTGCGCCCAACATCCAGCTTCCGCCCATCGATGACATCCTCGACCGCGCCCACGTCGTCGCGCTGCCCATGGCAGTGAAATTCCGTGGCGTCACCACCCGCGAGGCACTCCTCATCGACGGCCCCGTCACCTGGGGCGAGTTCGCTCCCTTCCTGGAATACGAGGCGTCCGAGGCCGCCGCGTGGCTGCGCTCGGCCATCGAATGCGCATACGTCGGCCTGCCCATCCCGAAGCGCGAGTTTGTCGAGGTCAACGCCACCATCCCCGCCGTCGCACCCGAGCAGGTGCCGGAGGTCGTGGCGCGCTACCCCGGGTGCCGCACGTTTAAGGTCAAGGTCGCAGAGAGCGGCCAATCGCTTAACGACGACATCGAGCGCGTAGCCGCCGTCCGCACCGCGGTGGCGGAAGCCTATGGCTATGAACCTGTGGTGCGGGTGGATGCGAATCGTGGCTGGTCGGTGGAGCAGGCCATCCGCGCCGCTCATGAGTTGGGGCCGCTGGAGTACATGGAGCAGCCCGTTGCGACTGTCGCCGAGCTGCGCGAGGTCCGCGACGCAGTGGGGGAGTTTTGCCCGGTTGCTGCCGATGAGTCGATTCGCAAGGCCGAGGACCCGTATTTGGTTGCGCGCGAGCAGGCTGCTGACGTGGGCGTAATGAAGGTCGCGCCCCTTGGTGGACCACGCCGCTTGCTTCGGTTGGCCGAGGAACTGGAGATGAAGGTGACCGTCGCCAGCGCTTTGGACACCGGTGTTGGCATGGCCGCCGGTTTGTTCACGGCGGCGGCCCTGCCTGCCACAGAGCTGCAGCCGGAGCCGAACGCGGCGGGTTTGGCCACGTCCTCGCTGTTTATCGAGGACGTCATCGAGCCCCGGCCACTTATCGATGGCCGACTGCCCGTCACCAACCCCGCTCCCGACCCTTCCCGCCTGGCCGAGCTCGCCGCGCCGGGCCCCCGCCGCGATTGGTGGTTCGACCGCCTCCGCGCGGCGTACGCCCATCTATAACGCCAAGAAAGTGACTAGGTTTATGACACTTTGAGCCCGAAAAACGGCTTCCAAACTGACATAAACCTAGTCAGTAACTTCCGGCAAGTAGCCTATTGAGTGTGAACGACAACCAGGACACCTCCCATACCCCGGACATCTCGGTGAACGACAACGCCTCGGCAACCGACGCCACGTCCCATACCCCCGCAGCCCCCACGGCCCCATCCGCAGTGGTAGCGGGCCTCATCGTCGATGAGCTGCTGCGTCTCGGCATGGTCGATGCCGTGGTGTGCCCGGGTTCCCGGTCCGCCCCGCTCGCCCGCGCTCTGGTCCAGGCCGCCGACGCGGCGAAGGTTCGCCTCCACGTACGTATCGATGAACGCTCCGCCGCCTTCCTCGCCCTCGGCCTGGCCTCGCGCACCCGCAAGGTGACCCCGGTAATTACAACGTCCGGCACAGCAGTGGCGAACCTCGTGCCCGCCATGGTGGAAGCCACCGCGTCGGGCATTCCGCTGCTGGCACTGACCGCCGACCGCCCCGCGCATTATCGAGGCACTGGCGCGAACCAGACCATCGTCCAGGACCGCCTGTTCGCTGATGCCTCCGTCGTCGAGTTCGATCTGGACGGCACCGCCCCGGTCACGAAGGCCACCGCCGCGCAGATCCGCGCCCGCATCGATCGCGTTGTCGCCGCCATGGCATCCGGCGCCGGCCACCTTAACGTCCGTTTTGTCGAACCGCTCGTGCCTGACGACGACTCCGTCGCCGACATCCCCGAGGGCCGCGCCGACGGCGGCCCCTGGACCACGATTGCGCCTACCAACAGCAACAACGTCGGCGCGGCCGCCATCGCAGCCAACTCGGCCACCGCAACCGGCCCGGCCAACTCGGCTAGCACAGCCACAATTGACATCAGCCGCCGCACACTCGTGATTGCGGGTTCGAATGCCTCGCACCTGCCAGAACTGGAGGATCTGCCAACCATCGCTGAGCCGAATGCATATGCGCCGGCGCACCCGGTTCACCCGCTCGCGGCGGGTACTTTTGCGCAGATTCTGCCGGAGCAGATTGTGTTAGTCGGCAGGCCGACGCTGCACCGAGGTATCTCTAAGCTGCTGGCCAATCCGGATATCGAGCTGACCGTTGTCTCCGAAGCGGAAAACCACGGTTTTGGGGTGGAGTTCCCGGATGTGACGGCGAACGCAAGGGCCGTCGTAAAGCATGTGCAGACTGTGGGGGAGCAGGACCCGCAGTGGACGAAAATCTGTGAGGCTGCCAGCGAATTGGCGGTGAAGTCCGTGCGAGAGACGCTGACAGAGTCGATTGAAGCGGAGGAACCGCTGACCGGATTTCATGTGGCGGCGGCGCTGACGGATAGCCTGCGCACGGGTGACAACGTGGTGCTGGGCGCGTCGAACCCGGTGCGCGATGCGTCGTACACGGGCCTGCCTTTCCCGGGTGTGAACACGTATGCGGGACGAGGTGCCGCGGGCATCGACGGCACGGTGGCGACGGCAATCGGTATTGCGCTGGCGTCCGACCGTGAGCATGCCGACGAGATTCGCCCGCCGCGGACGATTGCACTTATGGGTGACCTGACGTTCCAGCACGACTCCGCAGCGTTGGCAATTGGGCCGCTGGAGCCGAGGCCGGAAAACCTCACCATCGTGGTGGCCAATGATGCCGGTGGCGGTATTTTCGAGACGCTGGAGGCGGGCAGCCCGGCTCTGCGGGGAAGCTTTGAGCGCATCTTCGGCACGCCGCAGGACGTGGACTTTGAGGGCATCTGCCAGGCTTACGGAGTCGAGCACGTGCGTGTCGACCGCCTCCCAGATCTGCTCGCGCAGCTGCACCCGGATACCGACGTCGATGGCATCCGCGTCATCGAGGTGGCGACCACACGTGCGACGCGTCGGCAGTTGCACCACAAGCTGGCATACAATGCGGAGATTGGGGTGCTGGACAAGCACTAGCTGGACAAGGCTTGGTGAACAAGCACTAGCCGGCCGGCAGCATCCAATCAGAGCTGGAAACAATCAGAGACAGAAAAATAGGAGGTCGCGACCGCCATGCAGTGGAAAACTGCCCTGGCCAATTGGCCGCGCTTCCTTCGTCAGGTACTGCTCTTTGTAATGATTTGCCTGTTGCTGTCGTGCCTGGCCATGGTGGTTGGCTGCTTCATTAATGACCGCAATATCGAGTCGAACATGGGGCAGTCCGTAGCCAACGTGCGCTCGGTCGAGCTCCTTCGCACCACGGTTGATTTCGTCGACGAGAATGGTGATTTTCAGTCGCCGCCAACCGGTTTGCTCTATCCCGTTGGTCTGGAAGAGGGGCAGCGCGTCCGCGTCGAATACGACCGCACTGATCCCAATGTCGTCCGCGTCGCCGGACGCACATGGACGTTGTCACTTCTCCCGGCGACCAGTATCGCTGTGGTTACATTTCTCGTCGTCGCGCCGTTGTGGTGGTCGTCGTTGCGCGCAACCCGTCGTTTACAAAGAGATCCCCAAAAGGTAAACAGAGGGTCACTTTCGCTTTCCGACGAGATGGAAAACTAGCACCATGCGCGTTGCCATCATTGCTGAAAGCTTCTTGCCCAACATCAATGGAGTGACAAACTCCGTGCTGCGGGTGTTGGAACACTTACGCCGTGAAGGACACGAGGCGCTGGTGATTGCGCCGGGCGCTCGGGACTGGCAGGAAGAGGCAGAGTTCTACTGCGACTACCGCATTGAGCGTGTGCCCACTGTGATGGTGCCGTTGATTGATTCGCTACCGATTGGTGTGCCGAACCGTCGGGTAGCGTCGGCGCTGACGCAGTTTAAGCCGGATGTTGTCCACTTGGCTTCGCCATTTGTGCTCGGTGGTGCGGGCGCGCTGACTGCCAAGGCACTGGGCATCCCGGCTGTGGCCATCTATCAGACGGACGTTGCGGGTTTTGCCAAGAACTACAAGTTGGCGGGGCTCTCCACGGCAGCATGGTTGTGGACGCGCGTGATTCACAACTCCTGCGCCCGAACGCTGGCGCCGTCGTCGCCGACTATTGAGGACCTGCAGAATCACAAAATTCGTGACGTCTACCGCTGGGGTCGTGGTGTTGATGCGGTTCGCTTTACTCCGACAAAGCGTAGTGAAGAGCTCAGGAAGCAGTGGAGCCCGGAGGGCAAGCCAATTGTTGGTTATGTCGGCAGGCTCGCGGCGGAGAAGTCTGTGGAGCGGCTGGCAGCGCTGAACGGCCGCGATGATATCCAGGTGGTCATTGTCGGCAATGGCCCGGAGCTGCCGAAGCTGCAGAAGCAGATGCCGAATGCCGTCTTCACTGGGCAGCTCACCGGCGATAAGTTGGCAGCGGCATTCGCCAGCCTGGACGTGTTCGTTCACACCGGTGACTTTGAAACCTTCTGCCAGGCCGTACAGGAAGCCCACGCTTCCGGTGTTCCGGCCATCGCTCCGAACGCAGGCGGCCCGCGCGACCTGATTACTAACGATGTCAACGGCTATCTGCTGGAGCCCAAGACTTTCACCCGCGATCTGTCTGAGGCGGTCGACAAGCTGCTGCTCGTCGACGATGAGCTGGCACGCAAGCAGCTGCGCAACCGCTGCCGCGACACCGTGACCGAACGTACCTGGGAAGCACTGTGTGCAGACCTTGTTTGTCACTACGAGGAGGTTTCTGGGGTCTCCTCGGCCGAGACGTCAAGCAAGGTCGCAGCAGATACGATTGACGCTTCCCGTACAGGTGCTGCTACGCGTCAGAAGTCGGTCGCGTAATCTGGACATCGTGTCTAGGGCTGATTTAACGAAAAATCCCAGCGAAGTCGCCTCGATGTTCGACGGCGTGGGGAAGAATTACGACATCACTAATACCGTGCTCACTGGTGGTATTGACCACTACTGGCGCGTGCGCACGGCAAAGCGCCTGAACCTGCAGCCTGGCCAGAAGGTCCTCGACCTGGCCGCCGGTACGGCTGTTTCCTCAGTGGAGTTGGCAAAGTCTGGCGCATACGTCGTTGCCTGTGACTTCTCCCGAGGCATGCTCAAGGCCGGTGCACATCGCGATGTTCCCAAGGTCTGCGGTGACGGCATGAAGCTGCCATTCCCGGACAACACCTTCGACGCGGTGACCATCAGCTTCGGTCTTCGCAACATCGTGGACTACAAGGCGGGCCTCGCCGAACTAGCCCGCGTGACCAAGCCCGGAGGCCAGCTGACAGTCTGTGAGTTCTCCACCCCTGTGGTGCCAGTGTTCAGCACCTTCTACAAGGAGTACCTGATGCGGGCACTGCCGCAGATCGCCAAGGTCGTCTCCTCGAACCCGGAGGCCTACGTGTACTTGGCGGAGTCGATTCGCGCCTGGCCGAACCAGCCGCAGCTTGCCCGCGACATCAATGCCTCTGGCTGGGAGGATGCCGGGTGGCAGAACCTCACCTTTGGCATCGCGGCGCTGCACTCGGCAACCAAGCCCGCACAGTAGCTCGCGAGCTCGCAATCGGGGCTGGGTCGCAGGGCCCGTCGTAAAGCGATTCCTACTGCCAGGGCTGGCGCCCGAACCACTTATCGGAGGCCAGCGCCGCCTGCCCCGAAGCGCGCCACAGTCGCGCCACCACATCGCGGTCGTGTTCCGTGACCAGGTTTCCCATCAGTCGTGCGGCAACGCCCATGAGCTGGCTGCCCCACGGGGCGCCGATAGTCAGCGGGCCGACCGTGGGGAGGAAGCTCGGGTACGTCAACGTCAGCGCCAACTTGCGAGCCAGCGAGAAGCCAGTGCCGTAGTGCTCGCGAAGCAGGGCGGGCCAGGAGTGAGTCAGCCCATCGCTGCACGCACCAATCGAACTAATCAGCTCCACCGCTAGCCGCGCCGACTCCATGCCGTAGTCAATGCCCTCACCGTTGAGCGGGTTGACCAAGCACGCAGCATCACCGAGCAACGCCCAGTTCGGCCCCGCCACATTCGACACGGCACCGCCCATCGGCAGCAGCGCCGACGTCACGTGCTCCGGCTCGCTCATCTGCCACTGATCGCGCACCTGTCCGTGGTACTCACGCAGCAACTTCTTCACGTTCGTGCGCGCCGGGCGTGCCGATGTCGCCAGCGCCCCACACCCCACATTCGCCCGGCCTTCTCCCAGCGGGAAAATCCAGCCATAGCCCGGGTGCGTATGCCCATCGGAGCTGCGCAGTTCCAGGTGCGAGTGAATCCAGTCATCCGCTACGTCTGCGCTGTCGAAGCTGACATACGACCGTGCGGCCACGCCAAAGACGCTGTCTCGATGCCACGCACGCCCCAGCTGCTTGCCGACGGTACTGCGGACCCCATCGGCCACGAGCAACCAGCGGGCCGAGATGGTGTGTGGCTTGCCCTCGCGGTCGGAAAGCTCCACCTCGCGCACGCCATGACCCCGCGTGCCGCCAGTGTTCAGCGCTCCGAGAACCACCTTCCGCGCTGCGACTCCATCAAAGACCTGCGCACCGGCATCAGCGGCGGCATTGAGCAAGAAAGTGTCGAGCTCAACTCGCGGCATCGCGGATCCGACAGCGGGGAAAGTGCCCGAGGCATCATCTGGCCAAGGTGCGGTGATGGAGCCGCCGAAACCGTGTAGCTTGAGTCCGCGGTTGCGGTTGCGGCGCAGGAGCTCGTCGTCAAGCCCTAGACGACGTAGCTCAGCGATGGCACGAGGAGTGAGCCCGTCGCCACAAGTTTTGTCGCGCGGGAAGCGCTGGGAGTCGACCACAGTGACCGAAAAACCGGCGCGGGCGGCGTGAATTGCGGCTGCGGAGCCGGTGGGGCCTGCGCCAACAATGAGCACGTCAGTGCTGCTGGGTAGAGCGACGGTGCCGTCGAACGTGGGGGAAACTCGCGAAATCGGGCTTGAGGTCATTGCCCCAGCGTATAACGACGTTGAAACAAATATGGGAACTGGTCTGCTAGCCACTATGCTCGTAAGGTAGTTTATTTAGCAGTTTCTTATCTTTTATCGTCAGTTAGGCAGGTCTCGAATGCGTACTGGAGACTACTCCGGGCTTAGTTCCGGAAGTGCTCAGGGCACTGGTGAGCACACCGCCACTAGTTCTCACTTCGTTGATGAGGCGCTGGAAGCAACAATCACCGAGGGAATGCGCAAGAGCGAGGACCTCCTGATTACCGAGCTGGGGCGCGGCGAGGACTTCCTAGTCGAGCGGGTTTCCCACCTAGCTCACGCTGGTGGTAAGCGCTTCCGCCCGATGTTTACCATGCTGGCCGCGCAGTTCGGGGAGAACCCGGAGAGCGATAAGGTCATCACCGCCGCGACGGTGCTGGAGCTGACGCACCTGGCGACGCTCTACCACGACGACGTCATGGATGAAGCGGATAAGCGCCGCGGCGTGCCCTCCGCAAACTCGCGCTGGGACAACACCGTCGCCATTCTGGCCGGTGACTACCTCTTCGCTGCTGCGTCCCGCCTGCTGGCAGAGCTCGGCTCCGAGAGCGTGGCTCACTTCGCTGAGACCTTCGGTGTTCTTGTCACAGGTCAGATGCGCGAGTGCCTCAACGACTTGGACCTGCCGATTGAAGAGCGCATCGAGCGCTACCTGAAGGTCATTGCCGAAAAGACCGGTGTGCTCATCGCATCGGCCGGTTATCTCGGCGCCTATCACGCCGGTGCGTCCGCCGAGATTTCCAACGCGCTGCGCCGCTATGGCGAACTAATCGGTATCGTTTTCCAGATTGTCGACGACATCATCGACATCTCCTCCAATACCGATCAGTCCGGCAAGACTCCGGGTACTGACTTGCGCGAGGGCGTCTTCACGCTGCCGGTGCTCTACGCGCTGCAGGAGGATACCCCAGCCGCTGACCGCCTCCGTGAGATTCTCGTCGGCCCAGTCTCCGACGACGCGCTTGTCGACGAGGCCCTCGAGCTTTTGGCTCAGACCAACGGTGTGGCTCGCGCGATGGAGAAGGTCAATGAACTGCTGGATGAGTCCGACCGCGTCATCGCTGACCTTCCTGACTGTGCGGCCAAGGAGGCCCTGCGTCACGTTGCTCGCTACACCGTGGAGCGCGTGGGGTAGCGGATTGAGCTCCATCGGCGAGATGGGTCTAGGGGCGAGCACTGCTCCGAGGTGAGCTCTCCTCTGGGCTGAGCTCTGCTGAGGGGTGAATCCAGGTAGGGAAATATCCTCTCGACCTGCCGATTTGTGTAAATGACAGAGTAGTGGGTAGCATTCCATTCGCACCGTTTAAGAGTGCACGCCAGATTGCCCGAGCGGCCAAAGGGAGCGGATTGTAAATCCGTCGGCATTGCCTTCGTTGGTTCGAATCCATCATCTGGCACAGTGAAATCACCGCGAGAACTTTCTCGCGGTGATTTTTTGTTTGTAGGGGCCGTTGGTGGGGATGCGGGGCAGGGGTTTGGGGTAGGGGCTCGAGTGAGGGGCTCTGGATTAAGCGGGGGCAGGGGCTCGAGTTAGAGGCTCGAGTTAGAGGTCAGCCACTCATCGATGAGCTATTCACTTATGGTTCCGCTGGGGCTCATCGATAAGTGAATAGATTATCCATAAGTGCGCGCCAAATGTCTGCAAACGTGACAAGAAATACCGCTGCCTACCTGCTGATTTGTGCTTAGTGGTGATTTCGGGTTAATCTTTGCAAGGCTTCACGGAGAGCACAGAGCGAAACGAAGCGGTCAACAATTGGCCACAGAGTTACGTGCTGGGTTCAACGGATGCTGATGCCCCCTTAGCTCAGTCGGCAGAGCGTTTCCATGGTAAGGAAAAGGTCGACAGTTCGATTCTGTCAGGGGGCTCTGTTCTTTTATACGGACTTATGTCCGGTAGAGAATAGGGGCGATGTAGCTCAGATGGTGAGAGCGCACGACTCATAATCGTGAGGTCGGGGGTTCGATCCCCCCCATCGCTACTACGGACAGTGATGTTCGTCGAACCCCGCCTTGATTATGCAGCAATGCAGTAAGGTGGGACATTGTCAGCTAAGGACTGAAAAGTTCTTTCGCTGGTGGTGAAGGGGCGTGGCTCAATTGGTAGAGCAGCGGTCTCCAAAACCGCAGGTTGCAGGTTCGAGTCCTGTCGCCCCTGCAAGTACCCGTCATCCAGGGCGTATGAAAATGCGTCTGGGTGGCGGGTTTTTCGTTTATGTTCGGTGGCGGTGGGCAGGGTTAAGTAAAGAAAAGTGTGTCTTTTCCGGGCGTGTTGCGGTTATTTGATCCAGCCTTTTTGGATGCCGAGGTTG